>JAJQIG010000026.1 GCA_021199335.1 Oscillospiraceae bacterium | reverse complement strand
GATGGCTTGCAAAATTGCTTCGCAATTTTGGCAGCTTGTTAAAGCTGCGCTTGAACTCACGACTGATGACCGCCGAACACACGCACCCTCTTAGTCGGCGATTCTAAGCTATGTTGGAAATATATTCGCAAAATTCGTTTTTTACTCTTAAAAATGAAAGGAAGCTCTGCATTTGATTAGTACAATAAGTAATATTATCGATGAAATAAACAATTTGTTATGGGGAAAAGCTACACTTATACTAATTTTTGCATCGGGAATTTTCCTTACTGTCCGTTGTGGGTTTATACAGCTTATTCATCCCGTAAGGATTTTGAAAAAGACACTGCTTTCACCCTCGGAGGACTGTTCCGAAAAATCAAAAGGCGGTATTTCCAACCTGCAGGCATTGTCAACCGCTCTTGGCGCATCTATGGGAACGGGGAACATAATCGGGGTTGCAGCAGCAATTTCCGTTGGCGGATGCGGGGCGGTTTTTTGGATGATTTTGTCTGCATTTGTTGTAATGGCGCTAGCCTTTACAGAAAACGTCCTCGGTGTACATTACAAGAAAAGATTTCGTTCGGAGAAAAATTCCTGCGGTGCGCTGCTTTACCTTGATAAAGGAATAAATTCACACGGCATGGCAGTGCTTTTCGCAGTCGCCTGCATAACCGCATCATTTTTTACGGGAAATATGTCGCAGGTAAATTCGGCGGCATCCTCGCTCGATAATTTCGGTCTGCCGAGAGTTATCATAGGCGCAGTTTTTGCCCTTGCCGTTGCCGCTGTTATCTTTAGGGGGGCAAATTTTATTGCAGGGGTTATGGAGAAAATCATTCCAATAATATCCATTGCATATATTTTTTTCTCACTTGTCGTAATTGTATTATATGGCAATAACATTTCAGAAGTAATAACAAATATAGTAAAATCTGCCTTTGGAATTTCCCAAGCCGCAGGAGGAATCATGGGAACAATTATTAATAAATCTTTAAGCGTTGGACTGCGGCGGGGCATATTCTCCAACGAAGCGGGAATGGGCAGCTCCGTCTTTGCGCATACCTCCGCAAAATGCGATGACCCGACCGCAATGGGTATGTGGGCAATCCTTGAGGTTTTCATCGACACAGTTTTGTGCTGTACCCTAACCGCCCTTGTAATCCTCTGCACAGGCGCGGATGAAGCGGGACTTGGCGGCGCTGATATGGTCATATTCGCATTTGAAAAAGGCATAGGCGAATTCTCCGCATATTTTATCGCAGCCGCAAACGTTATCTTTGCATTTGCGGCGGTTATCGGCTGGTATTTTTACGGTGAGAAATGCGCCGTCTATCTCTCGCCGAGTGGAAAACTTAAAACACTCTACCGCATCGCATACACATCGGCGGCATATGCGGGCGCAGTCATTTCGACAGATTTAATATGGAAGCAAGCGGATATTTTTAATGCGCTTATGCTCTTCCCGAACCTTGCCGCAATACTTATTCTCAGCAATGAAGCCGTTCCTTATGCAAAAAGCCGCTGAATAACAATATCTGTCATTCAGCGGCGGTTAATGAGTTAAATACTATTTTCGTATCATCGTTAGTCCATGTCTTCCATGTTAATAAGCTCATAATCATCGGGGATAACAAAAACGCTTTCGTCAATATCGTGGCCGAAGCCTTTCATTTCCATTACGCTTCCATCAACATCGATGTATTTAATTTCTTCCGTTTCGGTGTCGGCATAAACCGTGATTGAATTTATTTCCGATTCCTCATCATTTACATTAATGGTTTCGTAAAGATACTCCGTTCCGTTGTAATCGGTTTTTCCGCTTTCATACTCTGCGGCGGAAGCGTCAAATGAAGGATTCATAGATGATTTAAGGCTTTCCGTTAATTCCGCCGCCGTTTCATCATCAAGCTCCATATACAAAGCCGCATTGCTGTCGGGGCTTACCAGGTAGTACATATTTCCGTCAACAATAATATTGACTGCGCCTTCGTCCATAACCGTATTTACAGCAATCCTGTTAATGGCGGCAATTATAACCTCCATTTCAACCGAGTAGGTTCCCTCATCATCCTCATCTGTATAAAAAAATGAGTTATAAACGGGGAATTTGGTGCTTTCTTCAATATATGCGCCGTAAATCGGAACGTTTTCCTTTAAAATTTCGATAAATTCCTGATATTCGTCCGAAACCTCAATGTTAGCATCAGCTGTGGATGCGGAATCCGCAGATTCGGTTGTTTCCTCCGCATCCTCGACTGCGGATTCGCTTATCTCCGATGCTTCCTCGGCTGATGATTCATCATCATTGCCTCCGCAGCCCGAAAGCACGGCGCCGCACATCATTACTGCGGCAATTAACGCTAAAATTTTCTTCATAATAATCTTTCTCCTAACAAATTAACCCTTTATCATATCTAAGTCAAGCCGTTTTTTTAGAGAATAGTCTGCGGCTTCGCCATGTTAACATTAACATTCCACTTACCAAAAACAGGCGGTAAAAACTGATTTGCCGCCTGTTTTGCGTAAGCCTTGGGAAGAAGCAATTTCCTTTCCCTAAGGCTGAAAATTTACACACCCATCAGATTTGAACGGAATAGTTCGGAGCCTCCTTGGTGATATAAATATCGTGGGGATGCGATTCCTTAAGTCCTGCGCCTGTAATCTTAACAAACTGAGCCTTTTCGTGAAGCATTTCGATATTCTCACAGCCACAGTAGCCCATACCTGAACGGATTCCGCCGATAAGCTGGAAAATAGTATCGGAAACAGGTCCCTTGTAAGGAACACGTCCCTCAACGCCCTCGGGGACAAGCTTCTTGGCGTCCTCTTGGAAATATCTGTCCTTAGAGCCGCAAGCCATTGCTCCGAGGGAACCCATTCCTCTGTAAACCTTGAACTGCCTGCCCTGATAAATTTCCGTATCACCCGGAGCTTCTTCGCAGCCTGCAAGGAGAGAACCGAGCATAACGACATTTGCGCCCGCCGCAAGCGCCTTAACAATATCGCCCGAATACTTTATGCCGCCGTCGGCAATAACGGGAATGCCGTGCTTCACAGCCGCACAGGCCGCATCGTAAACCGCCGTAATCTGCGGAACGCCTATTCCCGCAACAACTCGTGTTGTACAGATTGAACCGGGGCCGATACCAACCTTTACGCAGTCAGCTCCCGCTGCGATAAGGGCTTCGGTTGCTTCGGCTGTTGCAACGTTTCCCGCAATAACGGGAGTTCCCGGGAATGCCGCCTTAACCTCCTTAACCGCATTTATAATGTTAATATTATGACCGTGAGCGGAATCGAGAACAAGAACGTCAGCCTGGGCTTCAACAAGGGCTTCGGCACGTTCCATCATATTGTGCGCAACACCGATTGCCGCTCCGCAAAGAAGTCTGCCCGATTTATCTCTTGCGGAATTGGGGTACTGCACAGCCTTTTCAATATCCTTAATTGTAATAAGTCCCTTGAGTATGCCGTTATCATCAACGAGGGGCAGCTTTTCTATTTTATGCTGCATAAGGATTTTCTGCGCGCCTTTAAGGTCAGTTCCGACAGGGGCTGTAACGAGATTATCCTTAGTCATAACCTCGCTGATTGGGATTGAGAAATCGTTCAGGAAGCGGAGGTCCCTGTTTGTGAGAATTCCAACAAGCTTGCCTTTTTTGTCAACAACGGGGACGCCCGAAATTCTGTATTTGCCCATAAGCTCATCGGCTTCGGAAACAAGTTTATCCGCCGTAAGGGAAAACGGATTAACAATAACGCCGTTCTCGGAGCGTTTAACCTTATCAACCTCTTCAGCCTGCTGCTGAACGGACATATTCTTATGAATAATACCGATGCCGCCTTCACGGGCAACAGCGATAGCCATATTAGCCTCCGTAACCGTGTCCATAGCAGATGTCATAATAGGAGTGTTAAGCATAACATCTCCCGCAAGTCTTGTTTTAAGGGAAACCATATTCGGAGTACAGTTTGATTCTGCGGGAATAAGCAGAACATCATCAAAGGTAAGACCTTCCTTTGCAAATTTTTTGTTCATATCAGTCTGAAGCATTTTAAATTCCTCCCTTAGATTTACATTATCCTTTTAAACATATATTTATAATAGTTTACTACTTTATCGGCAACAGGTCAAGGGGGAATTTGTTAAGTTTTTAGTAGAAAATAGCTTGTATAAAGCAATTTTTTTTGTGTAAATAGCAATAAAATCATGTTATTGTTTGTTACTGTACTGTCGTTTTGATTTATAACAATGCTGCCGATGTCCCCCGCCTCTTAGGCGGCGGGTTCCATCTTCG
>JAJQIG010000054.1 GCA_021199335.1 Oscillospiraceae bacterium | reverse complement strand
ACGGCATCGTTAAGAGGGTGGTGCATTTTTGCACACGGGTGCGGGTGCATCGTTAGGGCGTAAAAAATGCTATTGTTACGGTGTATCATATTAGACACGGCAACAGAATGTCTTTTAATTATTTTTGTCGGAGCAGCTGTTGGATTGGGAAAGACTGCCCATATAAAAAACGGGCTTAGTTTCATAAACTAAACCCGTTTTTTAAAGGCATCTATTCTTCAATGGCGCAATAATTCAATATTTTACATAGAAAATGCAGGCGATGCCGCTCTGGCAGCCTTGATTTCCTTTTTATTTTGATACATTTTTGCATCCGCTTCTCGATAAATGTCATCCAGCTTTGAATTATTATCTGTCTTTTCATAAAAAGCATAACCGCTGGCAATACTTACGTGAAACAGCTTTTCTGTGTCGTTTTCATTGAATGCTTTTTCATTCTTTTTGAACTGCGCCAATCCTTCCTTGCATCGTTCCCGTGTGTGTTCACCGCTTAATATCACAGCAAACTCATCTCCGCCAATACGATAACAAGATGCATTCAAAGCAGAAAAGGATTCTTTGATTATGTTAGCGCTAGCCACCAGCATTTTATCTCCCACCTGATGTCCCAAATTGTCATTGACATATTTTAAATCATTGACATCGAACATAATGATAGCGATACATTCCAGCGATTCCTTTGTTCCTTCCAATGATTCAAGCTGTTCTTGAAATGCCGTGCGATTGCCGATTGCCGTTAAGCCGTCCCGATAGGCAAGCTGGCTGATAAGCTCAGACTGTACTCCAAGCTTTACCGCATTAATTGTCTTTTCTAAGCTTGAGCTTCCGTAGCAAATTACAAAAATCAAAAGTCCGACACGGACAAACATCGCAGAATCACTGCCGCTCCCACGATAATAACGAATGATATCGATCACTGTGGCAAAACAGATTCCCGAAAAACCGATAGTACGCAAAAATTGGAAAACAGAATGCGATTTTGCTTTCAAAAATACATTCCAAAAAATAACGGAAATCATTATGACAGCTAAAGTGAGCAATAAAATATGCGTCAGCGTCAATGTTTCATGGAAATCAAGGATTTTGGTCAAATGTAAAATCGTGCATATGACAAATTCCGCGCCGGATGCAAAGCATATCACAGGAACAAGAAAATGCCTGTGAAGCTCAAAAGCAGCATCTAAATATAACACTATCGGAATCGGAATCATCATCAAAGAAGAGCAAGAAACCAATTGCAGCATTCGGCTGTCATTGGTAAAAAGCTGCATTATATTAGTCTCCGCAAAACACCACACCGCAATACTTGTGGCAAAAAGACCTAGATATAATAGCTCATGATTCTTTTCTTTTCGAATATTGATAGGAATATCCGCAACAATCAGTAAAACCCCGATGAAAAGCAAAAGCAGACAGGTAATAAATGAGAAGGATTTCGATTGAAGCATAGAAAGAATAGAACCGGCAGCAGGGCCAAGCGTTAAATTATCCACACAAGCTCGTGATTCCTCATATACGGTATAAAATCGAATCTCTACCGTCTTCCCCACATCGGTGCTTTCAAGCGCAACATAATTCCACCTTGTGCCAAAAGAAAGGTTGTAAAGTTCACTTTCCGGCACTTCAGGATCGTAACGCAGCTCATCGCCGACATAAACCTGATAGTATATATTTTTACTGCGAAAGCAGAGGTAACAATCACTGTCAATTTCACTTGGCAATATGTGATACACGCTTGTTTCGACATAAGGCTCTGTCAATTGGTTGAGATGGGACATATCCGCCGCTTCGCCATCCTCACAGTACCAGCCTTCATCAAAAGCAACAGAATCCCGTGAGAATACACTTGTCCAAGAAGCTGTGTTGTCTGTTGAAATCAAATAAACGATTGCCAAAACAAACAGCAGTATCATTCCGACATAAATACAATGATAAATGCGATTTGATTTCTTCATAAACACACTCCCTTATGCTTCATCGAAAGCAAAAGCCCACTATACCAATGGTACAACATTTTTCTCGATGTGTCAATACTTTTTTCATAAAATTAAAAATAAACTTACATATTTAAAACTCTGCTTTTTTACAAACTGTACATAACAATTATTTACATAAACCATTTATTTTGGGTCAAATGTACACTATACAGAACAAGTCCGATAAGTATAAAATGCAAAGAAAGTCCCTGCATATACGTATATAGAAAGTGCATTGTATCTTCCATAAATCTATGATACACTTTTCGTGATATGTCAGTTTCCCGCACCATCGTAATAACTCTAATCAGCCGTTTTCTTTAGCTTATCAAGATTCCTTTTTCGTGGCGGACTACAAGGGAAACATCAAAAAAATTCCCCGATCACGCAGTCGGTCGGGGAATTTGAGTTTATTCCGTTCTGAGCGCTTCAACAGGGTCTTTCTTTGAAGCAACTCTTGATGGGATAAGTCCCGCAATAAGCGTAAGCGCCATACTGATTATAACAAGTATAACCGCCGCTCCAACAGGAAGAACCGCTTTCAATCCCTCAATTCCTGTGAGATGGTATACTATGGCATTTATCGGAATAATTGCAAGAGCCGATACGCCTATGCCAATAAGTCCCGACGTAAGTCCGACAAGGAGTGTTTCCGCATTGAATACGGTGGAAACGTCCTTCTTGGATGCGCCGATTGCACGAAGAATACCGATTTCCCTTGTCCTTTCAAGCACGGAAATATATGTGATAATTCCTATCATAATCGAAGATACAATAAGTGAAATTGCAACAAACGCAATAAGAAGATAGGAAATGCCGCTGATAATATCGGTGATAGAGGACATAAGCAGCGCAACATAATCCGTGTAGTGAATTTGGCTGTCATCGTCAACGGAATCATTGTATTCGGTAATTCTGTCGGAGATTTCGTCCTTTTCCGCAAATGATTTTGCATAAATGTTTATCTGCGACGGACTGTCGAAATCAACCTGACCCAAAAGTGAAAGGTTATCGTCATAGCTTCCCGAAGAAAATTCCTCGGGGATGAATTCGTCAAATATAACGGCATATTGTTCATCCGTATATTCGGTCGTATCCATTGCCATGGAAAGCTGTTCGGCGGTCATTGCCGAAAGCTGCTGCTCAACCTGTGCGGCATACTGCTCGGCATACTGTGTCCTGATTGCCTCCTCAGCATAGCCAAAAAGGGTTTCATCGTCCATCTGCGAAATATATGAGGAAACGGAGTCGGATTCAACGCCCATCTGCTGTGCATATGCGCCGATCATCTGCTCCTCAAGAGCTTCACGCGTAACCTGTGACATATACTGTGTAACATAAGCGTCAACATCGGCTTCATTCGGCTGCGAGGAAATAAAGCGGAAAACATCAGCCTTTTCGGAGGCGCTCAAATCTGCGATATAAGCCTTAACCTCGGCGGCCTTCTCGGCATCGGTCGGTTCAACGTAGGAATCCGTTTTAAAGGGAAGTCCCGTGATAACGTCTGTTGCTTCGTCAGCTTGCTGGGCCTTAACAATTTCGCTGTCATTGGTCTTGTTTATAACATAATCGGTGAGCGCCTTTGTGTAGCCAACGTAGCCCGTCAGCATCGAAACGGAGGAATCCTCCGACGGACGAATAAATCCCGTTATTTTAATTTTAAGTCCAATATCATCCGAGCTGTAGATATATTCAAGTCCCGCATCGGTTTGGGTAAGGTCAACGTAACCGCTGCCCAATTCGCTCGGCTGATAATATTCGCATGGAAGGATGAGCTTAAATTCCTTGCCGCATATTTCATCGAAATCCCATTCAGTTGTGCCGTAGTCCTCAATGATTTCTCCGCTCATAGCGGACTGCAAAATTTCAGGCATATCCGATTTATTTTTGAATCCGAGCGTATACATAATAATGTCGGGAATTTCATTATCCTTTGTAAGAACAAGAACAGCCTCGTCATAATTCTGCGGCCAGCTTCCGTAAATAAGGTCATATTGATTGTAAATAATATCATTAATGCTGTCCGAGGTTTCGGCGGGAAGAAGCTCCTCAAAAATACTCAGCTGTCCCATAGGCGACATTTCCATAGCGCCGGACATTACCGAGGAGGATTCGGTCGCAAGTCCTAAGGTGTCCATATACATTTCATTGAAATCGGCTTTGATTATCTGCCCCGAGGGGTCTTCAGTGAAAATGGGCATCTTAACGTCATAGCTGAACGAAACTGAGCTTGCGTTCTCCTGTATAATCTCGTCATTTTCAAGGAATTCCTTGATTGAAGCCATATCGTTCGTCTGCTTTGCGGATGAATTTATGGTGTTAAAAATTTCGTAAACCGCAGTGTTTGAATAGATTTTCTCAGGAATCTCCTCATCGGAATCGTCACTGCCGCCTGTCGAAACGCCCGTGCTTTCCATAATTGCGCTCATAAGGCTTGCGGTGTCGGCGGTTTCTTCATATATTTGGATTGGGTAGGAGGAAAGCGTGTCCTCCTGAATCCCATTTATATAATCGTTTATGCCTGTCGAAAGAGAAAGAATAAGGGCAATTCCGATTATGCCGATTGAACCTGCGAATGCAGTTAAAATTGTACGTCCCTTTTTGGTGAGCAGGTTATTAAGCGAGAGTGAAACAGCCGTAAAGAACGACATTGAAACACGACTCTTTTTCATTTCGGCGGAGGCGTCGTTTTGTTCGGGAGTGAACGGGTTGCTGTCAGCGGTGAGAACGCCGTCTTTAATTTTTATGATACGATTTGAATACTGCTCGGCAAGCTCGGGGTTGTGGGTTACCATTATAACAAGCTTATCCTTGGCGATTTCCTTGAGCAGTTCCATAACCTGAATGCTGGTTTCGCTGTCCAATGCGCCTGTCGGCTCATCCGCAAGGAGAATGTCTGGGTTGTTAATGAGCGCGCGGGCAATTGCAACTCGCTGCATTTGGCCGCCCGACATTTGGTTCGGGCGTTTATGGAGCTGATTGCCAAGCCCCACCTTTTCAAGAGCCTCAATTGCCCTTTTTCTGCGCTCCGTTTTTGAAACGCCCGAAATTGTAAGGGCAAGCTCAACGTTGGCAAGAACGGTCTGATGCGGGATAAGGTTATAGCTTTGGAAAATAAAGCCGATGGAATGATTTCTGTAGGAATCCCAATCCCTGTCCTTGTAATTTTTTGTGGAAACGCCGTTAATGATTAAATCGCCCGAGGTGTAATGATCAAGCCCTCCGATAATATTGAGGAGCGTTGTTTTTCCGCAGCCCGAATGGCCGAGGATTGAAACAAACTCATTTTCACGGAAGGTGACCGATACATCATTCAGTGCGGTAACGGCGGTATCACCCTCACCATACTGCTTTACAATGTTTTTTAATTGAAGCATTAATAAATTCTTCCTTTCAATTCTGTATAGCGTCGGCAAAATGTCCATTTTTGAACACAGCCGTATTAACCCTTATCGAAAATCATTTCCACAAACCTACATGGTAGGAAATAATTCTCCTGCATTTTTCCGAATCAATCATAAATTCCGGTTCAATGCCGAGAGCATTAATAAAGATATAGTTAAGAAATACCGATTTAAGCGTAAAAGCCGCCGCCGCGCAGTCAATATTCCTGATTTCCCCGATTTTGACGCTTCGGTTAATAAGTTTTTCAAACCAGCAGCTGAAACGGCATAAAAAGCTGCTCATATCCTGTTTCGATACAAATTCCCTTACCTCCCGCTCCATGAGGATAATGCGTATGGTGTCTATATGCTTGGAAACAGTGTCGCAGAGAAGCGCAAAGGCGCTGTCAAGAATTTCTTCAAGAGTAAGATTCCCAAAGCCCGCTTTTTCAAATTCATCAAGCTTGGCATAAATAACCGAAAGCTCCTCCTTTAAAATTTCAAAGAAAAGCTCCTTTTTCCCTGCGGGGAAGTGATGATAAAGCAGGCTTTCCGAAATATCAAGCTCCCTGCTTAAAACCCTTACGGATGTTTCATGGTACCCGTTTTCGGAGAATGCCCTTTTGCCTGTTTCGATAAGCCTGCGTCTTGTGGCTTCAGCCTGTTCCCGGCGAAGATTTGCGGGATTTTTGGACATTTTGCTTAGGTTCATTCCTTTCATTTTCGCTTAACAATCGTTCAGCGAACATTATATCATATTGAAAAAGGTCTGTCAATAACCATTTCAATTTTCATCTTTTTAACACAATTATCCTTTAAAAGCCGCAGTAATTTTCGCAGATTAACGGTTTTTATGCAATATGAATGTTTCTGAACATATCGGGGTAAAATAAATGCAACTTACAATCTTGGAAAATGCTTAAAATGCTTAAATTTAATAAAAAAACCGTTCTGAGTGTCTTATGGTGCTATTGCGTTATATCATTATATTTCGCTTCAAAATTTTATATTGAGGGAATTACACATATATATCCATCGTCGGAAAAGTCGGATATTTCATTTATTGCGGAAAAGGATAGCCTTAATGATGAGGATTATGCGTTTATTCTCAATCAAACGGGGCTCGGTAAATCCGCTGTAAACAGTCTTTCAAGTCTTTCGGAGCTTGAAGAATATCAGCAGATTTATTATTCGCCGATTGATTTTATATGCAAGAGAAATTCGCCCGTTTCAAGCGAGGAATATGTTCCGAAGCCGCTTCTTAAATTTGCGGATATTGAGGACGGAGATATTCTTATAACCCGTTCATCCCACGTTTTCAGCTGGAGAAACGGCCATGCCGCAATTGTTATAAATGCCGAGGAAGGGAGGACCGTTGAGGCGGTTGTTATCGGGAGAAATTCATCCGTTCAATCCCTTGATAAGTGGGAGCATTATCCCAATGTAACGGTTCTTCGACTGAAAAATGCTTCCTCGGAGGAACGTAAAAGCATTGCCGAAGCCGCCGAAAATTATCTTGTCGGCAGACCGTATAATCTTATAGTCGGATTTCTTCCGAGGAAATACCGTTCCATAGAAAAGCAAGGCTCTACGCAGTGCGCGCACCTTGTGTGGCTTGCCTATGCTTCTGCGGGATATGATATCGATTCGGATAAGGGCTTGATTGTTACTCCTAAGGATATTTACGAGAGCGAGCTTCTTGAGGTGGTTCAAACCTACGGAATGGGGTAGAGTAAAATCTTATGTAAAAAATTTGTATAGGCTCTTGCATTTTTCTGCAATATAGAGTAAAATTACAGTGGAATAATTCTTTTTGAATTTATCGGAGGTTTTTAAGATGAGAAAGACTAAAATTGTATGTACCATCGGCCCTGCTACCGATGATGACGACATTATGCGGAACATAATGCTTGCAGGTATGAATGTCGCGCGATTTAACTTTTCGCACGGAGATTATGAAATGCACAAAAAACGGTTCGAGCAGGTTGTTCGTCTGCGAAATGAGCTTGGACTTCCCGTTGCAACTATGCTTGATACAAAGGGTCCTGAAATTCGCCTTGGAAGATTTGTTGACGATAAGCCCGTTGAAATAAAATCGGGCGATCTTTTCACCCTCACAACCGAACCGTGTGAATGCACCGCAGAAAAGGCGTTTATAAGCTTCAAGGGGCTTCCCCATGACGTAACGGTGGGAACAGCTATACTTATAAATGATGGCGTAATTGAGCTTAAGGCTGAAAAAATTACCGATACCGATATTGTCTGCCGCATTATAAACGGGGGAATTGTTTCAAACAATAAGGGTATAAACGTTCCCGGAGTTGAGCTTTCAATGCCTTATCTTTCGGAGCGTGATATGAGCGATCTTGAATTCGGCGCAAAAATGGGATATGACTTTATCGCCGCATCCTTTGTCCGTTCATCGGCGGATATAAATTACCTCAGGAAGTTCACTAAAAGCCTCGGCTGGACTACTCCGAGGATTATCGCAAAAATAGAAAATATGGACGGCGTAAATAACATTGACGAAATTATTGAAGCATCGGACGGAATTATGGTTGCGAGAGGGGATATGGGCGTTGAAATTCCGTTTGAACAAATTCCCGCAATCCAAAAGGATATTATCGCAAAGGGATATATGGCGGGAAAACAGGTTATAACCGCAACGCAAATGCTCGAATCCATGATAACAACCCCCCGTCCGACCCGTGCGGAAATCACCGATGTGGCAAATGCCATTTATGACGGTACTTCCGCAATCATGCTTTCGGGAGAAACCGCCGCAGGGGCCCACCCCGTTGAGGCAGTAAAAACTATGGCGCTTATTGCCGAAACGACCGAAAAGGATATCAATTATATTTCAAGACTTACAAAAAGGCCTATTTTAAAGGATAAGAATCTTACAAACGCTATCTCCCATGCGGCTGTTACAACTGCGCATGATTTGGGAGCAAAGGCTGTAATTACCGTAACAAAATCGGGTCTTACCGCAAAAAATCTTTCCAAGTTCCGTCCATCGTGTATGATTGTCGGCTGTACTCCCGATGAAACCGTGCTTCGTCAGATGAGCCTCAGTTGGGGCGTTGCTCCCGTATTTATCGATGAGAAGGAAAGCACTGATGAGCTTTTTGCCGCAGCGATTGAAGCTGCGAAAAGCCACAATCTTGTGGAAAAGGACGATATTGTCGTTATCACTGCGGGAATCCCTCTCGGCGTTGCGGGCAACACAAATATGCTTAAGGTGGATAGGGTTTAACATAAATTAGAAAGAAGTCCCCAACTTCAAGCGTATGCCGAACTCCGTGAAATTGCCGAGCGTGGATTGAAACAATTAATCGCATAAACATATTAAAAACGGAGAACACAGGAGCGGTAACTATCCGCAGCCTTGTTCTCCGTATTTTTGTCTTAAATTTTATGAATAGGTTCTATAAACGCAAGATAAATATATCCGATAAAAATGATATACCATATCCAGCTTTGCGCAAGTATAGGCCATCCGCGGCTCTTTCCTGCGGGAGTGGGCTTTCGCACATTTCCCTTTTTTACAAGGGCGATTATGAGGAATATTCCGCCCAAAATTAAGAAACCGTATCGGAACAGCGCATTTAATGCCAGCGTTACAGCGAAGCCAATGCTTGATGATGTAAAATCAAGACTGCCCGTTGCAACCTTTTCATATGCTTCGTAATCGGCGCATTGCATAGCAAGGTCGATTAAAACGCCGGTTGTGTTTGCGATAATATGAGTTACGAGCGATGGAATTATCGACTCCGATTTAAGCGTGATTGCCCCGAGGATAAGTCCGAGCGAAAAAGCGAAAATAAATTGTTGATAATTCTGATGCATAAGTCCGAAAATCAGTGCGGAAATAACTATTGCAAAGCGTTCGTTATATTTCCTAAGCCCCTGAAGAAGAACTCCGCGGTAAAGCAGTTCCTCGAGCAGAGGTCCGAGCAGGCAGGCATATAAATACAACGGGATAACCGACCATGCGGAGCTGTTTCCGACGGATAGATCGGCAGTGGAGGATTCAAGTCCGAATTTTGCGAGAATCATTGCGATAATCTGCGCAACAAGGGAGGCGGCTGTCTGAATGCCAAGACCTATCGTGGTTACTTTGCATACGGTTCCCCCCGTGTAGCCGTCACGGTTGAAAAGCGAGCGAAGGTCGAGCTTCAACAATTTGCAGCCGAGGAAAATCGACAGCGACTCGCTTATAATGGGGATAAGGCAGGACATAATGACGGAAATATCACTGTTTGAGAGCAATTTTGCCGTGCCTTTGGTTATTGCCGAGAAGGAGGAAAGATCTCCTCCGTAAATTCCGCCGATGAGGTATATAATTACCATGGAGATAATGTTGAACATAGCCATATTAAAGATAATGACAAATCCTACCTTGAGATATTTTCTTCGGATAGATTTCTTCTCCTCCTTGTCGGGTTTAACCGAAACCTCGTTGGAGGAAGCAATGCTGTTGGTTAATTGTTCCATAAAACGCTCCTATAAAATTAAGTGGTTGATCAGGTTTTTCGTGTCAGATTGCCGCCTTGTCGCGCTCCATTACAGCGAGAGCGTCGCAGCGTTCGTTTTCGGGGTGACCCGCATGGCCCTTGACCCAAACAAATTTGACGTTGTGGGTTTCGGTAAGTTCAAGCAGCTTTTCCCATAAATCGGGGTTAAGCGCAGGCTTTTTGTCCGATTTAACCCAGCCGTTTTTTCTCCACGATGCCGCCCAGCCTTTGGTTATTCCGTCAACAACGTACCTGCTGTCTGTGGTGAGAATGACGTCGCAGGGAAATTTGAGTGCGGAAAGGCCTGCAATTGCCCCTGAAAGCTCCATGCGGTTGTTGGTTGTGTGTTTTGCTCCGCCTGAAAGCTCCTCTATGTGCTCCCCGTAGCGAAGTACAACGCCGTAACCGCCCGGGCCCGGGTTTCCGGAACAGGCTCCGTCGGTAAAAATTTCTACTTTCATTCAATACCTCTTTTCAATGGTGCTTTGAAATATTATAACATATATTTTGCTGTTTGAACAGAGTTTTAACGCAGCTTTTTTGAAAAAAATTATTTCTTTTTTTGTACAAATAAAACATATTTTTACTGTTGAATGTGCATAATTAACTTTTAACTCTATTGACAGATTTATGTCATTGTGCTATAATAAGCTGTAACAGTATGGATGGTTTGTATTTTTGCAAACGTTTACACAAATGATAAAACAAGCGGAAGCCGAATAAATGCGCTTTTTTCGGGGTGCGGGTATCTGCGCCCGAAATCGAGCGACCTTGTAATGTGCTGCTGCTTGTTAACCTGTATTTTTGACTGGAGGAATAAAATTTTGAAGAATTTTAAGAAAATTGCCGCTGCGCTGATGGCACTTGCTATGACCGCCGCTCTTACGGCTTGCGGAGGCTCGGACAGTGAAACTGCCGAAACTACGGAGGATATTACCACTACCGAAAAAACCGAGTGGACCGGTGATAATATCGAGGTTTCTGTCGATGAAGGCGAGCTTTCCACGGATGTCGACATAAGCGGAAAAACCCTTAAATGGATGGGTATTTATGACCTTAATCCTACGAATGATTCTCCCGAGCGTTCGGCTGAGCTTGCGCTTTTTGAAGATACATACGGAGCTTCGATTGAATATATCCCCACAACCTCCGATAAACGTTTTGACGACCTTGCAACCGCTATCCTCGGCGGACAGTCACCCGATATTTTTGTTTATGAATGGCGTTCGTTCCCTTATGATATTTCTAAGGGACAGTATCAGCCTATCGATTCCCTTGTTGATTGGGAAGACCCAATGTGGGCGAATGTTAAGGATGTCGCAGACCAGTTTATGTGGAACGGCGAGCATTATATCGCTCCCCTTGGTTACTCCTTTAACGATACTCAGATTCTTATGTATAACGTTGAAATGGTTGAGGAACAGGGCCTTGAAGATCCTTGGGAGCTTTATGAAGCAGGCGAATGGGATTGGGATGCCTTTGTCGATATGATGAAAACCTATGTTGAGAATAACCCTGATTGCTACGGCATCGGCGGCTGGTGGGCAAACGCTTTTGTTTACACTTCAGGCGACACTATGGTAACATATGACGGCGAAAAGTTCTATAATAATATGAACAGCGCCAAGATTGAACGTGCCCAGAGCGTTCTTGAGGATATTTTCAAGAGCAACCTTATCAAGAGGGGCTGGATTGGCGGAGAATCCGCATTTACAACCAACGATCTCCTTTTCTATTCTATGGGTACATGGGCATATAACGCTGCCGCAGAATCAATGCCCGATGCAACTATACAGATAGTGCCTTTCCCCAAGGATCCCGAATCGGATACCTACTATGTTTCAAATAAGGTATTTGCTTATATGTGGGTAAAGGGCTCCGATAATGGCGACGTTGTTAAGGCATGGTATGACTGCAATAGACTTGTTAACTATGATGAAAAGTATACCGAGGCTACAAAGCAGAAGTACCTTGAGAATAACCAGGGCTGGACATCCGAGATGTACGATATCGCTATGGACTTTTATGATTCCGATAAGTTCACACAGGCTTATGACTATGGCTATGGCCTCAGCACTTATATGGGAGATGAGGTTATGTCTATCCTTTATGAGGGCATCGCTAACGAGCTTTCCGAAAGCTGGGTACAGACCCGCGAAACCTACAGCAGCATTGTTGATGAAGAAATTGCTGCTTACAACGGCTGATAAAAGGGCTTAATGAAATAATAACGGCTGCGTATATAACCTGTGCGCAGCCGTTTCTTATGGGCGGGAAATATTGTATATGGACAGCTATTGCTCCGTATGATTGATGTGATTACGTTAATGGGATACAGTTTATTTAAACCCATTGCGGTCTATTTCAAAAAACTCTTGCACCCACACCGTTTTTATGATAAAATAATCATGTAATCATACCCCGCAATATCCCGCAAATTCATGGAGGCGCTTGAAATATGATTAGAGTAATGTTCGTTTGCCACGGCAATATCTGCCGCTCGCCTATGGCAGAGTTCGTGTTCCGAAGCATGGTGAAAAATCACGGACTTGAGGACGTGATAAAAGCAGCCTCAGCTGCAACAAGCACCGAGGAAATCGGCAATCCCGTGCACAGAGGAACAAGGCAAAAGCTCCTTGAACACGGAATATCCCCCGAGGGCAAAACTGCGGTAAGACTTACTAAATCCGATTATGATAGGTATGACTACCTTGTTGGAATGGATTCCGCAAATATACGGAATATGCGAGCGATTACAGGAGGTTCGGACAAGATTTATAAGTTGCTGTCCTTTGCCGGAATTGACCGTGATGTTGCCGATCCCTGGTACACAGGGGACTTCGACAAAACCTATGATGATATTATGACAGGCTGCGGTGCGCTGCTTGAAAAACTGGAGGGAGAACTCGATGTCCGATAAAAAAACAACAAACTGCGAAACCTGCGTAAATTACGTTTATGACGAGGACTATGACTGCTATACCTGCCTTGTTTCCCTTGATGAGGACGATATGAACAGATTCCTTACGGGGACAAATAATTACTGTTCATACTATCGCCTTGATGATGAGTACGGAGTTGTTAAGCACCAAATGTGAATGGGCGCGTGAGCATTGGTAACGGTTACACGCTCCTGAATATTGCATATGTATAAACGAGTGGGAGCGCAAGGAGGATTATATCTCCGAAGTTGAAGCTTTTTCCGAAAATGCTCACTATGAGCGACAGAATGCATATCGCCGACATAATAAGACCCCATATGAATGCCTTCTTGCGGAAAGTGGGGTTCTTTTTTATCGCAAAGCCGCAATATGCCATTGTCCCGAAGCCAATAACGGTTAGAGCCATGCTGATAATATTTCCAAAAAATCCCATAACCGTTCCGCTTCTTGTCATTGAGAAAAATGCAATGCCGATAAAAAGACCATTGCCCGTTATGACCCTTATTCCTGTGATAAGGGATATTATTGCCAAAATTCCGCATAAAGCAGAGGTTACTTTAAGTGTTTCCTTCATTTTAAATTCCCCCGTTTAATATGTTAAAAAACGCCTTGTTACTTAGGCTTTAATACTACCATAGAATTAATATTTTGTCAAATTATTCGATTAAACTAAAAAGGTTTTATATGTTTTCTTTTTAAATTTGCCACTTTCCTTGGTTGATTTTTTTTGAAAAATGTGCTATAATTTCTTCAGGATGTTTTAACGCAAATTGGCAAGAATTCCCCATTTCAAGCGATAAATAAGTGGTGGGATGAATTGCTGAGAGGAAGCTTAACGGCAGCGGTGGGCGGAGAAAAATCGGTATCCCCCGCTGACACAAGGTCAAGCCGCGCATATCTGAATACGTGTGTCGTACTCCGTGAAATTGCCGAGCGTGAATTGAAACAAGGAGCTGGTGTAATGTTCCCATGGGTAAGGTATCCTGTTATGGGACTGTATAAGCTGTTTTACAATTTCCATATCGAGGGAACGGAAAATATCCCCCACGATAAGCCCATTATTCTTGCATCGAATCACCGCAGCTACGCTGACCCCGTTATCCTTACAATGCCTATGAAGCTGCCTGTTTCATATATGGCAAAGGAGGAGCTGTTCAGGAATAAGCTGTTCGGCTGGTTTATCCGAAAGCTGGGGGCTTTTCCCGTAAAGAGGGGCGCAGGGGATATGTCGGTTATCGATGACAGCATTGCTGTGCTCAATTCGGGAAGGCATCTTGTCATTTTTCCCGAGGGTACACGTTCAAAGGACGGCAAGGTCGGTAAGGGTAAGTCAGGGGTTGCCCTTATAGCCGCAAAGTCGGGGGCGGATGTTGTCCCGTGCGGAATTTGTTTTGAGGGAGAAAAGCTGCATTTTCGTTCAAAGCTTACGCTTAAATTCGGTAAAGTAATAAAGACGGAGGAGCTTCATATTGAGGGTTCCTCTCCAAAGGAGCTGAAAGCGGTTAAACAGAGAATTATGGGCGCAATAACCGAGCTTGTGGAGGGAACTCCCGCAGCGCTTCCTGAACCTGCAAAGGCCGCTGCCCTAGAGGACAAACACGATGAAAACGCAGATTAAGGTCGCAGAAAACGCAGGCTTTTGCTTCGGAGTTGACAGAGCCGTAAAAATTGTGTATAATATACTGAATGAGGGCGGAAAGGCTGTAACCTATGGCGAGATTATCCATAATCCAAATGTTGTGGAGGATTTGCGGAAAAGGGGAGTAAGGGTCCTTAATTCCCCCGAGGAGATAGATTCGCTGGAAAATACGGCGGTGGTTATCCGTTCTCATGGTGTCGGCGAGGATATTTACCACCGAATTGACTCCCGCAGGGATAATGGAGTTGTATGCTGCGACGGAACCTGTCCTTTTGTTGCAAGAATACATAATATAGTTAAGGAAAAATCAGAACAGGGCTATAGTATTGTTATTCTTGGCGATGAAAGTCATCCTGAGGTGCAAGGAATTGTTGGATTTTGTAAAAATGTACCATATATTTGCTCCGACAGCGCCGCTTTGTGTGAAAATCTGAAAAAAATTTTAAGAAATTCAGAAAAAAAGGTTGCAATTGTTGCGCAAACAACGTATAATATATCTATGTGGGAAAAATGCAGCCGCATTGTAAGTGCGGAATGTCCCGAGGCAGAGGTTTTTAATACCATCTGCAGCGCTACCGCACATCGTCAGCGCAGTGCGGTGAGCCTTGCGCAGTCCTCCGACCTTATGCTCGTTGTCGGCGGAAAGCACAGTTCAAACACAGTCAAGCTCTTTGAAATCTGCAAGGAGTACTGTGAAGCCTGTTTCCTGGTTGCGGATGCAGGCGAAACGGATGAGGATGAAATCCTTACCCGGCTTCGTGGTATCGGTGAAAATATTACCATCGGTATCACTGCAGGCGCTTCAACGCCTGCGTATATAATCAAGGAGGTACAAAACCAGATGAGCGAAATTTTAAAGAACAATGATGAGGACTTTAACTTTGAGGAGGCTCTTGACGCGTCTTTCAAAAAAATATATACCGGTAACAGGGTGAAAGGATACATAACTGCTGTAAATAATACAGAAGCTGTTGTTGATGTAGGCACTAAGCATACGGGCTATATATCATTGTCCGAGCTTACCGATGATCCTTCTCTTAAGCCCTCCGATGTAGTTAAAGTCGGCGATGAGGTCGATCTTATCGTTATAAAGATTAACGATGCTGAAGGAATTGTAAACCTTTCCAAGAAAAAGGTTGACGCTATGGTTGGATTTGATAATCTTGTTAAGGCTAAGGCTGAGGATGCTGTCCTCGAGGGTACGGTTGCAAATACCGTCAAGGGCGGTCTTATCGTTATTTATGAGGGAACAAGAGTATTTATTCCTGCATCTCAGGCTACCGCGCGTCGTGATGAAAAGCTTGAGTCGCTCGTTAAAAAGAACGTTAAGTTCAAGCTTATTGAAGTTAATGAGCAGAAGTTTAAGGCTGTCGGCTCAATAAAGGCTGTTCTTAACGCAGAAAAGGATGCCGCAAAGGCTAAGTTCTGGGAAACGGTTCAGGTTGGCGATAAGTTCAAGGGCGAGGTTAAGTCGATTACAGGCTACGGCGCATTCGTAGACCTTGGCGGAATAGATGGAATGGTTCACATTTCCGAGCTTAGCTGGAACAGAATCAAGCACCCGTCTGAGGTTGTTAAAATCGGCGATGTTATCGAGGTTTTTGTTAAGGAGCTTGATAAGGAAAACAATAGAATTTCCCTTGGCTATAAGAAGGATGAGGACAATCCTTGGGTTAAATTTGCGGAATCCTATAAAGTCGGCGATGTTGTTGAGGGCAAGGTTGTTTCCATTACACCTTTCGGCGCATTTGCGCAGATTGTTCCCGGAATTGACGGGCTTATCCACATTTCTCAGCTTGCGGATAAGAGAGTTACAAACGTAAAGGATGTTCTTTCTGTCGGCGATGATGTTAAGGCGAAGATTACTGAAATTGATATTGATAAGAAGAGAATGAGTATGTCCATCCGTGAGCTTCTTGAAGAAGAGGGAACAACTGATACTGAAGAAACCGCTGAATAATTGTTTTTATTCAATAATTTGCTGCCGTGCCTTCCGAAAGGTGCGGCAGCATAAATTTTTAATGTGTATTTTTGTGAAGAATTGATATGCAAAAGACACAAATTTTCATTGACTTTGAATAAATTTTCGATTATAATTAGATAAGTATGATCTGTGTGCATCATTTGCGCAGGGAAATTTATTATTTTTGTAAAGGAATGAGATAATGTATAAGATTGTTCGTAAAAAGGTGCTTAATCCAACAGTCACACTTATGGATATTGAAGCGCCTATGATTGCCAAAAAGGCTGAACCGGGTCAGTTTATTATCCTTAGGGTTGACGAGGAGGGCGAACGTATCCCCCTTACAGTTGCCGATTTTGACAGGGAAAAAGGCACTGTTACTATCATTTTTCAGATTGTGGGCGCAACTACGGAAAAGCTCAACCATAAAAATGAAGGGGAGTTTATTCAGGATTTTGTAGGCCCATTGGGAGTTGCCTCCCATACAGATGGGCTTAAAAAGGTTGCCGTTGTCGGCGGCGGCGTTGGCTGCGCTATTGCTTATCCGATTGCCAAGAAGCTGCATAACCTCGGCTGTGAGGTTCACTCAATCGTTGGATTCAGAAATAAGGACCTCGTCATACTTGAGGATGAGTTTGCGGCCGTTTCGGATAAAATGTCCATGATGACGGACGATGGCTCTCATGGTGAAAAGGGTCTTGTTACAGATGCGCTCAGAAAGCTCATTGAGTCCGGAGAAAAATATGACGAGGTTATTGCAATAGGTCCGCTGGTTATGATGAAGTTTGTCACAAAGGTTACAAAGGAATTTGATATTCCAACCGTTGTTTCCATGAACCCAATCATGATTGACGGAACGGGAATGTGCGGCGGATGCCGTCTTACTGTCGGCGGAGAAACAAAGTTTGCCTGTGTTGACGGGCCTGACTTTGACGGATTCCTTGTTGACTTTGACGAAGCTATGGAAAGAAGCTCCATGTATAAGCCGTTTGAACGTCATAAGCATGAGGAAACCTGCAATCTTTTCGCTAAGGAGGTCAAGTAATTATGCCTAATATGTCACCAAAGAAAAATGAAATGCCTGCACAGGATCCAAAGGTAAGGAGCTGTAATTTTAAGGAGGTAACCCTCGGTTATTCCAAGGAAACCGCCGTTGATGAAGCTAAAAGATGCCTTAATTGTAAAAATAAACCGTGCGTAAGCGGATGTCCTGTCGGAATCAGTATCCCGGACTTTATCGCAAAGGTTGCGGAAGAGGATTTTGACGGGGCTTACGATATTATTACGAAATCAAGCTCCCTCCCTGCTGTTTGCGGACGTGTTTGCCCACAGGAAAGCCAGTGCGAGGGCAAATGCGTAAGAGGAATTAAGGCTGAACCAGTCGGAATAGGCAGACTTGAAAGATTTGTTGCCGATTGGCATAATGAACACAGTACAGCCGATGCTGTAAAGCCTGAGCCTAACGGACATAAGGTTGCCGTTATCGGTGCGGGTCCGTCAGGTCTTACCTGCGCGGGCGATCTTGCAAAAATGGGATATGATGTTACAATTTATGAGGCTCTCCACCTTGCGGGAGGAGTTCTTGTTTACGGTATTCCCGAATTCAGACTTCCAAAGGCAATCGTCCAAAAGGAGGTTGACGGTCTTAAAGCGCTCGGAGTTAAGGTTAACACAAACACGGTTGTAGGAAAGACTATTTCCGTTGACGAGCTTTTTGATGAGGGATACGAGTCGATTTTTATCGGTTCGGGCGCAGGACTTCCCAGATTTATGGGCATTCCCGGAGAAAATCTTAAGGGTGTTTATTCCGCAAATGAATTCCTTACCCGTGTGAACCTTATGAAGGCTTACAAGGAGGATTCCGATACTCCGATTAAGAAGAACAGGAGCGTTGCGGTTGTCGGCGGAGGAAATGTTGCTATGGATGCGGCAAGATGCGCAAAACGTCTCGGCGCAGAGAATGTGTACATAGTTTACAGAAGAAGCGAAGCCGAAATGCCGGCACGTAAGGAAGAGGTAGAGCACGCTAAAGAAGAGGGAATCATCTTCAAGACACTTAATAACCCCATAGAGGTTCTCGGTGATGAGCAGAAGTTTGTAAACGGACTTAAATGCGTTGAAATGGAGCTTGGTGAGCCTGACGAAAGCGGAAGAAGAAGACCTGTCGTTAAGCAGGGCTCGGAATTTGTTCTTGAAGTGGACTGCGTTGTAATGTCCATCGGTACTTCACCCAATCCGCTTATTAAGAACACGACAAAGGGAATCGAAACCAACAAGCACGGCTGCTTTGTCTGCGATGAAAACGGTCTTACCTCAAGGGAGGGCGTTTATGCAGGCGGCGACGCTGTTACAGGAGCGGCAACGGTTATTCTCGCAATGGGTGCGGGAAAAACTGCCGCTAAGGCGATGGATGAATATATCAAGTCCAAGGAATAAAAGATTTTTAGAGGCAGAGGATAGAGCGGCTGTGTTCTGTCCTCTGTTTTAACGTTTAACACAAATTAGCAAGAAGTCCCCTACTTTAAGTGATAGGTAAGTGATGGGATGAATTGCCGAGCGTGGATTGAAACGATATGAGGAGATAACTGCAATGAAATACAGGCTTGCCGTCTTTGACCTTGACGGAACAATTCTCAACACCCTTGACGACCTTGCGGGCAGCATAAATTATGCCCTTAAATGCTCCGATATGCCCGAAAGAACAATTGATGAGGTGAGAAGCTTTGTCGGCAACGGGATAAGAAAGCTTGTTGAAAGAGCTGTCCCGAAGGGAACGGATTCCGCCATTATAGATGAGGTTCATAACAGCTTTACGGTTCATTATACAGACCATTGTGCGGATAAAACCAAGCCGTATGACGGCATAGAGCAGCTTTTGGCAAATCTCCGCAGGGCCGGCTGCCTTACAGCGGTTGTTTCCAATAAAGCGGATTACGCCGTGCAGGGGCTTTGCAAACAATATTTTGACGGAATGTTTGATTACGCCGTCGGAGAGCGTGAGGGGATAAGAAAAAAGCCTGCCCCGGATTCGGTGAATGAGGTTTTGCATAGGCTTGGAGTTCCCAAAAATGAGGCTGTCTATATCGGCGATTCGGACGTTGATGTTGAAACTGCAAAAAATGCGGGTATGGACTGCATTTCGGTAGAATGGGGATTTCGCAATCGGGACTTTTTGGAAAAGCATGGAGCGAAGCTCATTGTGGGCAGTGCCGATGAAGCGGAAAAAATAATTCTATCGGAATAAAAAGGCTTATATAAGGATAAATATTTCATAAAAAATAGTTGACATTGAATCGAAAATGTGGTACATTTATATCAGGCATTAATTTTTTAATGCGAGAATTTTATCATCTTTTTAAGGAGAGGTGCATACATTATGAAAACAACAAAGATTTTAAGCATTGCGGCAGCTGCTGCTATCGCTGCTTCCGCTCTTGCAATTCCTACCTCCGCAGAGGGTACATACCACGCATATCTCGGCGTTCAGTCTGCAAGCTATACCTTCAGAAACGCTTGGAATGAACCCAGCTACGGCCAGGGCGTTGTAGGCGACGACGGTATGGTTTATTTTGATCAGCTCACAGGTTGGGAAGGTTCAACTGCTCTTAATAAGGGCGGCGACTTCACAGATGTTGAAATCACAGGCGACGGCACTTATACAGTAGGCGTTACAAACTTCGATTTCGGCTCCGATGAGTCCCTTAACCTCCTCTTCGTTTCAACCGATATTCCTATTGATTCCGGAATCACAATCAGCGACGTTAAGATTAAGATGGACGGTAGCACAAAGTACACCTTTGATGAAGCTTTCCTCAGCCCCGATGAAACAACATATCTCCAGCCTATGGCAATCAACATCTGGAATGATGACCTCGGCGGCTCGGATGGCCTTTTCGGCTACATTATGCCTACAGATTCCATTGAGATTGAATTTACAGTATCAGGCATGGGCGATGCTGTTGCAAGCACAGACACAGCTTCCGATGATGCTGCTCCTGCCGCTGATACAACAGCTACAACTTCAGCTACAACAGGCAACACAGCTGTTGCCGCTATTGCTTCCGTAATGGCTGTTGCAGGCGTTGCTGCTGTTATCTCTAAGAAGAGAAAGTAATTTTAGCTTTGCTAAAAGTCATTAATACTCCGTATCGTTTGACACGGGGTATTATTGTGAAAAACGCTGAAAAGACCGCATAAAGATTATGCGGAATTTGTATTGTTTATATTTTCATTTAGTGATATAATCATAGTATGGTTTTGTGAGGATAATTGTTCCTCGCATTGAAAACGATTGCAAAACATTCAGGAGGTTCTATAATGAAATTAAAGAAAATTGCTGCCGGAGTTCTTTCTCTGGCAATGGCAGCTTCTCTTGCAGGATGTGGAGGTTCTTCCGACAGTTCTTCCGACAATACCACAACTGCCGCTAACAATTCCGCAGATGCAGACGATTCCTCTGCCAATGCAGCTGTTTCCGATGATTCGGATGATGACGATGCCGCAAGCGATGTTCCCTCGCTTACCGATCTCTATGGCGACGATACCATCCAGATTACGGTGTACAGCCAGCTTGCTAACTATTCGGGCAAGCTCACAGGCTGGTTTGCAGAGGTTATGAAGAATGAATTTAACTGCGAAATGACTATCATTCCCGAAACCGATGGTACATTTGATACAAGAATGGAAGCCGGCGACCTTGGCGATATCGTTATTTTCGGTTCAACAGGTTCAAACTATCAGCGTGCAGTTCTCGAGGGTATGCTTTTTGATTGGAATGAGGATAATATCCTTTCCGATTATGGCCCTTATATTGAAGAAAATATGCCGTACGCCCTTGCAAATAACGCAAACCTCAGCGATTCAATCGGTGCGGGTCAAACGGTCTATGGGTTCGGTCATAATGTAGCAACCAACCCCGAGGATCACGAAGCCTTCTTCTATACAATGGATGTCCGTTGGGATCTTTATAAGGAGCTTGGCTACCCCGAGGTAACTAACCTTGATGATTTCTATAACCTTATGCTTCAGATGAAGGAAATTTGCCCTACCGATGAAGCAGGCGGAGAAACATATGCAACATCCCTCTGGCCCGATTGGGACGGAAATATGGCAATGTATGTTAAGGCATTCGCTACCTGCTATTGGGGCTACGACGAGCTTGGCTTCGGCCTTTATGACGTTGAAACAGGTGATTTCCATTATGCCCTTGAAGAAAACGGACCCTACCTCGAAAGCCTTAAATTCTTTAACAGACTCTATCAGGCAGGTCTTATCGACCCCGACTCAATGACTCAGACCTACAGCGAAATGAGCGAAAAGGTTACAGTCGGCGGTACATTCTTCTCTATCTTTGACTATGCGGGTTCACAGCTTTATAATACCGAAGAGCACCTTACGGAGGGTAAAGCAATGTACCCCGTTGTTCCCGATGATGCAACTCCTCTTTGCTACGGTATGAACGTGCTCGGCGGCAACAGAGTATGGGCAATCGGCGCAAATACAGAGTATCCTGAGCTTTGTATGGCTATCATCAACTACCTCTGCACTCCTGAAGGATATATGACATATTGGTATGGTCCTAAGGATGTTTGCTGGTACTATGACGATGAGGGCAATACCTGCTTTACAGAGCTTGGCGAATCAGCATACAAGGACAGAAAGGGTACAATCATGCCCGATGAATGGGGCGGAATCTCATTTGATGAGGGTACATTCCAGGCTAACAACACAACCTGGTCAAAGGATGCTTCTAACCCCGATTCCAACGGAGAAACCTACAACTGTGAAAACTGGAGGAGCAGACGTATTGATGCACAGTATGACATACTCGCCGATTGGAGAAACGTAACAGGCGTTTACAATACCCAGGAATACATGGACAGCATTCCGCATAAAGTATCTCTCGCTACATCCTACTCCGAATCTGATCGGTCGGATGACCTCAAGATTATTTGGGAGCAGGTTGCTGACTGCATCACTGCTTATTCATGGCAGGCAATTTATGCTTCAAGCGATGATGAGTATAACAAGATTGTTGCTGAAATGACACAGAAGTGCAATGATTATGACTCCGATGGTCAGTGCCTTGCATGGTGTGAAAACGAAGCTGCTATCAGATGTGCACTTGAGGATCAGGTTAGATAAAAGCCTCACAAAAAAACAAATAGCTGTGCCTGAACACAGCCTTTAAGAAAACCTCCCGATTTTAGGATTGAACCTTAAAATCGGGAGGTTTTTCATTGCCTGTCTGATTAGGAAAAATAACAATGCTGCCGATGTCCCCTTTTCGCCTGTCGGCTCGGTCGGTGCCTGAAAAACGGACAGCAATAGGCTAAGAATTGCCGCCCTTTTGGGAGTTACATATTATCGGTAAGATTCATAATAACAGCGGTCATTGCAACAGGACAGGTTTCGCACCTTAAAATGCGTTCGCCAAGCCATATGGGAACCGCCCCCGATGAAACTGCCTTCTCAACCTCGGAGCGCTCAAAGCCACCCTCCGAGCCTATCATTATGCCAATGCTTTTGTGCTTTTCAAGGTTGAGGGATGAGAGCTTTTCTCCGCCGTTTTCGTAGCAAATTAGCTTGAGTGAGCAGCCGTTCATGTCCTCAATTGCTTCTTCAAGGCTTAGAATCGGCGCAATTTCGGGAATAATTCCTCTGCCTGATTGCTTTGCGGCTTCCTCGGAAATTCTTTGAAAACGCTCAAGCTTTTTGGCAAAGTCCGCCTTATTGGGCCGTGAAACGCAACGATTGGAAATAAACGGCACTATTCTGACTATTCCCAGTTCAACCGTTTTTTGTATAATCTGCTCAAATTTATCCTGCTTTGGAAATGCCTGATAGAGGGTAAGGGAAATGTTCGGTTCGCATTTTGAAGGCTCGGAACGATCAATTCGGCAGGTGACAGAGCTTTCCGTCATTTCGGTTATGGTGCAGAAATAATCCGTTCCCATTCGGCAAAAAATAATGCTGTCACCGTTTTTCATCCGCAGAGAATAGCCTATGTGCCGCGCATCGCTCCCTGTAACGGTTATAAAGTCTGTAGGCTCTGAATCAATAAAAAATCTTGGCATAATGCTTCTCCGATAAAATTTTTGTTCGAGAGGGAAATTATCTTTTCAGCGATTTCAGATATTCCTTTTGTTCAGCGGAAATGCGGAAGCTTTCCCTCGCTTTTTGAATGGTTTTGTTATGAACCCATGTGTCAAGCCGCTTTTCTTCAAGGTAAATAACGGCGGAGCTGTATTGCTTGGCAAGCGCCGTAGCGAAATACCATGCAAGCATCATGTTAACATAGTATTCGCCGCTCCTTATGGCTGCAACAATGTCAAGATATTCCTCCTTGAAATCCTCATCAAGATAATGCTCCATCATCATACCAATCCCGAAGCGGATTGTGTATGTCTTATCGGAAGAAATCCAGCTGTTGATTTCATCTATCAAATCGATCCTGTGGCTCTTGAATACCTTGGGCCTTGTCTGGTCGCAGGTCGCCCAGTTGTCTATATAAGGGAGGAATTTTTCAAGCTCCGCAAGAACTGTGTCATAATCCTTTATTTCCGAAATTATAAATCCATGAAGCTGGTTTTCCTCAAAATATCTGTGGGGCAAGTCCGACAGAAAATCAGCATAGCTATTCGATTTAAGAAGCTCCTTTGCAAATTTACGCAGAGGAGGGGTTCTTACTCCAATAATATTTTCGGAGGAAATACTCGGACAAAGATTAGTCTGAAATGCTTTGAACTTCGGGTCTTGCATTGAGAACAGTTTTTCCGAAACGTTCATAGCTGCTTCATCCTTCATTTATGTTAAAGTATAGTCCTAAAAATCATCAAAACCGCGCAACATTTTTTGCGTCAAAGATGGGAAACGTCATCGGCAGAAATAACACAGTTTTTTCCGCTGTTTTTTCCTATGTAAAGATTCTTGTCGGCGGCTGTGATGACGCTGTCAATGTTCGAGTTGGGATTAAATTCCGAAACGCCGAGCGTTAACGTTATCCTTATAGTTTTTCCGCCAAAGTCAAGGCAGCGACTCTCAACTGCCGCACGAATTTTTTCAGCTATGTCTGCCGCTTCGCTTAGAGGACGATGTGTAATTATAAGAAATTCTTCCCCGCCCCAGCGGCAAACATTGTCGCCATCGGGCATACAATCCGCAACAATCCCCGATACCATTTCAAGTACCCTGTCGCCGCAGTCATGACCATATGTGTCATTTACGTGCTTGAAATCGTCAATATCGCTCATGATTATGGAGAAATTATCTCCGCCTTCAACCGCCTTGTTAAGAATCTCGCTCATTTTGCGCCTTGTATAAAGCCCGGTGAGGGTATCAACGCTTGCAAGGCTGTCAAGCTTTTTATTATTTTCCTCAAGATTAAGTCTTGTTACAAAAATTTCCGCAGTAAAAATATAGGAATAAACAATGAGGAGTATGCAGGTGCAAAGTATATTGAAAATATACATAAAAAGGATAAACCGCTCATTGGTGATTTCATGCGTTGGTTCAAAATAGGCTGAGTAAAGCTTGCATCCCATAAGTATAGCAAAGCTTATTACGCCAAAAGCCATCGCAGCGCTTATTCCCCTGATTGTATCCTTGAGCGCAAACGCCATATCGAATCCAACCGGAATAATTGCAATAAGGTAAAGCGCAAATCCGCAGTCCCACCCCACAGTGTAGGTTGCAAGCATGGAATGAATAATTACTTCGGTGCAAATGTAGAAGTATACCATTAAAAGCGACTTCTTTTTTATTGGTCTTAGACACGCAAGGTATCCCGCAACGCTTGCAATGTTATATATTACCATAGGAATCGAGCCTGCGTACAGAAAAATGAATATCAATACTAAGTGAACAGCCGCAACCGCAATAGCAAGAGCGCCGTATTTCTTTTCGTCGCTTATGCTTACTGTTCCTTTAAGGATTCCTTTGTAATTGAAAAGTAAATTCAACAGAACTCCCCCTACAATGTAAGTTCGATCGTTATGTCACTGCTTTCCCATCAATTGACACACTACCAACATTAATTATAAACTTATCAGGTCAAATTGTCAATCAGATTTTCATTTTTCCGCAAATTTCGTCCGAATCAAGTATAATCGTAAAGGGACCATCGTTAAGAAGCTCAATTTTCATATCTGCGCCAAAAATCCCCTTTTCCGTGACAGAAATTTCGGCTCTGCATCGGTCTATAATATATTCATATAAAGCGTTTGCCATTTCGGGCTTTCCTGCGTTGATAAAGGATGGACGGAATCCCTTTTTACAGTCGGCATAAAGGGTAAATTGTGAGATTAGGAGCAAGCCGCCGCCAACATCGTTTAGGGAAAGATTGATTTTGCCGTTTTCATCCTCAAAAATTCGCAATCCGATAAGCTTTTTAATCATTTTGTCCGCAATATCCTCGGTATCTCTGTCGGAAATTCCTATAAAAACAAGGAATCCAAGACCGATTTCTCCCGTAACTGCTCCGTCAACGGTGCAGGAAGCGTTTCTTACACGCTGTATTACAAACCTCATTATCAATTCTCCTCTGCAAATTATACATTATAATATAGTATATAGCTTTAGATTAACAAAGTCAAGAAAAATAGGTTTATTTTGTATAGCTTTGGGAAAAATATAATACAAACAGTATAAAAACAATTATATTATACAATATTTGTGACAAGATTAAAACAAAATAATCAAAAAAGCATCAAAACAGTTGTAATTTTAAAAAAAGTGTGATATACTAAAAACATTGAGCGGAGATTTAATTCTCCCCTTCTCGGATAAGATTATTTTTGAAGGAGTTGTTATAAAAATGAAAGGCTTTGGAGTATCACTTGTGGCTCTTGCTTCTGCCGCAATAGGTGCGGCGGCTGCAGCTTATGCAATGAAAAAGCATGAGGAGCTTGAACAGTACGATTATGATTTTGACGATGATGATGAGATGTGCTTTGAAGACGCCTGCGAATACTGCGGTGATATAAGTGACGATATGGTTGATTCCTTTGAAACCGCGGAAGAGCTTGACAGGCTTGATGAAGCAGATTCTTCGGACGATTCCGATTTCTGATTCTGCGGCAATAAATCGGCATTGCACCTAAGCAAGTGCGGTGCCGATTTTAAATTTTTGGCCAAGACTGTGAAAACAAGTAAGTGAGGTTTGAATGATGAAGCTTCGCAATGAAAGATATGTTCCAAGGAAACGCAGATATACGCTTCTTCGCGTTCTTGATATGTTTATGATTGTCGCCGTTGCGGCAATGTGGTTAAGCCATGAAAGGCTTGGAATTGCTGTTTCCGATTTGTTTATAATAAGCGGATTGGTTCTGTTTGCACTCATTGTTTCGGGAATAAACAGGAAAAAGAATAAGGAGCTTGAGGTCAGCGATGAATTCCTCGAAAAAATGCGTAATGAAATAGGGAATGGCGACTATGGCGGCGGCTCAATATTCTTTAATGATGAAAAGAAATAAGACCCCCTTTTGCCCTGCATTTTGAAGCTGCAGGGCAAATTTTTGTATAACATTACAAAATCGATGCAAAAAGGGGAAAGTTATTTTACCTAATAATTTCATATAACCTATTGACATTATATGATTTATAGGTTATACTTAAATAAATCAAAACGGAATTTTGCTTTTAGGAGGGCTTTGTTATGTTAATGATGTGTATGTGTGCAATGTGTATGATGCGTGCCGAGGAAAATTACTGTAATATGCAAAGCTGAACCGTTTAACAATTTGATTATGCGGCAGGCTTTTGTGCCTGCTTTTTTATTTTGGAGAGTAAGTATGATAGAAATAAAAAAACTTTCAAAGGCTTATCCCTTGGCGGATGGTGAGCTTATTGCCGTCAGAGATATAGATTTAACCATAAATGACGGCGAAATTTTCGGAATAATCGGACTTTCGGGTGCGGGGAAAAGTACCCTTGTGCGATGTATAAACTTCCTTGAACGCCCCACATCGGGCGAGGTTATCATTGATGGTCAAAGCCTTGGCGAGCTTTCAAAAAGGGAGCTTCTTAAAACAAGACAAAACATCGGAATGATTTTTCAAGGCTTTAATTTGCTTGAACAGAGGAATGTTGTAAAAAATGTATGCTATCCCTTGGAGATTGCCGGAGCTAAGAGAGCCGACGCTTTAAGACGTGCAGTGGAGCTTTTGGAGCTTGTCGGGCTTTCCGATAAGGCTAAAGCATATCCGTCACAGCTTTCGGGAGGACAGAAGCAGAGAGCCGCCATTGCAAGGGCGCTCGCCGCAAATCCGAAGTATCTTCTTTGCGATGAGGCAACAAGTGCGCTCGACCCTGATACCACAGCTTCAATTCTCGAGCTTATGAAGAGGATTAATCGAACATTGGGTGTAACAATTGTGATTATTACCCATGAAATGAGGGTTATTGACAGCATATGCGACAGGGTGGCTGTCCTTGATAACCATACCGTTGCCGAAATAGGGGAGGTAAGGGAGATTTTTTCAAACCCTAAATCCGAAATCGCAAGGCGATTTGTTCTTCCCGAAAAAAGAAATGCTCCAAATGTGACGGAAAACGGAGCTATAAGGATTATATTCAACGGGGAAAATTCGGATAAACCGATTATCTCAAATCTTGTAACGGAATGCGAAACCGCTGTGAATATTCTCCATGCGGATACAAGGGAGCTGGACGGAAAGGCATTTGGTCAGATGATAATTCGTGTTCGCGATGAGGACAGGGAGCGTGTAAAATCCTTCCTGACGGAAAATAATCTGAATTTTAATGAAATATAAAGGAAGTGAAAATAGATGTCGGACATACTTGTTCAGCTTTGGGAAAAGGGTGTTTTGCAGCTTGGAATATGGGAAACGGTTTATATGACCTTTATTTCAGCGGCTTTTGCTTATATAATCGGTCTACCGTTGGGAATAATTCTCAGCATAACCGATAAGGGCGGGATATGTGAGCTTGTGTGGCTCAATAGGCTTCTTGGGATAATTGTAAATGTGTTCAGGAGCATCCCGTTTGTGATTCTGATGGTTGCAATGCTCCCTGCCGCAAAGCTTATTGTCGGAACAAGTCTTGGCAACAAGGCGATGATTGTAACGCTTATAATTGCCGCCGCTCCATATGTCGCAAGAATGGCTGAATCCTCTGTTAAGGAGGTTGATAAGGGTGTTATCGAAGCGGCGCAGGCTATGGGAACATCATCCTTTAAGATTATCTGTAAGGTGCTTATTCCCGAAGCAAAGCCATCGCTTATTGTCGGCGGAGTTATTTCCCTTGTAACGATTCTCGGATATTCCGCAATGGCGGGAACAATTGGCGGCGGTGGACTCGGAATGATAGCGATAACCTATGGCTATCAACGTTTCAATAACGATATTATATGGATATGCGTTCTTCTTACGGTCATAATTGTCCAGCTTATTCAAGAGCTTGGAATGTTTATTTCAAGAAAAACAGATAAAAGGGTACGCAACTGACATATTGGCGGTAAAGCTGTCGGAAAGGGGAGCTTATGGAGATTTTATTTACATCATTGCTCCGTGAAAATTTTAGGTTCGGGCGAATGCGGCGCCAATAACGCAAGGCGGATATTTATTCGCATTCTATACGAACTTAAAGAAATTTAAAACATATAATGTAAGGAGTAATTTAAAATGAAAAAAACAATATCTTTTTTTACTGTACTTTTGATTGCGGCAGCTTCTCTTGCGGGCTGCGGAGAGGGCAACGGCGCTGCAGATGGAACCGAAAACACAGAGGCTCAGGCGTCTGCGGAAAGCGTTGAGAAAACAGCTGAGAACACCGATGATTCGGAATCCGCATACGAAGACAATGTAATAAAGGTTGGCGCAACCTCAACCCCCCACGGCGAGGTGCTTGAATTTGTTAAGGATAAGCTTGCGGAGCAGGGATACGATTTGCAGATAACAATATATGATGATTATGTTCTCCCGAATACTGCCCTTGCCGATGGCGAGCTTGATGCGAACTACTTCCAGCACAGACCGTATCTCAACAGCTTTAATGAAGCGAACGGAACGGACCTTGTCTCGGCGGCTCTTATCCATTATGAACCGTTTGGGCTTTACGGAAACGGCGTTTCAAGCGTTGCCGATGCTGCCGAGGGTGCTTCAATAGTTATTCCCGCCGATGACAGCAACGAAACAAGGGCGCTTCTTCTCCTTCAACAGGAGGGACTGATTGAGCTTCCCGAGGGCGCAAACGCCAATGACGGCGTAACAACACTTGACATTGTTGACAATCATGGGTATAATATTACTACGGTGCAGGCTGATACTGTTGCCGCCCAATTTGCTAACAGCGATGAAGGTTCCCTTGCGGTAATTAACGGAAACTACGCCCTTGCCGCAGGTCTTGATATCAATGATGCCATCGCTGTGGAGGATGCTTCGGGCGATGCGGCTCAGACCTATGCCAATATTATTGCCGTAAGAAACGGCGATGAGAACAGCGCCAAAATTCAGGCTCTTATCAATGCGCTTGAAACCGATGAGGTAAGGAGCTTTATTGACGATACATATAAGGGAGCGGTAGTGGCACTCTTCTGAGACAATACCGTAAAGGCGGCTGTTACTCTGTTTTGGAGGATTATATGGACTGGTCATTCATCGCAAGGTACTCTCCGCTTTATGTTAAGGCGGCGGCTCTGACGCTGACAATAGGTGCAGTTGGGATTGTCCTCGCAGCAGGTATAGGATTGCTGTGTGCGTTAGCAAGGTATTATAAAATCCCACTGCTGCGGCAAATAGCTGCCGTTTATACGGAGCTTTCAAGGAATACGCCGCTTATTGTCCAGCTTTTCTTTCTTTACTTCGGCTTGCCGAAAGCGGGGATAGTGCTGTCGTCGGAGGCTTGCGGAATAATCGGCCTTGCGTTTCTCGGCGGAGGATATATGTCGGAATCCTTTTTGAGCGGGTTGAGGGCAGTTAAAAGGGAGCAGATTGAATCAGCCGAAAGCCTTGGCCTTACCGGAGCGCAGGTGATGGGATATGTTGTGTTTCCGCAGGCGGCGGCGGTTTCCGTGCCTGCGGTCGGCGCAAATGTTATTTTTCTCCTTAAGGAAACGAGCGTGTTCAGCGCAGTTTCCCTTGCGGATCTTATGTATGTGGCGAAAGACCTTATCGGGATGTACTACAACACAACAGAGGCGCTCACAATGCTTGTGGCTGCGTATCTTGTAATTATTCTTCCCATATCGGTTGTGTTTTCTCTTATTGAAAGGAGGATGCGCCGTGCAGGGATATGAGGTTCTTTTTCAGGGAAACAATTTTTTAAGGCTCTTGGGAGGCCTTTGGGTTACAGTACGCATTGCGCTTATCTCCATAGTGTTCTCGATAATCTTGGGGATTTTTCTCGGGACGGCGATGAGGATGAAAAACCGTGCCGTGAGGGCAGTCTGCAGGGTCTACCTTGAATTTGTGAGAATCATGCCGCAGCTTGTGCTGCTGTTTATAGCTTTTTTCGGGATAGTAAAGCTCACAGGAATAAGCCTTGACGGAGAAACGGCTTCGATTATAGTGTTCACCATATGGGGAACGGCTGAAATGGGCGACCTTGTCAGGAGCGCATTCAGCTCTGTTCCAAAGCATCAGTATGAGTCTGCGGAGGCGCTTGGACTTAATAAATTTTCGGTGTATCTTTATGTTATTCTTCCGCAGGCGGTTAGGAGCCTTATCCCGAATCTTATAAATCTTTCAATGCGAATGATACAGACAACCGCCTTTGTTTCACTTATCGGCGTTACAGAGGTTCTTAAGGTCGGCAAGCAAATCATTGATGCGAACCGTTATGATGCCCCAAATGCGGCGTTATGGGTTTACGGAACAATTTTTCTTATGTATTTTGTTATATGCTTTCCGCTTTCAATGCTTTCAAGGCAGCTTGCAAGGAAAATCAAACGAAGCTAAGGAGAAAAAGAAATGTCTGAAAATATTATTGAAGTAAGTCATTTGCATAAGCAGTTTGGGGATAACGTTATCCTCGACGATTTGTCATTAAGCGTTAATAAGGGCGAGGTTGTCGTGCTTATAGGGCCGTCGGGCTGCGGAAAAAGTACGCTTCTTCGATGTCTTAACGGGCTTGAGCCGATTCAGGGCGGAACGGTTTCGCTCCATGGCGAGCCTGTTGAATTTGGTAAGAGCGGTCTTACGAAAATTCGCCAGAAAATCGGAATGGTATTCCAAAACTACGACCTTTTTACGCATATGACGGTTATCGACAATATCTCCCTTGCCCCATTGAAGGTACAGAAACGCAGTAAAGCCGAGGTTCACGATGAAGCCCTTGCGCTTCTTGAAAGAGTCGGGCTTAAAGAAAGGGCAAATTCGTTTCCTGCGGAGCTTTCGGGCGGTCAGAAACAGCGTGTGGCAATCGTCCGAAGCCTTATTATTCACCCCGATATTATACTTCTTGACGAAATAACGGCGGCGCTTGACCCCGAAATGGTTCATGAGGTGCTTAATGTTGTTCTTGACCTTGCGAAAAGCGGAACAACCATGATGATCGTTACCCACGAAATGGCTTTTGCCGAAGCCGCCGCCGACAGGATAATCTTTATTGACGGCGGAAGCATTGTCGAGGAGGGAGAACCTCATGAATTTTTCCATAACCCCAAAACGGAGCGTGCAAAACGCTTCCTTAAAACATTTACCTATTCGGATTAACAATAAGGAGGACTTTATTTATGAAGATTTTAAGCGTTAAAAAAATTATTGCGGTAATTTCCGCAGCAGCTATGGCGTTATCATTTGCGGCTTGCTCCGATTCGTCGGAAACGGACGGAGGAGATTCTTCGAGCAGCGCAGCCGTTTACCGCACGGTCGATGAGATTAAGGAGTCGGGCAAAGTTGAAATCGGCGTCTTTTCCGATAAAAATCCTTTCGGATATGTTGATAATAACGGCGAATATCAGGGATATGACGTATATTTTGCACAGAGAATTGCACAGGATCTCGGCGTTGAGCTTGACCTTGTCTCCGTTGAAGCCGCAAACAGAGTAGAATATCTTACCACAGGCAAGGTTGATATTATCCTCGCAAACTTTACCGTGACGGAAGAAAGAGCCGAAAAGGTTGACTTTGCGCTTCCGTATATGAAGGTTGCGCTCGGAGTTGTTTCCCCCGAGGATGCGGTTATAGCTTCGGTCGATGATCTTGCGGGCAAAAAGCTCATTGTTGTAAAGGGAACAACTGCAGAACAGTATTTCACGGAAAATTATCCCGATACAGAACTTGTTAAGTATGATGAATATAACGAAGCATACTCGGCGCTTCAGGACGGCAGGGGTGATGCGTTCTCAACCGATAATACGGAGGTTCTCGCATGGGCAATGCAGAATCCTGGCTTTACGGTTGGCATAGAATCCCTCGGAAATCTTGATACAATTGCTCCCGCCGTAACAAAGGGCAACGAAACACTGCTTCAATGGATAAACGATGAAATCACTGCGCTTGCGGATGAACAGTTCTTCCATGCGGATTATGATGCAACTCTTGCCGCTGTTTACGGAGATACCGTTGATAAGGAAAACCTTATTGTTGAAGGCGGAATTGTTGAATAAAAAATGATGCAAAAAAGCTCGTCAATCACGATAGACTGACGGGCTTCTTTTTTTCGTATATCAGAATCTCAAATTCAATGCGCGTTGAAAGGCTTTCAAGCTCATCAAGGCGTTTGTGCCCCTCCCTGCTTGTCTTGTAATAATATGGAGTCATGGAAAAAAGGCTTTGTATATCCTCCTTTGAATCAAGCTGTATCTTTCCGCAAACCTTGATATTGTCCCTAATTTCAAATCCGTCAAGGGAATAGTCCTTAACTTCGTTAAGATAGGGCTTGTCGTATACGGCTTCTTTAAGCTCCCACAGGTGCCGTTCGGAGGGGATAACCATTATAAGTATTCCGCCGCTTTTGAGCACACGGATAAATTCCTCCCCGCAATAGGGGGCGAAAACGGTTGTTACGATGTCGCATGACTCGCTTTTTATCGGCATATGGAAAACGCTGCTTACCGAAAAGAGAATGTTTTCCGCATTCTCGGCTTTTGCCCGCTTTGATGCAGCCATAACCGCCGTTTTTGATATGTCTGTGCCCATTATAAACGCATTGGGAACGCTTTTGGCGGCATTAACGGTGTAATATCCCTCTCCGCAGCCCGCATCGAGGATAAGTCCGTTTTCGGGAGTGTATTTCCTCACCGTTTCGCAGAGCTTTTCCGCAAGTATGCTGTAATAACCCTTGCTGAGAAAATTTTTTCTTGCATTAACCATAAGCTTGTTATCACCGGGCAGCTTTGCATTCATTTGTTGGGAGAGAAGAAGGTTAACATAGCCGCTCCCTGCAATGTCATATGTATGCCGTTGGCTGCATACAAGGCTTTTGCCTTTTTGTTCAAGAATTTCTCCGCATTTCGGGCAGATATATGCTCCGTTCATAATCGCATCGCCCCCCTTAGAATGCATAGTGGGCAGGGTCTGTGCAGTTTTCGGCAACTTCAAAATCAAAATCAGGGAAATCTTCGTTAAAACGATTCTTGAGGTAAGCCATCGAAATGACTTCGGTATGATAATGTCCGCAGTCGAAAAGGGAAATGCCGCAATTTTGCGCAGTAATAAGCTGGTCATGCTTAACATCGCCCGTAATAAAGGCATCTGCGCCGAGCTTCATTGCCAAGGGTAGGTCCGAGCCTGCGCCGCCCGAGCAAAATGCAATTCGTTTTATCGGACGATAACCCTTTGTGTATCGCACAACCGTGCAGCCGAAAATCTCTTTAAGCATTTCCGCCGTCTTTTCGGGGGAAAATGTTTTTGCGGCGTTGCAGACCATTCCGTATCCTCTGCCGTCACTGTGGATAGGTTCGATTACTCCGTCCGATTTGGAAAGTCCGAACGGCTCCTTGAGCATATCATATATAATGTCGTTTATTCCTCCGTCAGCCATATCGAGCGGCGAGTGAAAGCAGATGCAGGCAATGCCCTTTTTCAGCGCAAGGCAGGCGGGGTTGCCTTCGTCAAGGGTGTAGAGTGGATTGTATATCACAGGGTGATGAGAGATAATTACATCCGCTCCCTTTTTTTCAGCTTCACGAACAACATCGCAGGTTATGTCAAGCGCCGCAAGAGCTTTTTTTACAGGCGCATCGGGGATTCCGACAAGAAGTCCCGAGTTATCGCCTTGATGTATATTTTTAAGCGGAGCAATTTTATCCATTTCCGCAAGAATATCCGAAACCTTAAGCATAATATTTCCTCCCGTATGAGCGGTAATTTTATAAGCTGCGGAAATTTTATCCGCAGCAGCCGAGTAATTTCCCGATGCTTTAAGCGCCGATGCCGCATTAAGAAATTTTTCAGCATGAAAATTTATATAAGCGAGAGCCTCATCATCACTTGGATCAAGTGCGCCCGTTTCCTCATAGATTATGTCGGATGAACGTTTAATGCCGTCATATTCGGCATTTATTACCGAGTAAGTGTGCTTACCCTCGCAAACGGCACGTTCAGTTTTTATTCCAAATCCGTTTTCCGCAAGCCATTTTCTGAGATACGGCGCGCGCGTCATCGGCTGCAGAACAAGATTTATTCCTGAAAGTCGGCTGCATTTTGAAAGTATGGAGGAGATGAGTTCCCCGCCCATTCCTGCAATAACAATGTCGGTAACGCCGTCAAGGGAAACGTTTTGCAATCCGTCGGAAAGAACAATATCCGCCTTTTCCAAAAGACCGTGCTTTTCAAGAGTTGCCTTTGCGGAGGAGAGCGGCTTTTCATTTATATCTGCGGCAATTGCGGTTTTGCATTTACCCGATAAGAGAAGCTCCGCCACAAGGTAGCCATGGTCCGTCCCTATATCGCAGACACGTTCGCCGTTTACAAGCTCCGCACAAAGGGCGAGCCTTTTTCCCGACATATACTGTAACCTCCTTTTATCGCAAAATTCCGTAGACTTCTCGCCTACGGAATTGCTTTGATTTAGGTTTTATTTTTTGTTTGCGAAAAAGTCCTTGAGCTGCGCCACCAAATCATCGGGGTCAACGCCGTGAACGGCGCAGGCGTCTTCAATGGATTCTCCCCTTGAAGCGGGGCATCCAAGGCAGTGCATACCCATTTCAAGAAAAAAAGGCGCAGTGTCCATATCCGCATCGAGAATATCGCCGATAATTGATTCCTTAGTAATTTCAATAGCCATTGTATTAAACCTCCTTAGAAAAGCTATAATACAAGTATACCCTATTTTTTTTTATTTTGCAATAGCTTATTGCATTTTTATAAAAGCCGTGATATAATAGTCAAAAAGAAAAACGCTGCGGATTGAAATTTTATCCGCCAATATTAAAAGGGTTGATAATTTGAAATTACTTGATAAGCTCCAAAGAAAATTCGGGAATATTTATATTCCCAACCTTATAATGTACATCGTAGTCGGAAACATAATTGTGTTTGTTTTCTCATATCTCTTTCCAAATCTTCCGATAATAAATTATCTGAGTTTTAACCGAAGCGCAATCTTCAGCGGCCAGATATGGCGTATTGTTTCGTTTATTTTTGAGCCTTATAACTATAGTCCTATATTTATGATTATAAGCTGCTACTTTTATTGGATGATAGGTACGCAGCTTGAGAGGGCGTGGGGCGGATTTAATTTCAACGTCTTTTATTTTACGGGAGTAATCGGAACGATTATCGGCGGATTAATAACAGGATACGCAACCTGCTATTACCTCAATTTGTCGCTTTTCCTTGCATTTGCCATAATTTTTCCCAATATGCAGTTCCTGCTGTTCTTTTTTATCCCGATTAAGGCGAAATATCTTGCCTATGTCGATGTTGCGCTCCTCCTTTGGGAGCTTATACAGGCAGTTGTGTACAGTCAGTGGGGCTCTGCTGTTTCCATTATAGTGGCGTTCATCAATATTGCCATTTTCTTCGGCGGAGATTTTACAAGGAAAATTATCGACCGATTTAGATATCGTAAGGTTCGCCGAAATTTTAAGTCGGGTACGAAGCGTTGGGGAAATTGATGCCGTATAAATCTCTTGAATTAAGAGCAAAATATGAAAAAATATAACCGAAGGGACTGCAAATAAATGAAGGACGGTTTTATCCGTGCAGCGGCAATTACTCCCGAAATAAAAGCCGCCGACTGTAATTACAACGCAGAACAGATAATGGCATTGATGAAGAAAGCAGCCGATGAGGACGTTTCCATAGCTGTTTTTCCCGAGCTTTGTCTTACGGGGTACACCTGCGGAGATTTGTTTCTCCACAAATCCCTGCTTGACAGCGCTGAAAGGGCTGTTATGAGAATTGCGGAGGAAACAGCAAGGTATGATATGCTTGTTATAGTCGGTCTGCCCGTGCGCCATTGCGGAAAGCTTTATAATTGCGCCGCTGTTATGAAAAACGGAAGGGTTTTGGGGCTTGTCCCGAAAATAAATATCCCGAATTACAGCGAATTTTATGAGGTTCGCCATTTTTCATCGGGAAGGGGCGTTGAAGCGCATATCGATGGATTCGGTGGAACGGAGCTTGGGCAGATTCTTTTTGAAAGCAATATACCCGAGCTTACGGTTGCGGTTGAAATATGTGAGGATGTTTGGGTATCAAATCCTCCCTCGTGCGACCTTGCCGCAGCGGGCGCAACCGTTATATGCAACCTTTCCGCCTCCGATGAGGTTATCGGTAAGGGCGATTACCGCAGACAGCTTGTGAAATCGCAGTCAGCAAGGCTTATCTGCGGCTACATTTATTCCGACGCAGGCTTTGGAGAGTCCACTCAGGACATGGTTTTCTCGGGGCATAACCTTATTTGCGACAACGGAACGCTTCTTGCTGAAAGCAAAAAGTTTACAACGGGAATAACTTACTCCGAAATAGATTTGCAGCGTATCGAAAGTGAACGCAGACGCATGAATACCTTCCCGCAGTTTTCGGAAAAAAGCTATAAGAGGGTAAGGTTTGAGCTGGGCATAAAGGAATTGAAGCTCACAAGGCGGTATGAACCTATGCCGTTCGTGCCCGCCGATAAAAATGACCTTGCCGCGCGATGTGAGGAAATTCTTACCATGCAAGCGGTCGGACTTCTGACACGTCTGAAGCACATAGGCTGCAGGACTGCGGTTTTGGGTCTTTCGGGCGGATTGGACAGTACCCTTGCGCTTATTGTAACCGTCCATGCATTTGATATGCTTGGGCTTGACAGAAAGGGAATTATTGCCGTAACAATGCCATGCTTTGGGACTACAAAACGTACGAAAAGCAACGCTTGCAAGCTTGCGGAGGCATATGGCGCAGCTCTTTGCGAGGTTAACATTACAGCATCGGTGAAACAGCACTTCGCCGACATAGGTCAGGACGAAGGCGTCCACGATGTTACCTATGAAAACGGTCAGGCGAGGGAGCGCACACAGGTGCTTATGGATATTGCCAACAAAAAGGGAGGAATTGTAATCGGAACGGGCGATCTTTCCGAGCTTGCGCTCGGGTGGGCAACATATAATGGCGACCATATGTCTATGTACGGTGTGAACGCTTCTGTCCCGAAAACCCTTGTTCGCCATCTTACCGCTTATGAAAGGGACACTACAGAGGATAAGTGCCTTTCCGCAGTTCTCGATGATATACTCAATACCCCCGTTTCCCCAGAGCTTCTTCCCCCCGAAGATGGGGAAATTTCGCAGAGAACCGAGGATATTGTAGGCCCATATGAGCTTCATGATTTCTTCCTTTACTATTTTGTCAGATGCACCTTTTCTCCCGAGAAAATTCTTCGCCTTGCGGAGAGCGCATTTGAGGGACAGTATGACAGGGAAACCATAAGGAAGTGGCTGACAACATTTATGAGAAGATTCTTCTCACAGCAGTTTAAGCGTTCATGTCTGCCGGATTCACCGAAGGTCGGTAGCGTTACGCTCTCGCCAAGGGCTGACTTGCGTATGCCGAGCGATGCTTCGCAGGCGGCGTTTATGCTGTGATATAAAATTTTTACAATAAAATATATACAAAAAAATTATTGTATTCTAACCGATGTTGGGTTATAATGTTAATGTAGTAAGAAGTTAGTTTTGTATCTCCTATTTCAATAATTAACAATATTTTGCTATTCTCTTTTAAAATGTTTTTGGAAAAAAGCAGACATTTGCTCGGTGTCTGCTTTTTGCTTTTGTCTGATGACCCTTTGACTTGTAAACAAATAACTTTCAATATGTAAAAAAACAGAGTGAATCCTTGATTTTGGCGGAAAGCTGCTGTATAATATGTATGTATTTATGCAATCCTAAGGAGGAATATAACAATGAAATCAATAGGTAGGAGAATTTCCTTGAGCGCAATTTTGCTTGTGGGAGTTTCCTTGCTCGTTTTGGGCGGCGCAGCTTGCTTCATTACATATGACAATGCGTTGACTTTAACAAAAACAAATGTCGCAGAATTGACTTCCATAGCCGCAGAAAGGGCAGAGTGGGAGATCGAAGCTTATCATAATATCGCAAGAGATCTTGGTGTGTCGGAGGTTCTTGTTGATACATCATCTTCCAAGGAGGAAAAGCAGGCGGTTCTTGATGCAAGAGCTGCACAATATGGCCTTGAACGCTGTAATTTTATTGACTCCGAGGGAAACGGAATTGATGGAAACGACTATTCCGAAAGAGCGTACTTCCAGGCTGCGATGCGTGGCGAGGCGATGGTTTCGGAACCCCTTGTTTCAAAGGTAACCGGTAAGCTTACAATAATCGTTGCCGCTCCGCTTTGGAAGGACGGCGTTGTAGACTCCGAACCTATAGGCTGTGTTTACGTTGTCCCCGATGAAGAATTCCTCAACGATATTGTTCGTTCAATCAATATAGGTGAAACAGGCTCCGCATTTATCCTTGACAGCAGCGCAAACCTTATTGCTGACGACAATATGGAAAACATAAAATCAGGAATAAACTACTTAACTCTTGCGGATGAAGATTCTTCATATTCTGAAATTGCCGACCTTGCTCAAAGCATGATAAACGGTGAAACGGGATGTAAGGAATATGATTTCGGCGGAACAGCATATATTTACGGCTACACCCCCATTGAGTCGACAAACGGTTGGTCTATTTCGGTTTATGTCCCCGAAAGCGAGTTTCTCTCGGACGTAACGGTCGCTTTTGCGATTACCTTGGCTATACTTGTTGTTGCAGCAGTTGTTTCAAGTATTCTCTCACTCCGCCTTGGAAAGAGAATCGGTGACCCTGTTAAGAAGTGTACCGAAAGAATAAGGCTTCTTTCCGAGGGCGATCTTATGTCACCTGTCCCGGTGATTTGTTCAAATGATGAAACGGGAGTGCTTGTACAGGCTACCGATAACGTTGTTTCAAGCCTTAATAATATGATAAACGATATTGACCGCATCCTTAAAGCTATGGCTGAGGGTAACCTTGCTGTTGACACCGAAGAGGGAGAACGCTTCTATGTCGGTGATTTCAAACGTTTGATAGACAGCGTAAAGAGCATAAGAGAACAGTTCAACGGAACTATGCACAGCATCAATGTTGCCGCAGATCAGGTTTCATCGGGTTCAGAGCAGGTTTCCGCAGGCGCCCAGGCTCTTTCACAGGGTGCAACGGAGCAGGCTTCTTCAATCGAACAGCTCGCCGCTTCAATTCACATTATTTCGGACCACGTAAACAGTACATCGAATAACTGCCGTGAGGCTAAAAGTCTTGTTGCCGAAACTGCCGACTGCGTTAACGGCACAAATGAAGAAATGGGCCGCCTGACAAAGGCTATGAGCAATATCGAGGAAACCTCGAACCAGATAAGCAACATTATCAAAACGATTGAAGATATTGCATTCCAGACAAATATTCTTGCCCTTAACGCAGCTGTTGAAGCCGCAAGAGCAGGTGAGGCAGGAAAGGGCTTTGCCGTTGTTGCCGATGAGGTAAGAAACCTCGCGTCAAAATCGGCGGAGGCTGCAAGCAATACTACAAGCCTTATTGAGCAGACCGTTGAAGCGGTAAAGAACGGTACTGAGATTACCGCCGCAACTGCAGCATCCATGAACAGCGTTGGTGAGTTTACAACAAGGGTTGAATCCATCGTTGACAGCATCGCCGATGCAAGCGTACAGCAGACTGGTATGATCGACCAGGTTACAACGGGCATTGAGCAGATTTCAAGCGTTGTTCAGAATAACTCCGCAACCGCCGAGGAAAGCGCAGCTTCCTCCGAGGAGCTTTCAAGCCAGGCTAATATGCTCAAGGATCTTGTTGATGCTTTCACAATTGAAGGATAAAATACAGTATTACATATAAAAATGTGGGATAGATTAATTTCTATCCCCATTTTTTATGGCTGATTAACTTTTTTTGAGCGTAAACAGAAAAACAGCGCAGCAGTTCCTCAAAAACTGCTGCGCTTTATCTGTGTTTTTTCGGCTAATTAGAGAAGAATTGACTTGCCTGTCATTTCGGCGGGCTGCTCAATTCCCATAATTTTAAGCATCGTGGGAGCAAGGTCGGCAAGAACTCCGCCCTCTCTCAGTTTGCCCTTTTGTCCTGCGACAATGAGGGGAACAACGTTTGTCGTGTGCGCCGTAAAGGGTGAACCGTCTGCCTCGTACATTTTGTCCGCATTGCCGTGGTCGGCGGTAATAAGAGCCGTACCGCCATGTGCAAGGATAGCGTCAACGGTCTTTCCAACACATTCATCCACAGCCTCAACAGCCTTTACCGCAGCATCAAATACGCCCGTGTGGCCTACCATATCACAGTTTGCAAAGTTAAGAATGATAACGTCATATTTTTCGGCATCTATTGCTTCAACAACCTTTTCCGTTACCTCGTATGCGCTCATTTCAGGCTGGAGATCATAGGTTGCAACCTTTGGGGAGTTGACAAGTATTCTGTCCTCGCCGGGATATTGCTTTTCAACGCCGCCGTTGAAGAAGAATGTAACGTGGGCATACTTTTCCGTTTCGGCAATTCTAAGCTGTGTCATTCCCTTATCGGAGATATATTGTCCGAGGGTATTGTGAAGCGACTGGGGCTTAAATGCAACCTTAACGTTCGGCATTGTCGCATCGTACTGCGTGAAGCAGACATAGGTTACTGGGAAGAATCCGTTCTTTCTCTCGAAGCCTTTGAAATCGGGGTCAACAAAGGTGCGGGTAATTTCCCTTGCGCGGTCGGGGCGGAAGTTGAAGAAAATAATGCTGTCATTTGCGGAAATTCTGTCCGTTCCCTCGATTACAGTAGGGATAACAAATTCATCGGTTACATTGTCAGCGTAGGATTGTTCCATAGCCTTAACGGGACAGTCAGCCTTGTTTCCGTCGCCGTAAACGAATGCGGCATAGGCCTTCTCAACTCTGTCCCAGTTGTTATCTCTGTCCATTGCGTAATATCTGCCTGAAATGCTTGCAATCTTTCCTACGCCTATTTCATTCATTTTGTCCGCAAGCTCGGCAATAAAGTCCTTGCCGCTTGTGGGGGGAACATCACGTCCGTCCATAATGCAGTGAACAAACACCTTTTCAAGTCCTGCTTTTTTAGCAAGCTCAAGAAGCCCGTAGAGGTGGGCATTGTGGGAGTGAACGCCGCCATTTGAAAGAAGTCCGAACATATGGAGTGCGGAGTTGTTCTTCCTGCAGTTTTGAATGGCTTCATCAAATGCCTCGTTTGTAAAGAAATCGCCGTCAGAGATAGATTTAGTAATTCGTGTAAGCTCCTGGTAAACGATTCTTCCTGCGCCCATATTTGTGTGTCCTACCTCGGAGTTGCCCATTTGACCATCGGGAAGTCCAACGCACATTCCGCTTGCGCCGATTGTTGTGTTGGGCCATTCCTTCATGTATTTGTCAAGATTAGGTGTTTTTGCGGCAGCTACAGCATTTCCGTAGGTGTCCTTATTAACGCCGCAGCCATCCATAATAATAAGAGCTGTTGGTTTTTTGCCCATTTTAATCTCCTCCTAAAATTCAAATGCTCCAAAATTTTGGAATAAGCCAGAAGCCGACATAGTATTCGGTTGTTTCGTCAAATGGGTGGTAATCCGCCCAGACCTTGTAGCCTAAACCGTAATAATCGGTGCTTCCGCCGTCATATTCTATGACGGGAATACAAAAGACAGGGGGCAGCCTATATCGTTTTGCACGAATTAAATCCGTTGTAAAGAACCCTGCCGCAATAATAAGAAGCGCGGCAATTATCACAGCAACAGCTTTGCCGTGATTCTTTTTTTCAACAGATTTCATATACGCTTTCCCCTGTCAAATTAACAATATTATCCGTTTACAGCAGCTTGAACTATGGTGTTGAAGTCGCCTGCTTTGAGTGAAGCGCCGCCGATAAGACCACCGTCAACATCAGGCTTTGAAAGAAGTTCGGCAGCATTTCCTGCGTTCATTGAGCCGCCATACTGGATTGTTACCGCATCAGCTGTTGCCTTGTCATAGAGCTTGGCAAGTACGGCGCGGATGAATGCGCAAACCTCCTGAGCTTGGTCTGCAGTAGCGGTCTTTCCTGTGCCAATAGCCCAAACAGGCTCATAAGCAATAATGGTTTTCTTAACATCATCAGCGGAAATGCCTGCAAGGTCGAGCTTAATCTGCCTTGAAATAACCTCTTCGGTGATGTCAGTCTCACGCTCGGCAAGAAGCTCGCCAACGCATACAATTGGTTTTAGACCTGCCGCAAGAGCAGCCTTTGTTCTCTTGTTCACTGTTTCGTCCGTTTCGCCGAAATACTGTCTTCTCTCGGAGTGACCGAGAACAACGTATTCAACGCCGATTTCGGTGAGCATATCGGCGGAAATTTCGCCCGTAAATGCGCCGCTCTTCTCAAAGTGAACGTTTTCGGCGCCTATCTTAACGTTTGAATTCGCTGTTGTATTTACGGCTGTTTCAAGGTTTGTGTAAGGAACGCAGGCAATAACCTCAATTTTGCCCTCAGCGTTGGCAACAAGCGGCTTAATAGCCTCAAGAAGCTCCTTAGCTTCGGGGCGGGTTTTGTTCATTTTCCAGTTTCCTGCAATAACAGCTTTTCTTAAAGACTTGTTCATAATAATATCTCCTTTTTTCAATGTACCGCACGAGATAGCTCGCACGAAAAATTTCACATATATTATACCACATTATGCGGAAGAATATATGGTTTTTTTATGAATAAACAAAAACGCATTGAACATTTTTCCGCAAATTAGGAATTTACAAAGAGAATTTCCGCTCAATTTTCCTGTTTTCTGTTGTTGTAAAGGAACATGGAAACAGCCGCGGCAATGATTATTCCATAGCCGACAAAGCTCCATATATCGGGGATTTGGTCAAACAGAAAAAATCCCAAAATTGCCGAAAATATTATCTGCGAATAATCGAAAACCGATACCTCCTTGGCGGGGGCATGAGTGTATGCCGCAGTTATCGAGAATTGTCCGCCCGCCGCAGAAAGTCCGGTTAAGAGCAGCATTGCCGTCTGGAATGCGCTCATCGGAACAAAATTGAAAATGATATACGGTATGGTAACAACGCATGAAAAAACTGAGAAAAAGAACACTATCACCGGCCCCTTTTCGCCGCCCCTGCCGAGCTTGCTTACAAATGCATATGCCGCCCCCGCACCCATTCCTCCAATAAATCCTGTCGCCGAGGCAAATAGGTCGGCGTTGGCGAAGGTCGGCTTTATAATAAAAAGACTTCCGATAAAAGCGGCGGCTACCGCCCCTACTTGAAACGGAGCGGGTTTGTCCTTAAGAATTATTGCGGAGAAAACCACCGCAAAAAAGGGCGACATTTTATTTAGCATCGACGCATCCGCAAGAACGAGCCTGTCAACGGCATAAAAATTGCAGAGCATTCCTGCGGTTCCGCAGAATGCCCTTAAAAACATATAAATCCTGTTCTCAGGTTTGCAGGTTATTTTGACGTGATTTTTTTTGAGAACGGCAAACGCAAGAATTGCCGCAACAAAGTTCCTGAAAAAGCTTTTTTGGATAAACGGCAAATCCCCCGAAAGCCTTACGCAGGCATTCATAATTGTAAAGCAGAATGCCGAGCAGATTATAAAAAATATAGCCTTGTTTTTTTCCTTTATTTTAGCCATAAATCCTCTTTGCAACATCAACCGTTTCCTTAGCGTCCTTTGCGTAAAAGTCCGCTCCTATGCTCTCCGCATACTCGGGGGTAAGCACTGCACCGCCTACAACAACCTTGCAGTCGACCCTGTTCTCACGCAGAAGCTGAATGGTTTTTTCCATCGAACCAAGGGTTGTTGTCATAAGCGCCGACAGACCCACCAGCTTGACTTTATGTTCAATTGCCGCATCAACAACCGCTTGATAATCAACATCACGTCCAAGATCTATAACCTCATAGCCGTAATTTTCAAGAAGAACCTTGACTATGTTTTTTCCGATATCGTGAATATCCCCCTTAACTGTAGCAAGAACAACCTTGCCCTTCACAACGGGGGCGGAATTGTTCTTCACCATATGGCTTCGGATAACCTCAAACGCAGCCTGAGCAACCCCTGCGGACATTATAAGCTGCGGAAGAAAGATTTTGCCCTTCTCAAAGTCGTCGCCTATTTTGTCGAGGGCAGGTATAAGTATATCGTCAACAATTTGCATTGAATCGGTCGTTTCAAGAAGTTCTTCGGTGATTTTTGCGCCCTCCGATTTGAGTCCGTTTGAAACAGCATACATAAGGTCGTGATTTGCGCCCTCGGGCAGCTTTGGCAGGGGAGTCGGAGGCGTTTTTTCCGCTCCGTATGCCTTAATAAAATCAACTGAGTTTACATCAATGTTTGTAAGCAGACGATATGCCCTCACCGCACCCGTCATTGATGCAACGTTTGGGTTCATAATGGGCAAATCAAGTCCGTTAACAAGGCACATCTGCAAAAAATTGCAGTTTATAAGCTCACGGTTCGGCAAACCGAATGAAATATTTGAAACGCCAAGAACCGTTTTGAGTCCAAGCTCGGTTTTTACCCTGTGAACAGCTTCGACCGTTTTCATAACATTTTCCTGCTCTGCCGATGCGGTCAGGGTAAGGCAGTCAATGAAAATATCCTCTCTCGGTATGCCCATTTCAATGGCGGAATTCATAATTCTCTCGGCAATTTCAAAGCGCTTCTCTGTGGTTTTAGGTATTCCGTCCTCATCAAGGGTAAGACCGACAACCGCTGCGCCGTATTTCTTTACTATTGGAAGAATTTTTTTCAAAGACCCCGATTCGCCGTTGACGGAGTTTACAATCGGCTTGCCGTTGTAAACCCTGAGGGCAGCTTCAAGCACTTCGGGAATGGTTGAATCTATCTGCAGCGGGAGATCCGTAATCCCCTGCAGAGCCTTAACAGTGCGGACCATCATAGCTTTCTCGTCAATTTCGGGCAGCCCAACGTTGACATCAAGGATTTCCGCCCCCGCATGGGATTGCTCGATTGCCTGACCCATGATGTAGTCAATATCGCCCTTGCGCAGAGCCTCCTTAAAAAGCTTTTTTCCCGTTGGATTAATCCTCTCGCCGATAATCCTCGGCTGATCTATAACAACAACCCTCTCGGCGGAGCAAACGGCAGTGACCGATTTCGGGGTATTTGGGACATATTCCATTTTACTTAATCTTGCAATAAGCGCGCGGATATAATCCGGGTCTGTTCCGCAGCAGCCGCCGGTGAGCTTAATGCCGTGTTTAACAAGGTTTGCGGCGCTTTCCGCAAATTCTTCGGGCGTAACGTCATATTCATTTGTAACGGGGTTCGGCAGTCCGGCGTTGGGCTTTGCAACAATGGGCAGCTTAGTCCATTTCGCAAGCTCCTCAATAATCGGTTCAAATTCACGCGGGCCAAGTGAACAGTTCACTCCTATGGCATCCGCTCCGAGGCCCTCCAGCGTAAGAGCCATTGCCCCAACGGAACAGCCCGTAAAGGTTCGGAGGTTTTGTTCAAATGTCATTGTGCATACAACGGGCAGATCGGAATTTTCCTTTGCCGCAAGGAGAGCCGCTTTCATTTCGTAAAGGTCGGTCATTGTTTCGATAGCGATAAGGTCGGCATCCTTTCCCGCAAGAATTTCTTCCTTAAAATAATCGTAAGCCTCTTCAAATTTAAGTGTTCCCGTTGGTTCGAGGAGCTGCCCCACAGGCCCTATGTCAAGCGCAATAAGAACATCTTCTCCTACCGCTCCCTTGGCAATCCTTATCGCAGCGGAAATAAGCTCCTCAACGGTTTTGCCTGTTTCAGCCATTTTATAGGAGTTTGCCCCGAAGGTGTTTGCATAGATAATCTGTGAACCCGCCTTGGCATAAGCCTTATGAATTCCTGCGACAATTTCGGGGTGTTCAAGGTTCATAAGCTCGGGAACTTCCCCTGTTTTAAGACCGCTCTTCTGAAGCATTGTACCCAATCCGCCATCAAGAAAAACAAATTTGTTATCGTTAAGAAGCTTGTAAAAGCGTTCCTTTTTATTCATCGGTGCATCTTCTCCCTTTTTTTCTGAATAAGCAGCTTTCACGCAAATTGCAGACTGCGCAGCCTCGGCGTTTTTTCTCAATGGGCATATCGGACAGACCTATAACCGCCGTAACGGATTTTCTCGGTATAAGAATGGAGCTCTCGTTTGCAAAGAGTCCTATGGCACGTCCTGCATTTGTGACCTCAAGAAACTGCTTTTGTATATCTATGGGCAAATCCCCATATCCTGCGGAGAAACGCCATGTCATAAACATATTCGGATATTCGTTGCGGATAGTGTCCTCTGCGGCATCGCATACTTTTTCAACTGCGCAGCTTGCCATAGCATCGGTAATAACCGCCGCAGCCATATCGGAAACCTGTTCCTCCCTAAGAAGCCTGTCAACATCATTCCCAATCGTTGCACACATAAGCACAGCCTTTGCGCAGCCTTCAAGATGGGAGCATATATCCTTTCCTGTCATAATGAGGGAGCAGTTTTCAAGAATAACCCTGTTGTCGGAAATATCGCTTATATCAAAGCACCGAAAGGTGAATTTTCCCTTTACCGCTTTGAGAAGCTTTTTTTCGCATTTATCCATAAATGACAGTATTCTTTCATCAGGGCTGCTGCCGCCGTAAGCAAGGTATCTCAGAGCTTCAGCCCTGTCAATGCGGGTTATATCCGCCGTAAAAAAATTATCATGCATTGCTTTCATCCAGAGTAACCCGCCATGTTGAAATAAAGTCGGGGGATTCAACAGCCTCTCCCGTTGAAAACAAACGATAATTACCCTTTGGAGCGGGTCTTATAGCGTTAAGGTCGGGAGGGAGGGATATATCCTTTCCGTTATGGCATCTGATTTTTATTCCGATAACGCCTGCGCCTGTAATTGTTCCGTAAAATTGTTTTCTGCCCTTTATTTTGCCCGATTTTTCGTTCTCAACATAGGTTATTCCGACAAGAATGGTTTTTCCTTTTATTTCATCAAATGTAAGCATTTTTTCTCCTTAAAATAAATATCCGCAGCAGCAAAAAGAAAGCTGCTGCGGAATATTGTTCATATGGTTTACATAAACGGATTTTCTGTCTTATAAAGCATACCCTTGGGTTGATTGAAACCGATATTTTCAACCCCGAGGAAGCGGAAAACATTGAAAAGCGCCTTTCCGTTATGCGAGAATGTAACCGCTCCATGATGGGGAAAACGTCCCTCAATGAGAACATGGCGGTAGAAACGTCCCATTTCTTTTATTGCGAAAATTCCGATTCCGCCGAAAGAGTGTGTCGGGGCGGGAAGAATTTCCCCCTCCGCAACATAGGCTGCAAGCTTTGCATCGGCGGTGCTTTGAAGTCTAAAGAATGTAATATCCGACGGAGCGATGTCACCCTCAAGAGTGCCTCGCGTGATGTCAGGCTCCTTATCGGGTTCAAGACCCCTGTGCATAATGAGCTGATACTTCATTTCCCTTGATGTGAGCTTTTCGGCGGGCGTGTTTCCGCAGTGGAAGCCCATGAAGGTATCTGTCAACGCATAGTCATACTTGCCCTTTATATCGCTGTTGTAAAGGTCGGCGGGAACGGTGTTGTTAATATCAAGAAGAGTTACGGCATCATCGGAAACGCATTCGCCGATAAATTCGCTGAGAGCGCCGTAAATGTCAACCTCGCAGGCGGCGGGAATGCCCTTTGCAGTGAGGCGGCTGTTTACATAGCATGGGACAAATCCAAACTGCGTCTGGAAAGCGGGCCAGCACTTGTTTGCGAAGGCTACATATTCCTTTGAGCCTTTGTGATTCTCAGCCCAGTCAAGAAGAGTTGCTTCAAACTGCGCAAGCTTGGGAAGAATGCCTGCCATTTTATTGCCATCGCCAAGCTCCTCCTCCATCTCCTTTACAATAGAAGGAATCCTTCTGTCGCCATTGTGAGCGTTATAGCTTTCAAACAAATCAAGTTCAGAGTTTTCCTCAATTTCCACGCCAAGGTCATAGAGCCGTGCGATAGGTGCGTTGCAGGCAAGAAAATCCTGCGGACGGGGGCCGAATGAAATAATTTTAAGGGAATTTAATCCAAGGATTGTCCTTGCAACGGGGATGAATTCGGAAATCATATCGGCAACCTCATCGGGTGTGCCTACGGGATATTCGGGTATGTATGCTTTAACATTCCTCAAACCGAGGTTATAGCTCGCGTTAAGCATACCGCAGAAAGCGTCCCCTCTGCCGTCAAAAAGTTTATCCTTAAATTCCTCAGCTGCTGCGGCAAACATAACGGGTATACCGAATTTTTTTGCAAGAAGCGTTTCGGAGGTTTCGGGGCCAAAATTTCCGAGATAGACAACAAGCGAGTTAACTCCGGCGCCATTTAAATCGTCAAGAGCCGCAAGCATATCCTTTTCATTTTCAATTGTAATGGGGCATTCGTAGATCTCAATGCCCTTTTCCTTACAGGCATTAACAACCATGCCTCTCCTCGAAGCTGAAAGCGATTTTGGAAAGCAATCTCGGCTTACAGCCGCAATTCCGAGTTTAACCTTTGGCATATTAATCATTTCAGTGCATCCTTTCAAAAATTATTCATCGGATGATGGTGAATCGATTGAAACCTCATCCTTGGTTTCCTTTTCGGTAAAGTCAATTTCATACATTGTAGCGTAGTAGCCGTCAACACCGTTTACCGTGCTGTAGGTGAGCGTCATCGTGAAGTCAATGGTATAGCTACTTGCGGAAATATGGGTCTTGTAAACAAGAGTCATGTCTATATCTTCCGTGCCTGTGACGGAGCTTGATGCAGCGCTTCCCTCAACGGTGCAGTGTTTTTTGGTAAGCTCCTCGGATTTTTTATTAAAGTATTTCTCGGCAGAGGTTCTGTCAATAAGGCAGTGAACCTCCTCGCTGTAGCCTTCAAGGTAGATTTCCTCGTCACCCTTTTGGGTTTTGAAGTAATATGTAATAATCGAATCATCGCAGTAATAATAAGCGTCCGCTTCGGGAACAAGGGCGGAAACATCAACCATAAGGTCGGTGTCGGGGTTAATGCACCATATGGTAGTGTCATCCTCATAATAGAGATCAACTCCGTCGGGCTGCATTGAAACAATTTTTGTAAGGGGCATACCGAGCTTGACCTTGGTAAGTATGCCGCTGTAGGCATTTTCTTCCGATTCGCTTCCGCTTTCTCCGCAGGCTGTAAAAATTGCCATACACATCATTGCAGACAGAATCACAGAAAGGAATTTTTTCATATGTCATTTCCTCCGATTATATGCAGCCGCCAAGCAAAAGCGTCCGCAAAAAATTAATTTAATTAAAGAGAACCGCTGATTTGTACAGCAGCAACCGCTGCCAAAATTTTGCTGACGGTATTTTATGTAAGCTGCCAATTTTTCAACGATAAGCTATATTTAATAATAATACAAAAAAGCATAAAAGTCAACGAAAATTTTATTTTTCTCCTGAAAAAACGATTAAACGAGAAAAGTCGGCGGATAATTGACGAGAACGTGTGAGAAAAATAAAAAAACTCCCCCCGCAGGCAACGGAGGGAGAAAAATTTTATCTGTAAACTTATGCCTTTTCAGCAATTACATCAACGCCGGGGAGAACCTTGCCCTCAAGGTATTCGAGGGATGCGCCGCCGCCTGTGGAGATGTGTGACATCTTATCTGCAAAGCCGAGCTGAATAACAGCAGCAGCAGAGTCGCCGCCGCCGATAATTGTTGTAGCATCTGTGTCAGCAAGAGCCTGCGCAACAGCAATTGTGCCCGCTGCAAGAGTTGGGTTTTCGAAAACGCCCATAGGTCCGTTCCAAACAACTGTTTTTGCTGACTTAGCAGCCTCAGCAAAGAGAGCCCTTGTCTTTTCGCCGATATCAAGTCCCTCCATATCAGCGGGAATCTTATCGGAATCAACAGTCTTAACCTCGATAGGACCATCGATGGGGTCGGGGAAGCCTGCCGCAACTACAGTGTCAATGGGGAGAAGGAGCTTCTTGCCGTTCTTTTCAGCCTTTTCCATCATTTCCTTGCAGTAATCGATCTTTTCATCGTCAACAAGTGAAAGACCAACCTCATAGCCCTTAGCTTTGAGGAATGTATAAGCCATACCACCGCCGATGATAAGTGTGTCGCACTTTTCAAGGAGATTGGAGATAACGTTGAGCTTGTCTGCAACCTTTGCGCCGCCAAGGATAGCAACGAAAGGCCTTACAGGAGTTTCAACCGCATTTCCGAGATACCGAATTTCCTTCTGCATAAGATAACCTACAGCGGTTTCCTTAACAAATTTTGTAACGCCTGCGGTTGAAGCGTGAGCGCGGTGAGCGGAGCCGAAAGCATCCATTACAAATACCTGATTATCAACGAGATCGGCAAGCTCCTTTGAAAGGTTTTCGCCGTTCTTGGTTTCGTCAGCTCCTCTGAAACGAGTGTTTTCGAGAACAACGATTTCGCCGTCCTTCATATCGGCAACAGCTTTCTTTGCGTTTTCGCCGACAACCGTATCATCCTTAGCGAAGGTAACTTTTGTTCCTTCCATAAGCTGTGCAAGTCTTTCAGCAGCGGGAGCCAAAGAGAACTTATCCTCAGGGCCGTTCTTGGGCTTGCCGAGGTGTGAACAGAGTACAACCTTACCGCCGTCAGCAACTAACTTCTTTATTGTGGGGAGAGCGGCTGTAATTCTGTTATCGTTTGTGATTTTTCCGTCCTTAAGGGGAACGTTGAAGTCAACCCTTACAAGAACCTTTTTTCCTTTAACATTAATGTCGTCAACAGTAACCTTGTTTAAACCTGCCATTGGTATGACACCCTTTCATAAAAAATTGAATGGGTCACAAAAACCCTATCGTATTATATTTTATACCACTTTGCAGAATTTAGCAAGAGGTTTTGAAAATTTTTTTGTTAAAATACCATAAATTTTGCTTTAACGGCTTCTCTTGTACGGAGCTTTGAAAGAAAAATCATCCTTTAAGCCTGCTAAAAAGGTCGAGAAAATAAAATCTTACCTCGTAATTTTCAGGGTTTTTGATAAGTTCGATTTCCTCTGCTGTGAGCGAACCGTCATTCAAGGCGTTTTCAAGTACCTCATCGGTGTTCGTTACCGCAGGCAGACACAATGTCGGGAACATTACGCACCACCAATTATGCCCGTCCCCTTCGCCGATTATAATTCTGAGCGCACGATATTCGCCCTCGGGAAGTGTTGCCGTTCCGTAGGTGCGTTCGTCAAAATAAACATCGGCAACCTCGCATTTTACGCTGTAATTACAGTTATTTTCGGCAATGACTTCTTTGGCAATCTCGGTAAATTTATCAAGATTTTCTTTCGCAATTGCCGCCGCCTCCGCTCCGCTGACAGCGCTGCCGAAAATCTCTCCGCTTTCTTCAAGTATTGCATTTCTAACCTTGAGCTTAAGCGCCTGGTCTTCATCCGAATCGGAGTTTGCAAGGATGTGAAGTCGGAAAACATCGTTCGCAATATCTTCCCTGCTTTCCGCAAAGGCACATACGCCCTCTGCAAATACTGCCATTAGCATCCCTATAAGCATAGCTGCCTCCGCAACGGCCTTGTTGATTTTGATATTCATGTATAAATGCTCCTTTTTTGAGGTAAGATAATGGTTTGCTGCAATGATTATTGTCCCTGAAAATAGAATTTATGCATTCAAAAATAAAAAAATTTCAAAAACTCTTGACAAACCGCAAAAAACGAGTTATAATTATTAAACGTTCAATTGATAGGACGTGTGCTAACTTAGCTCAGATGGTAGAGCACATCCTTGGTAAGGATGAGGTCGTCAGTTCGATTCTGATAGTTAGCTCCACTTGAAAAGTCGCTCCGAGTCTGCATAGGGGCGGCTTTCTTTTTTTTACAGGCTGAACTGAATACGCAAAAATCCTGAAAACAGTTAATACCGTTTTCAGGATTTTTTGATATAGAAGCAAATTCCGATTTAAGTGTAACCCATCGAATTACTTTACCTCAACCGTCCAACCGAACTTATCCTCAATTTTGCCCCACTGAATGCCTGTGAGGGTGTCGTAAAGCTTCTGTGAGATTGCGCCAATTTCGCCATTATTAATCTTCATAATCTTTTCGCCGTATTTAAGCTCGCCTACAGGGGAAATTACAGCGGCTGTTCCTGTGCCGAAGGCCTCGTCAAACTTGCCCTCGTCATATGCCTTTATAAGCTCGTCAATGGTAATATCACGCTCTGTAATCTTATATCCCATGTCCTTGAGAAGGGCGATGCAGGATTTTCTTGTAATACCGCTGAGAATTGAACCTCTGTCAAGACCGGGGGTTATAACCTCGCCGTCAACAACGAAGAATACGTTCATTGCGCCAACTTCATCAATGTATTTTCTGTGTACGCCGTCAAGCCAAAGAACCTGAGCATAGCCCTGCTTCTCAGCCTCCTCCTGAGCCTTGAGAGAAATAGCGTAGTTTGCGGCAGCCTTTGTGAAGCCCGTTCCGCCTGTCACTGCACGTACATAATTTTCCTCAACATAAATCTTAACGGGAGCAAGACCGTTTTCGTAATAAGCGCCGACAGGGGAGAGGATGATAGCAAAAATGAGGTGCTTTGCCGCATGAACGCCCAGCATTGGGTCAGCGGCGAAAATATAAGGCCTTATGTAAAGCGAAGTACCGTCAGCGGAGGGAACCCAATCCTCGTCTACTTTAACAAGAGTTTTGATTGCCTCAACAGCGAATTCCTCATCAATTTCGGGAATGCAAAGGCGGCTGTTGGAAACGTTAAGCCTTGCCATATTCTGGTCGGGACGGAAAAGCTGAATTTTACCATCCTTGGTTCTGTAAGCCTTAAGACCTTCAAAGTCAGCCTGTCCGTAATGGAAGCACATTGCGGCGGGGTCCATAGGAATGGGTCCGTAAGGGACGATCCTTGCATCATGCCAGCCTTGGCCCTCGTCATAGTTCATAAGGAACATATGGTCGGTAAAGATTTTTCCAAAGTGGAGCTTTGACTCGTCAGTAGGCTTTGCTTTTGGGGTTGTTGTCCTTGTAATTTGTATCTCCATAATAACACCTTCCGAAAAAATAACTTTACTAATATAATATCATAGCTCATAAAATTTTTCAAGATAAAAATATATAAAAAAACTCTTGCAATTTATATTTTTTTATGATATAATCTATAATGTTGGTTTATGGAATGAAAGAATTTCCGTTTTGACTTGCAAAAAATGTTTCCGTAGCTCAGCCGGATAGAGCGACCGCCTCCTAAGCGGTAGGTCGGGTGTTCGAATCACCTCGGGAACGCCATTGAATGCGTACAGTGAATGTACGCATTTTTGTTTTATGCGGACTTAGAAAATAAAAGTAACTTTATTCCAATTAAATGAATTTATTACATTTAACAGTGCAACAGTTTATGAAGTTTATAATAAGTGGATTAATAATTTCCTTTTAAAGTTTAAATTTATAAAAAAATAGTTGACATTGTGAAATTTTGGTGTTATCATTTATTTTGGTTTTGTAGCCAATTTGTTAAAAGTGTCTAAGAAAACGTTGAATAATAGCATTCTGGGGTTCTCTTGGTGAGGAATTTTTGGGAATTGAAGATGCTGTCTGCTGCATTATTCGGCGTACCCTGCATTGGACACTTAAATTTATTCAATATTATAGACGTTTTTCGTGTATTAATTCCTAAAGCTGAAGCGATCAATATATTTAGGTCGAATGTTGTCGAAAAATATACAAATATAGGATATAATTTGACACTTTGTCATAAAATGTAGAGACTTGTAAAAATGTTTTTTGCAATTTATGTCAAAAGTCTATTGATTAATCGGAAATTATATGGTAGAATATGGTAGTAAAATCATTCAGGAGGTATATTTATGTCATCTAATGTTAAAATCCTTATAAGCACCGAAAACGATAATTTTGCAGAGTCTGCAAAGGGAGCGGGATATATGGTCTGCACTTGCGAAAGTGACGGAAACGCTGTTTTTGAGACAATTCGGAGGGAGCAGCCCGATATTGTAATCTGCGATGCGGTTATGCCCGGAGCTGATGCTATGGAGGTTATCTGCAAAACAGATATAGCGCCCGTCAAAAAGCCGTTCTTTATTGTTTCATGCCTATACAGAAATGTTTATCTTGAAAAGCAAATTATGTCATGCAGCAATGCATATATCATTGTTATGCCGTTTGATTCGGAAATGCTGCTGAGCGTTGTTCGCCATGTTGCGCTTTCGTCTGCGATTGATTTTGAAGCGGGCAATGATTATGCGCATATGGAAATGGTTATTACCGATATTATCCATACCATCGGAATCCCTGCCCATATAAAGGGTTACCATTATCTTAGGGAAGCTATAATGCTCGCAATAAATGATTCGGAAATGCTTGAAAGCGTTACAAAAATGCTTTACCCCGCCGTTGCCAGAAGGTTCGATACATCCCCGTCCAGAGTTGAAAGAGCAATAAGACACGCTATCGAAACCGCATGGGATAGAGGAGATGTGGATGTACTTACCAAAATGTTTGGCTACACCGTTAACTGCGGAAAGGGTAAGCCCACAAATTCGGAATTTATTGCCCTTATAACGGACAACCTCCGCCTGCGCTTCAAAATTTCAGGCAAGCCAAAGGCAAAGAACGGTACTGCCAATGCTGCCCGCGCGTAAGTTAAGATTTCAAGAGGTATTCAATAAGGGGCATCGTCCCGTCATTCAACGAACGACTGGGGCGTTAGCCCCTTAGGGGTTTCAGTGGGTGGATTGCATCCACCCACTGAAAGACCGTATGCTCCATGCCTGAAGATGTTGAACATTCAGAGTGAATTAAAAAGGCAAAATTAAATCTTCCCGATGAA
>JAJQIG010000014.1 GCA_021199335.1 Oscillospiraceae bacterium | reverse complement strand
TTAGAATTAAAACCCTTGACATTTGCTTTTTATATGGTATAATATTCAAAATTGAAAAGTTGCATTATTTCTTCAAATTCTGAATTATTTTGCTTTACGAATAAGGTCATAGAAAGGATGCTTATACATATGAGAAATATACCGTCAATAGAACTTTTAAAGGAATGGAACACAGGCTGGAATTTGGGAAATTCCCTTGACGCCTGCAAAATAGAGGGACTTGAATCGGAGACCTCATGGAGAAATCCTGTTGTAACCCAGAAACTGATTGACTCTGTTGTAGGAACAGGATTTAACGTTATCCGTATTCCCGTAACATGGTGCAACCACTTTGTCGATAATAATTTAACTATTGATGAAAAATGGATGAATAGAGTACAGGAGGTTGTTAATTACGCCTACAGTCGGGGTGTTTTTGTCATCCTTGATACCCACCATGAGAATTGGTTTTACACCTCAAATGAAAATTACCCCCATGCTTCCGCCGCTTTAAAACGCATATGGGAGCAGATTAGCGAACGTTTTTCTGCTTACGGTGAACGTCTGGTTTTTGAGGGACTTAACGAACCGAGAAAAAACGGTCAACCTGATGAATGGGAGTCTATAGACCCAGAGGCAAGAGAGATTGTCAATAAATTGAACATTGATTTCGTCAATACAGTGAGGGCGAGCGGTGGAAACAACGCACTCCGTCATCTTATTATTGTAACATACTGCGGAACCTGCACAGAAAACGTTATGAGGGAACTAAAAATTCCAAATGACGATAAGGTTATAGTAAATGTACACTCCTATGTACCATGGGAATTTGTCTGTCTTGAAAACGGAGATACGGAATTTAATCCGGATAACCCTGACCAAACAGAAAAGCTTAACGCAACCTTCGGATATATAAAAAAATACTGTATCGACAAAAACATTCCCCTTATTATTGATGAGTTCGGAGCAGTTTACAGAAATAATAACAAACAACGCATTAAATACATCAAATATTTCAGAAAAAAAGCAGATGAGCTTGGCATAAAGTATATTTGGTGGGATAACGGCTACCTTGATGCAAATAAAGGTACGTTCGGACTTTTTGACAGGAAAACAGGAAAGTGCATTTTCAAAGATATTGTTGCTGCTCTTGTCGATTAACTTGTATTTTCCTATAGTTAAATTTACCTGTTAATCTCTCAAAATTATGTTATAATATAGTTATAATAAATAAATTTACAAAAATATATTGACAAGCAAAGCAGAATTTGATATAATAATATACGTTGTGAAATTGCTCGCAACGAATGAGTTATTAGCTCAGTCGGCAGAGCATCTGACTTTTAATCAGAGGGTCTGGGGTTCAAATCCCCAATAGCTCACCATGCAAAGGGATATTTTGCAACGAGAAAAGTTCCTGTAGAGATACAGGAACTTTTCTTTTTATGATAAACAAGGGGCATATCCGATTTTGAGCGGATATGCCCCTTTATCTGATTTATTTAACCTCCGAAAGTGTTATTCCGTTACTTCCGAGAGGTATTTCATGATCAAGTCCGACGAACTTACCGTCCTGTTGCCACAATACCTCCTTGACGAAGCTGTACTTTTCCTCATCCCACGAGGTAAAATCGTCCTTAACAAGTCCACCCGTGTCGCCTGAGTTTGAGTTGAAACACCAGAATGTATGGTTAATTCTATTCTCCTTTATAAGTCTGCGCAAATATGTCATCCACGTAAGATTCGGTTCCGTCATAAAGCCGCCCCACTCGCCTATAAGCAGCGGTGCAATCCCCTCATCCTGAATATAGAACCAGTTATCATACCAGCAATCATTATAAAGACTGTCAAAAGTGTAACCGTTCTCGAACCACGGCTGCTGATAAACCGATGGACCGTAATCATGAGGAGAATAAACAAGCTTATTCTGATATTCACCGAGATTGACAGGATTATCCTTTACACCACGAAGATTTCCTCCCCACCATGTGCAGTAATAATCTCCCATATTTGTCGAAGAAAAATCACCGTTGCCATTTGTATCGATTGGATAAATTTCAATTCCTTCAACCATAACAAGGACATCAGGGTTTGCCTTAAACACACTCTGAGCTGCTTTTTCCGCTATATAGCGCCAATTATCCGAATCGTCTGAAGAATCCCACTTTGCCCTTGGGGACTCGCTTGCCTTGCCATGAGGTTCATTTTCGAGATCATAGGCAATAATTGTATCATCATCTTTGTATCTGTTCGCAATCCAATTTAATGCGTCAAGATAATCCTTTTCGGAAATGTTACCATCTGCCCAAAGGTTTTTCATATGACCCATTGAATCTGTTTCAGCACAGTGAATATCAATCATTATTTTAAGACCGTTCGCACGGCACTGCCCTACAACATAGTCAAAGATTTCAAGGCTGTTCATTCCAACAAGATAAGAATTTGTTGCCTGATTAAAATTTGCGGTAGGGTACTCCCCGTTCGACCACTGTTTAATAAGCTCTGTTGAAATTGGTACACGAAGGAGGTTAAATCCTCTGTCAGCAATGGCAGCGATTGAACTGTTGAGATCACACGACCAGAGACCGTCAAAGGTGTTTGTCCCTGTATTATAGCCGAACCAACTTACTCCTGTGAGCCAAACCTCCTTACCGTCCTTGTCAACAATTTTATTTCCCTCAACATAAAGCCAATCATCCGTTGTAGGTTCAGGCACATCCTTCGCTTGTACAATTTCGGGATTGCTATTTCCTACAGAACTGCTTGAGTTGCCTGAGTCAACGTTTTCTGAAGCCGTTGAGGTTGTGCTGTTATATGTAACTGAAGCATCCGATGTGTCAATATTTCCGGGATTCTTAATAATAAGTCCAAATGTAGCTTCACTGCCCGCATCTATCTTACTGTTATAATCAACAGGCTCAACAGAAATCTTTCCATCATCCAAAAAAGTGTATTCGCAATTCCATGATTGATCTACGGAAGCAGATTTTCCAACATTTATGGTGGCGATCCAACCTGAGACAGTAGTTGTTCCGTTGTTTTTCACGGTTCCGTCAAACTGAACAAAGTCGTTTTGTCCATCGTTCCAGCTGCCGGAGATATTAATTGTAAACAAAATTTCATCAGAGCTTTCATTTTGAGATTTATCCGCTTGTACAGCGGTTGTATGCGACAAATCATCAGTTCCCGCAGCTTGCATAGTTTCTGAAACACGTGTTGTTTCTTCTGAAACCTTAGCACTTATTGATGGAGAATCTGCATTATTGACACTGCCGCCGTATGGATCATAATCCTCTGCAAACGGGTCATAGCTTTCATCAAAGAAACTGTTACCATAAGCTGATTCTGTTTCCAACAGTGATTCTTCTGATAAAATCGAAACAGCTTCTGTTACTTCGGAATTTTCATCCCCTGCACTGCAGCCTGAAAAAAGTCCACAGGCAACAACCACCGCCAAAAGAAGAGATATGTACTTTCTCATTTCCATAATACCTCCGAAACTAAATTATGTTGATTTTATTATACAATATTTTTAACAAAAAATCAAGAAAAATGGTTGACTTTTTTATAATATAGAGGTACACTATTATGGAGTAGTGAATTTATGAAAGGAGAAATGCTTCTAAGGAGCATTAAAGAATATGATTATTACAGTTGTGGGTCTGGGACTTATCGGAGGTTCTCTTTGCAAGACCATAAAAAAACATACAGATTACACAGTCTACGGCATTGATACAAACAAGGAAACAATCAAAATGGCACTATCCCAAGGTGCTATTGATGCCGAAACGGATAACCTCGGACTTGCTGATATTACTATAGTATCCCTTTATCCGACAGTAACCATTGATTATATTAAGCAAAATTCCGATAAATTCAAAAAGGACAGCATAGTTATCGACACGTGCGGAATAAAGAAATCCATTGTTGAATCCGTTACCCCCATTCTCAATGAAAATGATGTGACCTTTATTGGGGTTCACCCGATGGCAGGGCGCGAATTTTCGGGATTTGAATACTCTTTGGATAACCTTTTTGATTCGTCAAGCTTTATTATTACTCCCACAGAGGATACTCCGCAGGCAAAAATTAACCTTATCACCGATTTTGCTTATGCAATCAACTTTAAAAAGGTTATAACCGCAACCCCGGAAGAACATGATGATATTATCGCTTTCACAAGTCAACTTGCCCATATTGTTTCGAGCTCCTACATAAAAAGCCCAACTCATCAAAGGCAGATGGGATTCAGCGCAGGAAGCTTTCTTGACCTTACCCGCGTTGCAAAGCTCAATGAGGATATGTGGACTCCCCTTTTTATGCTTAATAGAGAACCGCTGTGCCGTGAAATTGACTGCATTATAGATCACCTTAATGAATACCGAAACGCACTGGAAAACAGCGACAGCGAACGGCTAAGGCAGCTTCTTCGTGATGGACGAATACTTAAGGAAAATACAAAAACTCTTTATAATCGATAAAATCCTTGCCGCACCAAAATGTGCGGCATTTTTATTGTGTTTTTTTTGCTGAAATAATTTTATATTCTGCCGCACCATCAACGATTTTATCAAAAATAAGAAGCTGTTCCTCCGTTGCACCCATATCAAGCAAAATTATCCCTGCATTGTCATAGTATTCAATCGCTTTCAAAACAATTTCTCTTGTAATAAGCTCAATATTTTCCGTGTCGGCGTCAATTGGAATTACTATAGGGAATCTCTAATAACTCACCCACTATCCTATAGATTTGTGGTATAATACTTCC
>JAJQIG010000028.1 GCA_021199335.1 Oscillospiraceae bacterium | reverse complement strand
CGAAGATGGAACCCGCCGCCTAAGAGGCGGGGGACATCGGCAGCATTGTTATATCACAATATTTGCGGCAAAGTCAAGCGGAATTTGGCGTTAGGTTTATTTCGGGTAAAAACAGGCAAATTGGGTTTGGTATGTGCCGCATAAAAAGAAATAAGTCTGCAAAGTGTTGCCGAGGAAGCATAAGGCGATGTATGAGTACAGCGTGTTAGGCAGGCCGTTTGTACCTGCGTCTTTAATCCGCCAAGGGTACGTATCATCACAGCCTAAACCTATGCGGTAATCGAATATTGCAGCCTAAGAATAACAACATCAAATTTGTTATCAATACAAATTATATCATATCGGTTTGCGTTGTGTCAACTCCTTTATTGCAGGACAAACCTTGCCGTCGGGAAATAAAAACTATTGTAAAACGCCGATGTTTGTGCTATAATGAAGGTATAGAATAATTGTCCCTTTTTATTTGCGGAAAAATTACCAAAAAAGATGCCGTACTGCGGCAGGATGGAGGATTTTATGGATAACATCAAAAATTCAATTGCTGAGGAACAGCTTCCGTGGCTTATTTTCTCCCTTTGCGAATATACCTACGCCATAAACAGCAAGCATATAACGGGAATTGCCGTAACCCCCGAAAGCATTACTCCTGTTCCCTCCGCTCCTGAAATTTATAGGGGAATCGTCAACATACGGGGGGATGTCTACCCTGTCCTTGATATGCGCCGTCTTTTCGGATATAACACCCTTGAAAACGAATATGCCGAATTTGCGGAAACAATCGAGCAGCATAAAAGCGCTCACCTTGAATGGGCGGATGAGCTTAAACGCTCTGTCGAGTCCAATACCGATTTTTCCCTCGCAATTGACCCGCACAAATGCAAATTCGGCAGCTGGTATTACGGCTTTAAATCCAACAGCCGCAGCGCAAATCAGCTTCTTAAAAGGATTGAAGAACCGCATACGGCTCTCCATAACACAGCGGAGCTTATAGCGAATGAAAGGCGTGAGCCCGATTCCCCCGAGAAAAGCCGCAAAACAGACGAGCTTATGCAGCTTGTCTTTGATGAATATATTCCCCAAATTACGGATATTATGGACGAAGCTGTCCGCCGCTATAAGAGCTATTACCGTGAAACGATGATTACCTTCAGCAACGGTGAAAGCCGCCTTGCTATAGTCGTTGACAGGGTTCTTGCGGTTGATAAAATCGAGTTTGTTGACGGCAGAATAAACATGGATAAGATTTTCAACTCCCCATATTTCAGGGGAGTTGCGAGAAACAGCCGTGTTGAGGGGGATATACTTATTATCGATGAAAAGAAAATTATGGATAAAGCCGAAAGGGATATTCCCGAATCCGAACGTGAGCTGTAATTAACGGCGTACTTTAAACGCCGCCTGCTCGTTCACATTTGTTAGGAGAAATATCTATGAAATTTAAAGAAGAAATTAAAAAAATCGGCATAAAAAGATTTATCGGGCTAACTGTTGCGGGAATAATTAATGCAATCGGCGTAACAATGTTTCTTGCCCCCGTTAATCTTTATGACAGTGGAATTTCGGGAACCTCAATTCTTTTGTCAAACATTACCCCCGAAGCCCTTTCACTCTCATTCTTCCTTATAATACTTAACATACCGCTGTTCCTTTACGGCGCAAAAAGGCAGGGCACAGCCTTTACGATTTCCGCCATATATGCGGTTCTTATTTACTCTGTTTCGGCGTGGCTTATAACGGATATTCTTCCCGTTGACGTAAGGTTCGTTTCGCCGCTGGCGGGTTCGGATTTACTGCTTTGCGCATTGTTCGGCGGGCTTATTTCGGGTACGGGAAGCGGCCTTGCGATAAGATTCGGCGGAGCAATTGACGGCATTGAGGTTATGGCGGTTATTTTTGCGAAAAGGCTCGGAGTTTCGGTCGGAACATTTGTAATGATTTATAACGTTGTATTATATATTATCTGCGGAATTGTTCTTGAGAGCTGGATTTTGCCGCTTTATTCAATCGTTGCGTATTGGGCGGCTCTTAAAACGGTCGATTACATTGTTGAGGGTATTGACCGTTCAAAATCGGCGCTTATTATTACGGACAGTGCCGATGAGGTATGTGCGGCTCTTTCAGAGGCGTTCGGCTGCGGAATTACAATCATAAATGCCAAGGGATATTATTCGGGAACGGACAAAACCGTCCTTTACATCGTTATAAACCGCTTTCAGATTACAAAAACCAAAAACATCGTCCAAAAGCTTGACCCTAAGGCATACATAACAATCTCCGAGGTTGCGGATGTGTTCCGATTCAACACGGCAAAGCCCGAATAATTGGAATTTATGCGATGAAAACGCCATTGATACGGAATTTTTTGAATCGACTTTATTTTTTTGGAAATAAAGTCGGTTTTTTTATTCAATTAAATGATTCGTTTATTTTCATGTATGGAATTCAAAATTGATTCAGATAATATATTTGAAAAAAGATTTTAACAAAATCCATAAATAAGCGGAGGTTTAAGATGAAAGACAAAATTTTCGGCGTTTTACAGCGTGTGGGACGCTCGTTTATGCTCCCCATTGCGCTGCTGCCTGTTGCGGGGCTTCTCCTTGGCATAGGCAGCTCGTTTACGAATCCCACCACCCTTGAAACATATCATCTTACAAATGTTATCAAGGAGGGCGGTGTACTTTACACTATCCTTGATATTATGAGCAAAACGGGAAGCGCTGTTTTCGATAATCTTGCGCTGCTGTTTGCAATGGGCGTTGCGATAGGTATGGCTAAAAAGGAGAAGGAGGTTGCGGCGCTTTCGGGAGCAATCTCTTTTCTTATCATGAATACCGCAATAAGCGCGCTCATTACAGCAAGGGGCGGCGCCAAAGCAATGGCCGCCAACTCGACCGCATCCGTCCTCGGCATAACCACTCTCCAAATGGGTGTGTTCGGGGGAATTATAGTCGGGCTGGGAGTTGCCGCGCTCCATAACAGATTTTATAAAATCAGGCTTCCGCAGGTGCTTTCGTTCTTCGGCGGAACAAGGTTTGTGCCGATAATATGCAGCCTTGTTTATCTTGCGGTCGGGGTAATAATGTTCTTTATTTGGCCCATAGTTCAAAGCGCAATTGCATCCCTTGGACAGCTTGTTCTCAACTCGGGCTATGCGGGAACATGGATTTACGGAATTATCGAACGCGCGCTCATTCCGTTCGGGCTTCACCATGTGTTCTATATGCCGTTCTGGCAGACGGAGCTTGGCGGTTCAATGATTATTGACGGCGCTGTTGTTTCGGGTGCGCAAAACATTTTCTTTGCGGAGCTTGCTTCAAGGGCAACGGAAAAATTCTCCGTTTCCGCAACAAGGTTTATGTCGGGCAAATTCCCGTTTATGATATTCGGACTTCCCGGGGCGGCATTTGCAATGTACAGAGCGGCTCGCCCCGAAAAAAAGAAGGCTGCCGGGGGACTTCTTCTTTCGGCTGCGCTCACATCAATGCTTACGGGCATAACCGAACCGCTTGAATTCACATTTTTGTTCGTAGCGCCCGTTATGTATGGTGTCCACTGCGTCCTTGCGGGGCTTTCCTATATGCTTATGCACATCTTCGGAGTAGGCGTCGGAATGACATTTTCGGGCGGTCTTATCGACCTTACACTATTCGGAATTTTGCAGGGCAATGAAAAAACAAACTGGATATGGATTGTAATTATCGGACTTATTTATGCGGTTGTTTATTATTTTGTATTCTATTTTATGATTACGAAGCTCAACCTGAAAACTCCGGGACGTGAATCCGATACCGAAGAAACTAAGCTCTATACCCGAAAGGATATGGATAAGGGAAAATCCGCCGCTCCATCCGATATTGTAAGCGCTCTTATTCTGAAGGGCCTTGGAGGAAAGGAAAACATCTCCGACCTTGATTGCTGCGCAACACGGCTCAGGGTAACGGTGAAAGAGTCTTCGGAGATTGACAAAGCCCTGCTCAGTGAAAGCGGCGCATCGGGAGTTATAACAAAAGGAAACGGCATACAGGTCATCTATGGCCCCCAGGTTTCGGTTATTAAATCAAACCTTGATGATTTCCTCGAAAAGCCGCAGTCGGACGATTTGAATGGGGTTTTGAACGATTATGCTCCACCCTCGGAGGAGAAAAAATCCGATAAAAAGGCTGATATATCACCGATTTCACTCTATGCCCATATGAATGGTACGGCTGTTCCGATTGAAAGCGTTGATGATGATGTCTTTTCTGCGAAAATACTCGGCAGCGGAGCCGCAATAGAACCTGATGAGGGAAAGCTTTATTCCCCATGCGATGGAAAAATTCAATCGGTTTTTGATACAAAGCACGCCGTCAGCCTTGTTTCGGAGGACGGTGCGGAAATTCTTCTTCATATCGGAATCGATACCGTCAAGCTGAACGGAGAATTCTTTGTAACGCACGTTAATGAGGGTGATACCGTCAAAAGGGGAGAGCTTCTTATCTCCTTTGACATTGACGGAATTAAGTCTGCGGGATATAAGGCGACCACCCCGATTATTGTCTGCAACAGCGATGAATACAGCTCAGTCAGCCTTATAAAGCAGGAAAAGGTCAAGGTTGGCGATAAAATTATAGAGGTCAATTAAACCGCAAGCTGCCGCCGTACACCCCACGGCGGCAATCCTTTTGGTATGCAGTGAATAACACCGAGTCAAAGCCCCCTTTTCCAGAAAATTTGTATCGGCGGGAATCCAAGTCCTTTGGTTGGAAATGACTATATTGGATAATGCTTTTTTGTGCAAAAGGCAATAAAATCATGTTATTGTTTGTTACTATCGGTTTGGTTTAT
>JAJQIG010000017.1 GCA_021199335.1 Oscillospiraceae bacterium | reverse complement strand
TTTTGGCGAAATGTGCAGTTGTTCTTTATATTGTACGCATTGTTTTTGTATTGCAGAGGATTTATGTTAACAAAATATTGTAATTTCGCATAATTCAATAGTATTTCCTGCAAAAATAACAATATTTTGCCGTGAAAAGCGGCTATTTTATGTTCAAATGTGCAATTTTATAATAAATGCTTGACATTTTTCAAAGCAGTGCTATAATATAATCAAGGATTGAAACTGTTCAATATAAAAATACATAGTTTAATTTAAAGGACATACCAAAGCTGCCAATTCAAAAGGTTATTCAGGATAGTTTTTGCAGGATATAACTTTGTATATTTCATATTGAAAGGTAAAATCCAATAATGGTATTATTCCCAACGAACGCAAAATCGAATCCGCCGCTCCGGCGGAGAAAATCTTGCGAAAGCCGCAGAAAAGGAGAGGTTTTTATGAGAAAGATGAGTTTAAAAAGGATTACCGCCGCCGCACTTGCGGGAATGATGGCTGTAGGAATGTTCACAGCCTGCGGAGGATCGGAAGAATCGGAAAGCGCGGATTTGAGCTATGCTGAAAAAAAGGTGCTTCGTGTAGGCATGGAATGCGCATATGCGCCGTTTAACTGGACTCAGGAAACCACCGAGGTTTCAAACGGAGATACAGCCCTCCCCATTTACGGACAGAACACATACGCCTACGGCTATGATGTAATGATGGCAAAGAAAATTGCCGATCATCTTGGCTGGGATGTTGAAATACACAAGGTTGAATGGGATTCAATCGGAATGAGCCTCGATGTAAACGAATATGACTGCATCATCGGCGGCATGAGCTGGAACGAGGAAAGAGAAGCGTCATACGATTTTTCAAATACATATTATAACCGTGCAACGTCTATTACCGTTCGCAAGGACAGCGATTACGCTTCCGCACAGTCGCTTGACGACCTTGCGGGCAAGGGCATTACCGTTACAACGCAGCTCGCAACCGCTTGGATCGATCACATCTCGGATATTCCCGACGCTGTTGCCGTTGTAAATTACGCAACTACATCCGAATGCTTTATGGCTGTTTCCAACGGAGTTGCGGATGCCTGCATGATAGACACCCCAACCTCCGAATCGGCTCTGCTTACAAATGACGACCTTGTTATACTCCCCTTCTCCATTGATATCGGCGATGGCTCAAACTGCTGCATTGCCGTAAGAGAGGGCGACAGCGAGCTGCAGGGAATCATCAATGATGCGCTTGAAGCAATCAACTGGAATGAAGACGAAATGAATGCAATGATGAGCGAGGCTGTTGCTTGTCAACCTGCGGCAAACTGATAAAATACGTCGGGCAATGCTGAAATCAGCGTTTCCTTGGCAACAAACACTTCTGTGCCGATGAAAATTGGCATCGGCACAGTATCTTTTCTCGGGAGGTGTTCTTATGACTGATACTCCAAGCAATATGTTTGAATGGATAGTTTTTCTTGCAACAAAGTACGCAGGTATGTTTCTTGACGGCACAAAGATAACTCTTTATGTCGCTGTAGTGGGAACAATTTTGGGTTTCGTCCTCGGATATGTGGTAGGCATTATTCAGGATATTTCAATAAACAAGGAGGATTTTATCCTAAAAAAGGGTATCATCAAGTTTTTTAAAATCATCTGCGCCATTTATGTTGAGCTGTTCAGAGGCACGCCTATGATTGTTCAGGGAATGATTGTTTATTACGGTCTTCGTCAGGCGGGCGTGGAAATAGGTCCAATCTTCGCAGGTATCCTTGTAACCGTACTCAACACGGGAGCTTACATGGCTGAAACCGTAAGAGCGGGAATAAAGTCAATAGACCGAGGTCAGAAGGAAGGCGCATGGTCGCTGGGTATGTCGCCCTTGCTCACCATGTTTAAGGTAGTCCTCCCCCAAGCGTTTAAAAATATTATTCCCGAAATGGCAAATACATTCCTCACAAACCTTAAAATGACTTCCGTCCTTAATGTTATAGGCGTTTCGGAGCTATTCCTTGTCGCTAAGACCGCAGGCGGAACCTATTACAAGTACTTTGAGGCATATCTTGTAATTGCTGTTATCTATCTTGTGCTTTGCTTTGTATTTACAAGACTGTTTACATTTATCGAAAAGAAGATTGCAGGCAAGAAGGACTATGTTCTTGCTGTAGAATATATGGAAGATGGCAAGTAAGAAAGAGGGGGTCGTTATGTCCGAAAAAACAACAAATGTTATCGAGATACGTGATCTCAGCAAATCCTTCGGCGAGCATCAGGTGCTGAGAAAAATAGATTTTTCAGTAAGCAAGGGCGAGGTTATATGCATTGTCGGTTCTTCGGGTTCAGGCAAATCAACCCTGCTTCGCTGCATAAACAAGCTTGAAAAGCAGACTGACGGAAAAATATTTTTCAACGGAAAGGAAATAAAGGATAAGCAGCGTGAGGTCAATAAATATCGCTCACAGGTGGGAATGGTTTTCCAATCCTTTAATCTCTTCGACAATATGACTGTCCTCAAGAATTGTATGGTTGCGGCAACGTCCGTGCTTCATGTATCAAAGCAGGAGGCGTTTGGCAGGGCAATCGCTCATCTTAAGGAGGTTGGTATGGCTCCCTACATAAACGCAAAGCCGTCACAGCTTTCGGGCGGTCAGAAGCAGCGTGTTGCTATCGCTCGCGCTCTCTGCATGAATCCCGAGGTTCTGCTTTTCGATGAGCCTACATCGGCGCTTGACCCCGAAATGGTTGGAGATGTTCTTAACGTTATGAAGGGACTTGCAAAAACGGGCCTTACCATGATAATAGTTACCCACGAAATGGCTTTCGCAAGGGATGTATCGACAAGGACGATATTTATGGATAAGGGATATATCGTTGAGGATGCGCCCCCGTCACAGCTTTTCTCCAACCCCAAAAATCCCCGTACAAGGGAATTTTTAAGCAGATTTATTGCAGGCTGATTTAATGGGAGTGACACAGAATGAACAATATTATAGTTACCGTTGCAAGAGGCTTCGGAACAGGCGGAAAGGAAATCGCTTCAAAGGTTGCAAAGCAAATGGGGGTATCCTGCTATGAAAACAGAATACTTACTCTTGCATCCCAGATGAGCGGGCTTGACGAATCCTTATTCAACGAGGTAAATGAAAAAATCAGGGATAAGGGCGGCTTTGCGGCGTTCCTAAAGGGTCTTCCGAGGGCAACGCATTACATTGCGCATAACGAAAAATTTGTATCGGACGAAACGCTGTTTGAATATCAGCGCAAAATCATAGAGGAGCTTGCCGACACCCAATCCTGCGTTATTGTAGGAAAATGCGCCGACTGGATACTCAGGGGGCGGGATAACGTCATAAGCATTTACGTAGAAGCTCCCCGTGACTTCTGCCTTAAAAGAACAATGGCAAATATGGGCGTCACCGAAGAGGTTGCCGCAGCAACAATTGCTCATACGGACAAATTCCGTGCGGATTATTACAAATATTATACCAAAGGGAACTACTGGACAAATCCCATAAACTACGATATGACCCTTAACAGCGAAAAAATCGGCATTGAAAACTGCGTTAGGATTATATGCGATTATGTTGATTTGAAGAAAAAGGATCTTAGCATAGAGTAGCCGCAGTTTCCTGCCAAATTCACGCAGAACTTATGAAAATTTCAGCCGATGCGCTGATTTATATGGAGGTAATTTCAAATGAAACTTAAAGATACGGGTCTTACAAAGGAAGACATTAAAGGTCTTGTCAGCAAGTATATGATTGAAACCTATGAGAGGTTCGATTTACTTGCAGAAACCGCAAAGGATATGTACATTTATGATGAAAAGGGTGAAGCATACCTGGACTTTTACGCAGGAATTGCGGTAAACAGCGCAGGTAACTGCAACGAAAAGGTTGTTGCGGCTATAAAGGACCAGGCGGAGGACCTTATCCACACCTTTAACTATCCCTACACAATTCCCCAAGCTCTCCTTGCCGAAAAAATCTGCACCACTATCGGTATGGATAAGATTTACTACCAGAACTCAGGAACGGAAGCAAACGAAGCCATGATAAAAATGGCGAGAAAATACGGCGTTGACAAATACGGTCCCCACAGGTATGAGATAATCACCGCAAAAATGGGCTTCCACGGAAGAACCTTCGGTTCAATGACTGCGACAGGTCAGCCCGGTTCGGCTATACATAACGGCTTCGGAGATTTAACCCCCGGTTTCAAGTATGCGGAATTTAACAACCTTAAATCATTTGAGGATGCCGTTTCGGAAAACACCATTGCAATTATGGTTGAGCCCGTTCAGGGCGAGGGCGGAGTTCATCCCGCAACTCAGGAGTTTATGACGGGACTTCGCAGGCTCTGCGATGAAAAGGGTCTGCTTCTCTGCCTTGACGAGGTACAGACAGGCTGGTGCAGAACGGGAGAGGTTATGGCGTTCATGAACTATGGCGTAAAGCCCGATATTGTTTCCATGGCAAAGGCTATGGGCGGCGGAATGCCTATCGGCGCTGTATGCGCAACGAACGATGCCGCAAGCGCATTCACGGCAGGTTCCCACGGAAGCACCTACAGCGGTCACCCGATTGCCTGCGCCGCAGCTCTTGCCCAGATTGGGGAGCTGCTTGACAGGGATCTTGCGGGAAACGCAAAGAAAATGGGCAAATATTTTATGGAAAAGCTAAGGGAAAAGGTACCCTGCGTAAAGGAAGTAAGGGGACTTGGACTCCTTGTCGGCGTTGAATTTGAGGACGGAATAAGCTCCGTTGATGTAAAGCACGCCTGCCTTGACAGAAAGCTGCTTTTGACGGCTATCGGTTCAAGCATTATCAGAATGGTTCCCCCACTTATTCTTACGGAAGCCGACTGCGACAAGGCTGCCGACATTATTGCCGATGCGGTTAAATCACTAAAGTAACAGCTGCGCCGCTTCGTTTTTACAGGAAGGATAATTTATGATAAGCTTTGACTATTCTCTGCCCGTTAATCTTATTTTCGGCAGAAATAAAATTGAAACCGTGGGCAATGTCTGCGGGCAATACGGAAAAAAGGCACTTATTGTAACGGGAACAGGCAGCACAAAGCGTTCGGGACTTTTGGACCGCACCATAGCTCTGCTAAAGGCTTCAGGAATTGAATATGCCGTTTTTGATAAGGTTACACAAAATCCCCTTACACTGACAGTTTATGAGGGTGCGGCATTTGCGAAGGCTGAAGGCTGCGATGTTATCCTGGGCCTTGGAGGAGGTTCAATCATGGATGCGGCAAAGGGCATTGCGTTCTGCTGCGTTAATGAGGGCGATATTTCCGATTATATTTTCGGGAGAAAAAAGGGAACCTCCGCACTTCCCATAGTCCTTGTTCCGACAACCTGCGGAACAGGCAGCGAGGGAAATCAGATTGCTGTATTCACAAATCCCGAAACAAACGATAAAAAGGCTCTTTACACAACAATAGTACTCGCAAAGGCATCCATAATCGACCCGGAGCTTATGAAGACCATGCCAAAGAGCGTTCTTTCATCTGTTGGATTTGACGCTTTCACACACGCCCTTGAAGCGTACACCTCCAAAAAGGCGAATCCCATGACTGATATGCAGGCAAAATGCGCGCTCGAACTTATAACGAAAAATCTTCCCAAGCTGATGAGGGATTACTCCGATGATGATGCATGGGATGCAGTTACCCTCGGAGCTACCCTGGGCGGAATGGTTATCGGTGCGGCGGGTGTTTCGGCAGGCCACGGAATGGAGCATCCCGCTTCGGGGCTGAAAAACATAGTTCACGGCAGAGGACTTGCGGCGCTTACCCCGATTATCGTTGAAAGGCTTGCGCCCGCTCTGCCCGATAAATTCGCCGAAATTTCAGCAATGCTCGGCGGCAGGGACGAAAAGGACTGCGCCGATTCAATAAGGAAATTCCTCGTTGACATTGAGCTTAACGTAACCCTCGGCGAGCTTGGAATAACTGAGGAGGACATTCCTTGGATGACAGAGAACTGCATGAAAATTTCGGCAGGAAATCTCGCAAATGCGCCTGTAGTTTTCGGTAAAAAAGAGATTGAGGAAATTTACAGGGCGGCTGTTTAAAAAACGGATATTAGACTTAATAGATTTTGCACAAGCAAGGAGCAGGAGTGAAAAATTCCTGCTTTTTGTTGACAAGGACGGTATCTGTGTGATAAAATGAACCAAAAAGTGAACGCTGAATAACGCTTTATTCGGCGCATCCTCAAGGAGTTGAAAAGGCAAATGACAGATTATCTTTCGCAAAATATTTCCATGAATTTCAGCAGGATAAGGACATCCAGGGGCATGAGCCTTGACGCTGTTTCGGAGCAGACAGGTGTAAGCAAAAGTATGCTCCACCAAATAGAGAAGGGCGAGGCGAACCCGTCTATAAGCGTTCTCGGTAAAATTGCCAGCGGAATGAGAATAGAAATCGGGGAGCTTCTTGCCAAGCCTCCCGTAGATTCCTACCTTATAAAAATACCTGAGCTTTTGCCCACAAAGGAAATAGCGGGACAATATGAAATCCGCACCTGCCTGCCCTATGAGGACAACCGCACCTTTGAATTATACCGCATAGACATTGAAGCGGGCGGAGTATATGTAAGCGGAGGACACGGAGAGGGCACCGTTGAATATCTTGCGGTTATGGACGGAAGGGTTCTTGTTGAAACGGACGATATAAAGCAGGAGATTGAACAGGACGAAATTTTTATGTTCAGAACGGATCATTCACATAAATACATAAATCTCGGCAATCAAAAGGTGCATTGTCTTTGCGTTTTTCTTCCCGAGAAAAAATAAGTATACTAAGCGGGTGATAGCTTGCACAATAGGTTTAAGGGCTATTTGTATGTTTTCGTTGCCGCCACGCTGTGGGCGCTCATCGGGATTTCGGTTCAGATTATTTACAGCAATTCCGATGTAACCTCGGGTTGGCTTATTACCGTAAGAATGCTCATAGCGGGAGTAATCCTTACGGCATTTTGCGCATTGAAGTCGGGAAAGGATATTCTCCGCATCTTAAAAAGCAGGAGGGATACGCTTTCATTTGTTCTTTTTTCCGCAATGAATTTTCTTATGCAGTTTTCCTATCTTGAAGCAATAAAATATTCCAATGCGGCAATAGCGACGCTTATCCAGTATCTTTCCCCGTCAATGGTTCTTTTTTCTATGGCTGTAATTAACGGAAAAATGCCCTCAAAAACGGATTTTATCTGTGTTTTTGCGGCTCTTGCGGGGCTTATTCTCCTTTCACTTCACGGAGATTTTTCCTCCCTAAGCATTTCCCTTTCCGCCCTTATATGGGGATTGATAAGCGCCGCATCACTTGCTTTTACATCGATCTATCCCGTTAAACTGGTTTCAAAATACGGCTCCGCCCCTATACAGGGCTGGTCGATGATTCTCTGCGGAGCGGTTTCGGCTTTTGCATTTCAGCCGTTTCGCACTTCATACGTCATAAAGCCGTTTGTGTGGATAATAATCATACTTTCAGCGGTGCTGGGCTGCGCTGTTGCGTTTACAATGTATCTTTCGGGGGTAAAGCTTATCGGCTCGACCCATGCAAGCGTACTTAGCAATATTGAGCCTGTAATTTCATCGGTAATATCCATTCTTTTTTTGAATTTTGTATGTACAGGCTATGATATAGCGGGAATGATACTTATAATCGGCTCCGCCGTAACCCTTGCGCTGACGGGAACAAAGCAAGCCGAAGCGCAAAAATAAGCGTAAAAAAAAGCGATCGTATAAACGGTCGCTTTTAGTTTGTCCGAAATGTCAGCTTGACATTTTGCGAAGCAATTTTTCGAGCCGCGCTGTTACGCGTTATTTGCTGCTCCAAATTATGGATGTTAGTGATTTACCGAAAAATTACAAAAACAGCCGTCTGAAATGAATCAAACGGCTATTATACGTGGTTGCGGAGGCTGGATTTGAACCAACGACCTTCGGGTTATGAGCCCGACGAGCTACCGAGCTGCTCCACTCCGCGATATAAAATTCCATGCCCCAATCAAGAATGCTTTATTATTATATCACCTTTGAATATGTTTGTCAAGTGTTTTTTTAAATTTTTTTCAAAAAAATTGATGGACTATCTTCGGACACAGAACAGGGGCAACATCTGCAGTGCCGTTCTGTTCTCCGCCCCACCACAAAAAACACCCATCGGAGGAATTTTACTTCCACCGATGGGCGTTTTGCTTAGATTACTCTTAAAAAATCAGACAGAGTGCGATTATTCCGCAGAACCCCCGTTAAACAAGCCGCTTAACTCATCGGAATGTTCCTGCAATACCTTGAGGACATACTTATCAAAATGCCTTGCATCGTTTTCGGAATCACCGAATTCATAGGTTTCCTGACCGTAATCGATTGTGTCAAACCCGGGTATTGCCTTGCTTGCTCCCGATGTTCGATATGAAGCGGCATCCGCAAGGCTGAACGATACGATTCCGCCATCGGAAAGGGTTACCCAGCCGCTTATATCTGTGCCCGTGGCATCGGATGCCGTTCCGTTTGCCGTCTGTGGCTCGGCTGCGGGCTTTTCAACCGAAGCTGCGCCGTCAACATATTTGCCGTACATCTCGTCAATATAAAGTGAGAGCGATTCCCCAAATATTTCGGAGGGAACGTGTCCGCCGTTCCACTGCCATTCGATGTTTGCATCCGTTCCCGCATTAAGCCACGCTATCTGCAGATTAAGCGATGAGAACATCGACATATCGCCCTCCGAAGCGCCCATTAATATGCGTGTCCACGTAGGATTTTCTGTTGAATCCGCTCCGATGTAATTCAATGGGTCATATAATTCAACCTGGTTATTGCCAAATTCATCGCCCGCTTCAACCGCAGCAATGTCGCTTTCATATGCCGCAAGCATTTCTTCAAAGCTGCCGTAATTTGAGGAATCAACTCCACTGCCTATCCCCTGAGTTGTTCCCGCATCGGGTGTTCCGACTTCATCGCCCATGCCCGAAGTTACGTTTTCATCAGCCTTCTTATTCTGCCTTGCATTGTCCGCCGCATCTCCGTTGGGTAAATTCCCCATTGTCATTCCATCGGGCATTTCCCCATTGGGCATTCCCCCATCAGTAGCTTCTCCATCGGCAAGACCGCCGATACCCGTATCTCCCATTCCTCCGCCGAAACCGCCTCCGCGCATTTCGCCGCCGAAGTTACCTCCGTTCATTCCGCCGCCTCTTGAGCTTGAACCGCCTGAATATCTACCCTCGATGAAAGCGAGCGTCCTTTCCTCCGAAGTCATTGCGGAAACCTCCTCATCGGTAAGCGCATTGCCGTCGGAATTAAACCAAGTCCAACCCTCCGCATAATCAAGATTATCAACGTACCATTGGAGGTTGGAAACAAACTCATCAAGATAAAGCGTCAGATACGTTCCGCCATAGCCATTTGTTTCGGCATATTTTTCCTCGTCATACTCAATTGTAAGCTCAACGGTATCATCCGTATCACCGTCACGATTGAGGTCGAAACCCACGGCGGATTCCTCAACGGAAAGATTTTGGGAATTAATATACGTCATATATTCTTCCGAAAGATATTCAGCCATTTTCGCCTGAAAATCGGTGTTAAAGCTGTAATCCGCATCAAGATTATATTCAAATGCCATAGCCATATCAGCCTCGGCAAGGGAAGTGATTGCGGAATATGCCACACATCCCCATACTCCGTCCGAAATATCGCAGCTCACGCCGTTGATTGTTACTGTTGTGCTGTAATTTCCGTCGGAGGTTTCGTAAACTCCCACTGCCCCCTGAGAAGCCTCATAAGCATAAAAATCGGGGTTGTTTGACGTAGCCGCAACCATTGACGCATGAGCGCCGCCGCCCGAGCCGCCCGTTGATACAAAATATTCGGTGTTTCCGGGGAGATTCCCAAGCAAAATATTATATTTTACAAATCGGATTGCATTTTTCTGATCGACAAGGCAATCGGGCGCATCGCCTGTGTAATATTCGTTTCCGTCGGAATCGGTTGCGGTGGACTGCTTTCCCCTGTTTCCGCAAGCCACATTGATATATCCGTTTACGCAGTTCGAGGTTGACGCCTGCTGATTTTCCTGTGCCGAATAGCCTGCCGCGCCCGTATTGATTATTACGGGAGCAGTCGCCGCCGTGTAAACCTGTCCGTTTTCCGAGGTTATCGACGCTGAATTATCTATAACAAGGGTACCGTTCACTGCATCGGAATAATTTTCGGCGGTAACGTCCTCTGCTCCATCGCCGTCCGTATCGATTCCCTTTATATATGCCCCCGGAACCGCAACGGATACGCCCTGATAATCCGCAAGCTCGGGATAAGCCACCGCAGATACAATTGACATAACCCAAGCGTCATTATCGGAGTTATAGCTCCATGTAAGCTCGGAATTGTTGGCGATATTAAGCATAGATTCAATCTCCGCCTGCTGTGCGCTGATCTCCGAAGCGCTTTCGGCAAGCTCCGCACTGTCGCTGTCGGAATTCCCCGCCTGAAGCTGTGCGCCTTCGCCGCTGTCAGTCTGTGTGTTTTCGGAATCGCCGCATCCGCAAAGGCTAAGCATAATCGAGCTTAGTATAATTGATGATATAATCTGTTTTTTCATAATAATTTACCCTTATCACAAAATATGTGATCCTTTCTCTTGCCAATGATACATTCCTAACCTTAAATGAACCTTAAAATAAATTCAAAATTAAAATACCGTTATTTTATCTCTCAACAAGCCTCCCCCCACGCTGATGCATGACAGTCTTACGCCCGAACATCGCAGGCGAGGTGAAAATGCGTTTATTTCACCTCTTCCATATACTAAATAGCATAAAAATGCATCCCGCAAAAAAGCAGAATGCATTTTGTTACTGTGTTTTTGGGTACCTTATCAACCCTCATATTCAACAATTCTTACGGATTCCATCTGAACCTGCTTCAACGGCTTATCGTTATCATCCGTTTCAACGTTTCCAAGCTCCCTTACAATGTCAAGGCCCTCAAAAACCTGTCCAAAGACGGTATAGCTGCCGTCAAGGAACGGCGTTCCGCCCTTTTCGCTATACATATCCATTACATTTTGCGGCCATGAATACGAAGAATCGCTTGCCATAAGCTCCTCGCAGGTGTACTGGAGATACGCTTCGGGGGTGTTGACGATATAAAACTGACTTCCGTTAGTCGATGTTGAGCCTGAATTTGCGTATGCAACCGCTCCGCTGAAATGGTAAAGTCCCTCGGATATTCCTCCGTCAAAGCTGTCGCCCCAGACGCTCTTTCCTCCTGTGCCGTTGCCCTTTGGATCTCCGCCCTGAATCATAAAATTCGGTATAATTCTATGGAAAATCAACTCATCGTAATATCCCATATCTGCAAGACCAATAAAATTTTCAACGCCCTTTTCGGCTGCATCCGAGAAAAGCTTAATCTTAATTTCGCCATAGTCCTTAACGGTTATAACGGCAATTTTTTCCCCTACCTCGGGCATTTCAAAGTTGCGTATAACCACATCCTCCAAAGCCGAAGCGGTACTGCTGTCGTCTGTCAAGCCCTCTGCCGTTGATTCGCCCTCACAGCCTGTAAGCAGCAATCCCGCAGCCATTACGGCGGCGCAAAAGAATGCTGTCGGTTTAATATTTCTTTTCATTATGAAAAATCTCCTTTCAATTGTTTCAATCCACGCTCGGTAATTTAACGGGGTGCGGTATGCGTACATTGTACGGATGCGTACTATGGGTACGCATTGGTGCCGATTTCTCTCCGTCCACCGCTGCCGTTAAGCCTCCCTTTGGCAGTTCATCCCACCACCTACCTATCGGTTGGAGTGGGGGAATTCTTGCCGATTTTGATTAAATCAAATAAATATTGCGGTTATAGTTCTGTCGGAGGTAATAACATACAAATTTCCGTCCCATCCGATAAAGCTTCTTCCCTGGCTGTCATATGTCGGAGTATAGGGGGGAACCGCATTTTCTCCGCTTGCAACCGTTGTTGGGTACTCAATTCCGTCTATTACAAACGTTACCGTATATTCCTTCTGTCCAAAAAGCGCTGTAATCGTAGTGTCGGTGGTTATATTTGTAAGAGAAGTATCCCATCCTGTGAATTCATTTCCGTTTATATCTGTTGTAGGCACAAACGGGGGAATTGCCGTTCCGCCTTTTTCAATCGTCTGAACATAGGGCAGTCCGCTTATCATAAACGTAACGGTTACAGTGGTTGATTCCTTTTCAAGTATTGCGGTAATGGTAACATCGGATGTTATGCTTGAATAATCCGTATCCCATCCATTGAAAATATATCCCTCGATATTCAATGTGGAGGGCAGTGGAGCCGCCTGTCCGTGCTCAACCTGAATTGATGTCTGTTTGTCGGCAATAACGATTGTTACCGTATGGTAAACTACGGCCGCATCTTCAAAAAGCGCCGTTATAACGGTATCCTCGGTAATATTATTAAAGGATTTATCCCAGCCGATGAAGGTTTTTCCGCTTACAACGGGATCATCGGGCTTATCGGCATTTCCTCCGTATTCAACCTCTTGTATGGTTTCATCCCCGTCAACATTAATAACAACGGTAAGGGTTTTGTTTGTGTTCGAGTCAGTCGTGGCGGCGGTTGTCGTCGTCTTTGACGTTGTGGTTGTGGCTGCGGCGGTTGTCGTCTGCACAGTTGCAGCGGCGTGGGCTGTGGTTGTAATCGGGGCAGCCGTTGTAGCAGGGGGCGCTTCGGTCGTTGTTTCGGGTATTTCGGTTGTTTCAATGGGTTCAGCCGTTTGTATTACATCCGAAGCATCCGCAGATGAGGATGCTTCGCCGTCCTCGGAAAGCTCGCTGTCGGGCGCGGCATCATATGCCGCTTTCAGCTCCTCAACCGTATAGGGGAAATCCTCGATAAGGTTTGCAATAGTGATAAGATTTTTAAGATCCCTTGCTGTAATATCGCTCAGCGGAAATTCGATGTTAAGGTAGGAAAAAACGGGGCCAAGGTCGTTGGTTGTAATTCTTCCCGTGCGTTTCTCAACAAGAAATTCGGGATCGTTAACGGTGTTGCCCTGGGCGTCGTAAAGCTGAATCGAGGCGTTGCCCATAAATGTGAAAACATCGGTATAGGATTCGAAAGCGTCCGTTGAATATTCAATCTTTGTAACCGTTCCCGATGGGTAAATCATCGAATCGGCGGTTCTTATATAGATTGGAGCCTTGTCGCTCTCCGAAAAGCTACAGAGAACCGAGCCGCGGTTAAGGTAAATCTCTCCGCCCTTTTTTCCGTCCATTTTATCGGTAATAACAAGCTGTGAATTTGCCCCGACTATCATATAGTTATTTTCGGAATTTTTCTTGCTTTTATACACAATTCTGCAATAGGAATCATCCCCAACGGTGATAATATCCCCTTGACTGAGATTATCCTCGGTTGACGCATCAACATCGCCGTTGTCGGAATTCGTTATGCTGACAGTGCCGGATGCCTCCGTTATGTAAAGCCCCGCGCTTCCTCCCGCTCCCGCAACAATAATGATAACCGCAATTACCGCAATGAGCGCAAGCGAGCCTGTTATAACGGGGATAAGCGGAATATTTAACCTTTTCATTTAGTTTTTAACCATCCTTTCATTTTCCCTTACTGAACGGCATCCTGCGGAACTGTGGTAACCGATTCCGTCCGCGCCGCATCCGTTTCATCATCATAGGGATTATCATTAGGCATTTCCCACCATTTCGGGCCGGGGAATGTGGTATAAATATGCGTTTCAAGCGTTGTTCCTGCCGTGCGCAGGGTCGTTGAGGATTTCTCCGTTTCAACAGGTTCGGAGGATTCAACAGCGGTTTCCCTCGAAATCGTTGTTTCCTCAATCGGAGCGTCAGAGGTTAGGGTTGTTTCTTCGGTTTGGGCCGCAGTTTCGGTTCCCTCCGTAACAGCCGCACGGCTAACCGCCCTAAATGCGGAGCTAAGCTCATCCATCGTATAAGCAATGGAATGCTCTCCGCTGATTCTGATAAGCTCCTTCAAGGTTATTTCCTCAAGGTCATAGATATTTAATCCGTAATTCAGATAGCCATACTGTGAAAATTCATCGCAGGAAACAAGCTCCGCACTTGTTTTCTCGGTAAGAAGCATTGGCTCATCGACCTTTTCCCCCTCGGTGCTGTAGAGCTGGAGCATAACCGAGCCGTCAAAATTTTGCACATGGGTAAGCATAACGTTCTCATAGCCCATATATTTATCGGCAAGCTCAAACTCCGTTCTGAAAACAGTTCCCCTGACGCTTATCGCCGCATTCGGGGTTTTAACCCGAAAGGTTTCGTTCTTTTTAAGCGATTTGTTAAGCTGACAGGTGACGGCTCCACACGCAATATTTACGGAAACATCCCCCCTATCGGAGATATTTGTATAGTAAACATAAACGGAGCTTTCGGACTCAATTGATATGTACTTATCGGCATCGATGCAAATTCTTACGCTGCTGTCCTTATCTGTATTTATGACATCTCCGCTTTGGAGAACAGTTTTCTTTCCCGCATAAAACTGTTTTTCCCCTCTTATAATAACGACCGTTCCGCTAATATCGTTAATCGTTAAATTTCTGACGGTCTGCCCGCCGAAGGTAAGGCTAAGGGCAACGGAGGCTATAATTACAACAATCAACGCAACTATGGCAATGATTATTACTTTAAGATTTTCGTGAATAAAATTCATCAGCAAATATCACCTCTGATTTGAGGACAATCGAACAAACACAATTCAACCAAACCATTATATCATATAATAAGTATTTTGTCAAAGAAAAGTTATGCAATGTAATTAACTTACAATAATCAAACTTTTTTCACAAATAGCGAAATAAATATTTAGAGCAGTTAAATATTAAAAACATTTTTTAGCCAAACCATAACAAAAAAGGAGGATGGCTAAACTCCATCCCCCTCTTTGAAGTAGATTTAATTTCAAGCCTCATGCCTTAACAAGTCCCGTTTAACATTTCCCTCTGTTATAAAATTAAGACGATACCCAAAAATTTTATTTTAACCCTATTAGGCTGAATAAAACATTCTGTACAATCCTTTGAAAAGCGGAATCATACCATACAAACCCTTTAGAATCAGCAAAGCCGCCCAAATGCGGAAAAACCTGTCTCCAAAACGGCGCACAAAGGGGCACACCCAAAAAGGATGTGCCCCAAAATAATCTTATCTGTCATTGAAAATCTGGAAAAGAGCAGAATAATCATCGATTGCGGAGGATGTCTTTGGCGCAGTCTGTGCGGGAGCTTCCTCCGACACTTCATCCTCAGGAACGGCATCGGGATTTTCCATTCCGACAAAGCCTGCGGCAATAACGGTAATATTCATCTCATCCTGCATTGTTTCATCAAATGAAGTACCGAAAATCATGCTGACATTCGGGTCAGCCGCATCGGAAATAAGCTTTGTTGCGGTATCAACATCGGATGCGAGAATATCCTCCGACATAACGATGTTGACAAGAAGCCTTGTTGCCCCGCTGATAGAGGTTTCGAGAAGCGGGCTGGTAATAACGGCATTCGCAGCCTCCTGAGCCTTATCCTTGCCCGAACCGTGGCCGATTGCCATATGAGCGTATCCCGCATTCTTCATTGTTGTTTCAACATCGGCAAAGTCAAGGTTAATCATACCCTCAACGGTAATAAGCTCAGCGATTGACTTTACGCCCGTTTTAAGTATATCATCCGCCATAGCGAAGGATTCTTTCATTGTAAGCGGCTTTTCCGTACCGACAAGAAGCCTTTCATTCGGGATAACGATAAGGGAGTCAACGTGCTTTTTAAGCTCTTCAATGCCCTTTTCAGCCTGAATCATTTTAGCCTTCTGTTCAAAATTGAACGGCTTCGTAACAACGGCAACGGTAAGAATGTCCATTTCCTGTGCGATTTCGGCAACAACGGGAGCTGCCCCCGTACCTGTGCCGCCGCCCATGCCTGCGGCAATGAATACCATCTGCGCACCCTTAAGGGCAGCGGAGATTTCGTCCTTATTTTCCTGAGCGGAGCGCTCGCCGACCTCGGGTTTATTTCCCGCACCCCTTCCTCGGGTAAGCTTCTCGCCAATCTGAACCTTTTGGGAAGCCCTTGAAGAATGGAGCGCCTTTGCATCGGTATTGACGGCAATATAATCAACGTCCTTAATTCCGGCAGCAACCATACAGTTGAGGGCATTTCCGCCGCCGCCGCCGACACCCACAACCTTTATATTAACGTCAGGCTCAAACATATCATTATCATTATCAAGCACAAAACCGCCCATGTTTTACCGTCCTCCTAAAAAAACTATATAAAAAAATAAATTTCAAACAAATCACACAACATTAATTTTAGCACATTTCCGCTTCTATTGCAAGTGTTTTTTAAAAAAAGAATGAATTTTTTTTAAATTCTTTATTTACTCAAAATGAATTACAGCGGAGGTTGTCGTTTCTTCCCCCTCGTTGTCGGAATCGGTTTCGGTTTCCTCCTGAGGAGAGATGTTGCTTTGGTATGTTATTTCGTTCTGTTCAAGCCCCGCCTTGTCGATGAACGATGCTCCGCTTGAAAGGATTTTCAGCGTTCCCTCCGTTGTCGGCCCTATTTTTGAGGAAATAATATTGGAAGCGAGCTTGAGCTTATAGTCAAACTCCGAAACTGCGCCGAATTCAATTGTTATCCTGCCGTCATAAAGGCAGCTTACGTTGAGATAATCTGTCATATCGAACCAATCTATTTTTCCGTCCATGGAATCCTCCGCCGCTTCAATAAGCCGATAGAGGATTTCCGTTCGGTTATCCTTATCGCAGATAAAATGCTCTCCGATTTCGGGAATTGGGTTAATATCCTCCGATTCCTCCTCGGAATTATCCGCCGTACTGCTTACCGCCGAGGTTACATCGGACGGCGTTTCCTCCCAAAGCTCATCATCCTCTGTCGGCCTTGCTCCGTATATAATTATCGTGTCCTCATACGGCTCGGAGCCTTTTTCAAGGATTTTTCCGCTTGAGCTGAGAAGGCAGAACCCCTCCTCAAACTGAACGCTTGCGGTTTCCCTGCATGGAGTAATATTTATTTCAACCGTTGACGGGAAGGAACGGGTAATCTCCGCCGTTTCGATATAAATAAGCTCGGCTTCGATTTTATCGGCGCATTTCCCCATATTCGTCCTAATAAGATTATCTCCGCCCTTTATTCCGCAGACAGCAATAATTTCATCGGCGGTATAAATTGAACTTCCCGTAACCCGAACCGTATCAATCTTGAAAAACACGGTTGTTGAGAGAATAACAAAGGTTACCGCAACGATAAGACCTATCATTCCGTAATACATTGAATAATTGCGGCGCCTTTTTTTTCTTGAAGAATTTCCCGCACTTTTTACAACATCCTGCAAATTCAACCGTCCTTCCTGCAGCGCCGTTTCGGCGTTATGGATTTATTGCTTACACTCTTTTTATATCAGCCCCCAAGGATGAGAGAGCATTTTCTATTTCCTCATAGCCTCTGTCAATATATTCTACGCCTGAAATTTCGCTTGTTCCCTCCGCCGAAAGGGCGGCGGCGGCAAGACCCGCTCCCCCTCTGAGGTCGGGGGCGGCGACCTTTGCGCCGTACAGCCTTTTTACTCCCTCAACAACCGCAACCTTGCCCTCCGCGCGGATGTTTGCTCCCATCCTGCGCAGCTCCTCGGTATGGCGATAGCGATTCTCGAAGATATTTTCCACAAAAACCGATGTTCCCTCCGCCCTGCAAAGCGCCGCCATAACAAACGCTTGGCAATCCGTAGGAAAGCCGGGGTAAACCGTGGTTCTTATAATATCAACAGCCCTAAGGCTTCTCGGCGCGCTGAAAAATACGGTATCCGCTGAAGTATGGGCAATGCAGCCCATTTGCTCAAATACGGAATTTACCGCCTCTATATGCCTTGGAATACAGCCCCTTACAGCAATTTCCCCTCCCGCCGATGCCGTGCAGGCAAGGTACGTTGCGGCGGCAATTCTGTCAGGCATAATCTCAAATTCGCAGCCGTGAAGCTCCTTCACGCCCTCGATTACAATCGTTCCGCCGCCCGCTCCGTTTATATTTCCCCCGCATTTATTGAGGAAATCGGCAAGGCAGACAATTTCAGGCTCCCTTGCGGCATTTGTTATCACCGTTGTTCCCTCCGCAAGAACCGAAGCGAGAATAATATTCTCCGTTGCCCCGACAGATGGGAACGATAGGGTTATTTTTGCTCCCCTGAGCTTATTTCTGCAAAAGCAATCTATACTTCCGTACTCCTCGGTAACGGTAACTCCCATTTTCTTTAATGCGGCAATATGTATATCGATTGGCCGCTGCCCGATGTTGCATCCGCCCGGGAACGACATTCTGCACTCTCCCGTTTTTCCTATAAGCGCGCCCATAAAGAAAATTGACGACCGCATTTCACGCATAAGCTTATCGGTAATTTCAAATCTGCTCAGGGAAGATGTATTGACAACGGCGGTATTTCCTGCGGAGCTGTCAAACCCTGCGCTGCATCCGAGCGAGTTAAGTATCCGCATTGCCGAATATGTATCGGAAATTTCGGGGCATCTTTTAAGCGTAACCTCTTCGCCGCACAAAATCGACGCCGCAAGTATAGGAAGCGCCGCATTTTTTGCGCCCTGAACCGTTATTTCGCCGTTCAGCCTTTTTCCTCCGTTTATTATAAGCCTTTGCATACAAAGCTCTCCTTTTTCGCTTTTTTCTTTATAGTATGCAAAAAAGGATAAACTGTGAAAAATTCTTCGGGCTCAGCTGTTCAAACCGCAAAAATCGGAGAAAAATCGGCGATTACTTGCCGCCGATTAAGCCGCTTATAACATTGTAAATTCTTTCGGGGGTGTCGGAAACGTAAAGTGAAGCCGCCCTTTGCGCAAAACGGTTAAGCCGTTCGCCGTCACGGTAAAGATCGCTTACATTATCGATAAGAACCTGACCCGTAAGATTTTTTTCTTCAATAACAATAGCCGCTCCCGCCTTGCCGAGAACCATAGCGTTATAATATTGATGGTTTCCCGCAACATTGGGCGACGGAATAAGTATAGACGCCCTGCCCATAGCCTCAAGCTCGGATAAGGCGTTTGCGCCCGAACGGCTTATAACAAGATCCGCTGCCGCCATGCAAACAGGCATATTATCTATGTACTCGCTCGGACGGATTCTCGGGTTGTTCTCATAATCAACGCCCTTCTCGGCAAGGCTCGGCAGGAAGGTTTCCCTGCCCATTCCTCCGTAGCTGTGGATATGGGTAACGGGGATGTTGTTTTTAACCTCCCATTCCATAAGCTCCGCAACGGTTTCGTTAATTCTTCCCGCACCAAGGCTTCCGCCCGTTGAAAGAATGCAAATTTCATTTTCGGGGATACCAAGCTCACGCTTTGCGTCGGCTCTGCTCACCGAGGAAAAGCCCTTTCTTACGGGCAGACCCGTTACCGTATACGGAATATCCTTATCAAGGTACTCCATAGCCTCCTCAACGGTAAGCATAACCGAACTTACCCTTTTTGAAAGCATTTTTGTCGTCATTCCGGGAAAAGCGTTCTGCTCATGAATTGCTGTTTTTATCCCCATCTGAGCCGCCTTGAGCACAACGGGGCCGCTTACATAACCGCCCGTTCCGATAACAATATCAGGCTTGAATCCGTCAATAATCTGCTTTGCTCGGTGACCTGCCGTTGTAAGGTAGGCGATAGTTTTAGCATTACGCATAATATTTTTCGGAGTAATTTTTCTCTGAAAGCCGCTCACCTTAATCGGCGCAAAATCATAGCCCGCTTTCGGAATAAGCCTTGACTCCATTCCGTTTGGAGTTCCCGCAAATAGAAACTCCGCATCCGAGTGGTAATCCTTTATAATTGAGGCGATGGCGAGGGCGGGATTTATGTGGCCCGCCGTTCCGCCGCCCGCAAGAAGAACCCTAAGCATTTTTTATTTCCCCTCTACGTTTTTATCAATGACTTTCTTGAAACATTAAGGACAATTCCCATTTGAACAAGCTGCATAATAAGCGCCGTTCCGCCATAGCTGAAAAACGGCAGCGAAACGCCCGTGTTCGGTATGGTATTCGTTACAACGGCAATATTAAGAAGCGCCTGAAGTCCAATCTGTACGGTAAGGCCGACAACAAGCATCATTCCGAATTTATCGGGCGCTTTTGAAGCAATGTAAAATCCCCTTATAATAAAAAGCAGGAAAAGAATTATTACCATAAGCGCTCCGATGAACCCAAGCTCCTCGCAGACAACCGCAAAAACGAAGTCGTTCTTCGATTCGGGGAGATACAGAAACTTCTGCCTGGAATTTCCCAGACCAAGTCCGAATATTCCGCCCGAGCCTATTGCTATAAGTGAATTTCTTGTCTGCCATGTTTTATCCAGGGACGCCTCCTCGTTAAACGGGTCAAGCCATGAAACCATACGGGTTTCAATGTATGTTACGCCCTTAAATTTAACGAGCAGAACCATAATTAACACAATTGCCGCAACGCCTATGATGCCGAGAGTTATAAGGTGCTTAACATTCGAGCCGCCCACAAACATCATTATAATTCCTATCGCACATATTATAATTGTGCCTGAAAAGTGCGGCTGAATAGCCATAAGGACTACTACCACCGCAAGGAAAAAGCCGAAGGGCAGAATTCCGTGCCTAAAGGTTTTCATTCGGGAATAATTTGTGGAAATGAGGTAGGAAAAAAGTAAAATAATCGCCAGCTTCATAACCTCGGAGGGCTGGAACGAAAAGCTGCCGAACGCAACCCAACGGTATGAGTCATTATGCGGATCCTTAAACGGGCCGACCACGCACAGTATCAGCAGTATTACCGATAAAATATAAAGCCCGAAAACTATAATCGGCTTGCGGTAAAAATGATAGTCAATATAGGAAACGAAAAACATAAGCACAAGGCCTACCAGCGCCATTATCATCTGCCGCTGTACATAGTATGTTCCGGGAAGTCCCTCGGAGATTGCCCATGCATAGCCCGCCGAGAACATCATTATAATTCCCATAACAAGGAGTACCATTATTATAAGGAAAAATGGCAAATCCATCGGGCCGGATATAATTTTTTCGGTATATCCCCTTGAAACTCCCTCGGAGGTCATTTCCTTCCTGCGGTTTTTTCTTTTATTGCTGCGGCTTGCGCTGCCGTTGGGCGCAGCTTCCGAAGCTCCGGGCATATTAATTTCCTCCTTTCATTTTTTAGAGAAGATTATATATAAGGTTTGCTGTAATTCCTGCGATAAGTCCTGCCGCCGAGAAGGTTATAACGATTTTGTATTCATTAAATCCGCAAAGCTCAAAATGATGATGTATAGGCGACATCTTAAAAAGGCGTTTGCCCTTTGTTAGCTTGAAATATGTTACCTGAATAACCACGGAGAGAGCCTCGCATATATAAACAATCGCAATAATCGCAAGCAGCAAATGCTGCCTTGTCGCAAGGCCCACGGCGACAACCGCCCCGCCAAGGAACATCGACCCCGTATCCCCCATAAAAACCTTTGCCGGATGAAGATTCCATACCAAAAAGCCAAGGCATCCGCCTGCGACAGCCATTGAAAAAATGGAATATTCCCACATTCCCATCGCCGAACAAAGCATTACAAAGGAAAGCATCGAAATAACCGTTACCGAGCCGCAAAGTCCGTCAATTCCGTCCGTAAGATTAACCGCATTTGTAAGGAAAACTATAACAAGGAGCATAAACGGGTAGTAAAAAATACCTATATCAAGCTCCGCCCAGTAGAAATTAAGGGTTGTTTTTGTGTCCCCGAGGAGGTACAGCGCAATAAGGAATGCCGATGAGAAAATGAACTGCATAATCATTTTCTGCCACGGTTTAAGGCCGAGATTTTGCTTTTTGACAGCCTTAATGTAATCATCCGCAAAGCCGATAACCATATTGAGCAGGGCAAAAATAAATCCCGCAAGCATACGGTAAAAATCCGTATTGTCCGCCATTGTTACATCAGAGGACCTATAGCGATAAAAGGCATATCCGACAGCGATTGCCGCCGCCGAGCCGAGGATGAACATAAATCCGCCCATTATCGGCGTTCCCTGCTTATCCTTGTGCCATGCGGGGCCCTTTTCATATATAGTCTGACCAAAATGTATCTTTTTAAGCAGCGGAATAAGGAAAATTCCCATAACCGCCGAAACGGCAAATGCGGTGAGCGCAACAATAATATTTATCCAAAACGGCATATCTGTAAACCTCCATGCTAAGAACGTCAGTCCTTAACAATCCTTATAAAATTCATCAATAATGCTTTCGAGGTGAACCCCTCTGCTTCCCTTGAAAAGAACAACATCATCGGGTTTAAGCTTAAATTTAAGGAAGTTGAGAATTTTCTGCTTCTCATCGGAATAGCCTGCGTGCATTCCAAGCTCATCGGCGCGTTTTGCGATGTTTTCCGCTTCCTTCCCGTAGCAAACAAGCAAATCCACGCCCTTTTCAACAACATATTCGCCTATCTCCCTGTGATACTGCGGAGAATTTTCGCCAAGCTCCAGCATATCCCCAAGAACGGCTACCCTTCTTCCGCCGTTTGCGGGCTTCATATCGCAAAGCATATCAATTGCCGCCTTCACCGAGGTGGGGGAAGCGTTGTAGCAATCGATAAGCAGTGTCTGCTGTCCCCTTTTTTGGATATGCTGACGGATTCCGTCAGGCTGATATGCGCTGAGCATTTCCGCAGCGGAAACGGGGTTCGCTCCCGCCGTTACGGCGACTGTTACAGCGGCAAGGGCATTGTATATATTATGCGTTCCTATGCAGAAAAGGCTTACATCGGTAATTACTTCTCCGTTATGATAAACGTTGAAATATATCCTGTCGTTAAAGGTTTTTATATCGCCCGCAGTATAGTCGCAGTCCTTGTTTTCTATGCCGTAGGTAATGACCGTGCGGTAGCCGTCATAATCCTGCTTAACCTGCCGCAGCAGCTTATCATCTCCGTTTACGATAAGCGGAGCGTTCCTGTCGGCGCCTTTGAGAATCTCCATCTTTGCCTCAAGAATACCCTCCTGGGAGCCAAGCCTTTCAATATGCGCAAGGCCTATGTTTGTTATAAGGCAGATATTGGGGTGCGCCGCCCTTGAAAGGCGTTCAATCTCACCGAAATCAGACATTCCCATTTCAATCACGGCAGCAGTACAGCTTGAATTAAGCTTGAGCAGCGTAAACGGCAGACCGATTTCATTGTTATGGTTGCCCTCCGTTTTGTAAACGCTGTTCTCGGCGGAAAGCGCAAGGGCCGTCATGTTTTTGGTTGTGGTTTTTCCGACGCTTCCCGTAATTCCTACAAGAATCGGATTAAATTTCATTCTGAAATAATGCGCAAGCTCAAGCAAAGCCTTTCTTGTGCTTTTTACAATAAGGCACGGAATATCCTCTATCGTTCGTTCGGTTATCGCAAACAGCGCTCCCTCATGAACAGCCTTTGCGGCAAAATCGTGCCCGTCGAAGCGTTCTCCCTTTATTGCGACAAAAACGCCTTTTTTCTTAACGGAACGAGTGTCGGAGAAAATATCCGCAGCGTTCACCATAGCGTTAAGCGACCTTATACCCTGCGGTTTTCCGTTAACGGCGTCGATAATTTCGCTGACGGAAAGCATTTCGGGAAGGTCGGGATTAAAGGCGGGCTTTTTGTAATTTTTCATGATTTCATTAACGATTTCACGCTCGTCAAAGTGGATATGAACATTATCCTTCAAAATCTGATAATCCTCATGTCCTTTTCCCGCAAGGACAATGGTGTCGCCCTTTTCCGCAACGGCGATGGCGCGCTTTATGGCGGCCCTGCGGTCGGTTATCCTCATATAAGGCTTTAGCCCCGAAAGGCCCGCCGTTATTTCATCTATAATTGCATCGGGGTCTTCATTTCTCGGGTTATCGGAGGTAACAATAAGCATATCGGAATATTTCTCCGCAGCCTGAGCCATAAGCGGACGCTTTGTGCGGTCACGATCTCCTCCGCAGCCGAAAAGGCAGATAAGTCTGCCCTTTGTATGCTCCCTTATATTCGGAAGCATATTTTCCAAAGCATCGGGGCTGTGCGCATAATCGCAGACAACAAGGAATCCCCTCTCGGAGGAAAGAATTTCACAGCGCCCCCTTACTCCGCCGCACTTTTCAAGGGAACGGATAACATCGTTCATTCCAACGCCTGTTTTAACGCAGGCAGTAATTGCCGCAATAGCGTTTGAAACGTTATATTTCCCTATCATATTAAGGGTAACGGGGAAGCTTCTGCTGTTAACCGAAATCCAGAATTTAGTCCCCGAATCGGTGTTCTTTATCTTGTCGGCATGAACCTCGGCGTTTCCATGCAGACCGTAGGAAATCCTCTCGCAGCCGACGCCTTCGATTTCGTTCCAAAGCCTTAAACCGTAGCTGTCGTCAATATTTATAATCGCCGTTTTGCAGTGATCGACAAAAAGCCTCTTCTTTGCCTCATAATAATTTTCCATTGTAATATGGTAATCGAGGTGATCCTGAGTAAGATTCGTAAAAACAGCCGTTTCAAAGACAGCGGGACCTATTCTGTTTTGATCGAGAGCGAATGAGGAAACCTCCATAACAACTGTATCACAGCCGTTCTTCATCATCTCGAAGAAAATGCTGTAAAGCTCGTAAACACGGGGGGTTGTTGGGGTTGACTGATCAGAGCCGAACGGCTTTCCTTTAATAAGAACCCCCGTTGTGCCTATGAATCCAACCTTAAATCCGTTATTCCCGAGAATATCCTTTATAAGCGTAGCCATTGTGGTTTTTCCGTTTGTGCCCGTAACGCCGATAAGCCTGAGATGCTTTTCGGGATGGCTGAACCATGCGGCGCATAAAAGCCCGTAAAACCTCCTTGTATCGCTTACCACAACCTGATTTTTAAGCCCCAGATTATGGTCGGCAATAACGCACAGCGCGCCTCTTTCAAGCATTTCCTCCGCAGCGGAATGTCCGTCAAATTTTGTCCCCTTAACGCAGACAAATACATAGCCATCCTTAACCTCATCGGTGTTGTCGGTAATCCCCTCAACCGTTGCGGAGAGGGCGGAAAACGAATATTCCGCAGGCATTGCCTTTGCCGCATCATCAAGAAGCTCTTTGAGTTTCATAAAACAACCTCCGTTATCTGACGACCTTTAACCCTCGTCCTTAATAATAAACACAACCTCAATAATCGTTCCCTTGGGAACAACGCAGCCTTCGCTGTAATTCTGGCTGTAGGCGACTGAGCCTGCGTGGCTTGAAGCGCCGTCGCCCGCCTTGAAATTAAGGTCATGCTGAGTAAGAATTGCATTAACATCGGAAAGCGAATATCCTATAATATTCGGAACGGTTGTATAATCCGTTTCGTAATCCTCATCGGTATAAAGGATAACCTTTCCTCCCCTCTGCAGGGTGCTTCCGCGCGCAGGGATCTGCGCAACAACGGTTTCGCCCTCGCCGATTGCCGTATACTGCAGTCCGAGCGCTTCAAGGGTTGCGCCCGCCGCTTCATATGTCTGCCCCTCAACGGAGGGAACGGTGATTCCAAGCTCTTCAAGCTCCTCATCGGTGTATTCGGGATAATATCCAAGGTAAGGAAGAGCCTCCTTGAATGTGTTCGATACAACAGGACAAGCGACAACGCTTCCGTAATACATAAGCGCACCGTTCTGGTCGGTCGCCGTAGGTTCGTCAACCATAACAAGCATTATAATCTCAGGGTCATCCGCAGGAGCGAATCCGCAGTATGACGAAACATAGAGGTTTTCCTCGCCCGTTTCGTTCATCTTATCGATTTTTTCCGATGTACCCGACTTTCCTCCGATTCTGTAGCCCTTTATGTAAGCGTTGGAGCCGCCCTTTGTGTTAACAACCGATTCAAGAACCTCCCTCATTTGGGCGGAGGTTTCCTCGGAAATAACCTGCCGCTTTATGGAGGTTTCTGTGGTTTTAACAACGTTTCCGTTCGGGTCAACAATCTTGCTTACGACATATGGCGTAACCAAATATCCCCCGTTAACAACGGCGGCATAAGCCGTAATCATCTGAATGGGCGTAATCTTGTTTGTCTGGCCGAACGAGCTTGACGCAAGCTCAACGGGGCCCATATCCTCCGCTTTTACATAAATGCTGTCCGACTCGCCGGGGAGGTCTATGCCCGTGGGTTCGGTAAGCCCGAACGCTTCAAAGTATTTGCAGAAATTTGTTCCGCCAAGAGCCTGACCTATCTGGATAAAAACAGGGTTGCAGGAGTTCGTCATTGCCGTTGTAAAATCCTGCGTTCCGTGGGAATAGGTTGACCAGCAGTGTATATCCGTTCCCGCAACGTTTATAACCTGATTGCAGGAGAAGGTTGAATTTACGGTAATCGCTCCCTCCTCAAGGGCGGCTGAGCCTGTAACCACCTTGAATACGGAGCCGGGGTAATAAAGCTCTGTAATCGCCTTGTTTTTCCATTGCTGTTCACGGATAGACGCATATTCCTCATCGTATTCGTCCGTTCCCTCAAGCCCCGCAAGGTAATCTATATTGCTTTGCGCATAGATTGAGTTTCTGTCGTTAAGGTCATATCCGGGGGTGCTTGCCATAGCAAGGATTGCGCCCGTATTAACATTCATAATAATTGCGCAGGCACGGTTCTGAACGTCATTTTCCTCAACAGCCTGTTCAAGATATTTCTCGGCGTAATATTGAAGCGTCATATCAAGCGTAAGATAGATTGAATTTCCGTCCTGCGCATCGTATATTTTGTCGTTCTTATAAGGCATTTCGTTTCCGTTTCCGTCAACGGCGGAGATAATTTTTCCGTCAACGCCCTTAAGATAGTCATTATAATAGGATTCAACGCCGTAAACTCCATCGCCCTCATAGTTTGTGAAGCCTATGACTGCGGCGGCAAGCTCGCCCTGGGGGTAGTAACGCTTTGTGTCAACCTCGGTATAGATAAGGTCGCCAAGGCTTTCCTCGGAGGCACGGGAAAGAATCTTATCCGCAACGGGCTTCTCAACGGACTTTGCAACGCAAGCCCACTTGTAGTTGACATTTTTGAAGCTCTCCGTTATATCCTCGGCAGTAACGTTGTCAAGCTCCTCCGTAAGAATGGTTATGCAGGCGTCAAGCTGACGCTGATACTCGGTTTTTCCCGTTTCGGAGGAAACGTTTTCCTTATCAAGCCCATCAAGACGGTTCGGGTTAATAATAATCGAATAAACCGTCGCCGACTGTGCAAGTATATTTCCGTTTGTATCATAAATGCTTCCCCTGTTGGCGCTGACGGTAGTGCTTCCGAACTGGTTTTCGTTTGCCAAGGTCTGATATTTTGCGCTTTCAGTAACGGATGTGTTAAAAAGGTTCACGATTATCCATGCGGTAAAGGCAAGGAAAACCAAAAGAACAACAACGTTGAGCTTTCTCTTCATCGAATTGGTGGGACTGCATGACACGGCGTACTTACTCCTTTCACGATAATAGCAAATATGGGCTGCACCAAATGAACAGCCCCATTGACAAAAAACTGCAATCATCGGCAGTAAACGGCACAGCGCTTGCTCCCGATTCGTACAACCCTATTTTAATAGTATTTCCTTATCCCCTGAGATATTCCACAAAGTCCTCCACAGCGTGCTTAATTTTAACGAAGAAATTTTCGTCCTGTTCGGGAATATCAATAACATTTCCGTTTTCAATGCTGAGATACTCAATCTGCGATTTATCGAGCTTTTGCATACCGAGCACGTTGGTTGCGTACTCCTCAACGGATTTCAAGGCGGATTTGCTTTCAATTTCCGTCTGCATACGGACATTTTCGCTTCGAAGCATATCAACGTACTCCGTTTCGGCGTTTATCTCGGAGTGAATTGTGGCGTTCTCAACCTTTCCGTAGATTACCAATCCCAGCATAAGCCCAACCGCAGCCGTTACAATTATAATTCTCGGCGCAGAGCCTGTTGTTTCCGACTTGGACTTGCGCACACGTATCTTAACCTGTTCCTTTTCGTCCTTTGTCAGCCTCGGAGCTGCGTTTTCGTACTTGGAAAGGTCATAAGCAAGGTTTCCTTTACCCATTTTATCTTCCTTCTTTTTGTCCTTAAAAAAACTTCTTTACTTCTTTTCTTTTTCTTCAAGCGCCGCCTTAACGAACCCACCCAAAATATCAATTTGAACGCACCGGAGAAACTGCGTCAGCTAAATTAAGCTCGCTCAAATTAGACTTGGTTAGGCAGACATAAGCGGCTATATTTTCTCTATAATCCTCAGCTTTGCGCTGCGGCTTCTGTTGTTTCGGGCAACCTCATCCTCTGTTGCCTCAATCGGCTTTCGGTTTATAAGCCTTCCCCTCGGCTTCCTTCCGCACACGCATATGGGGAAATCCGGGGGGCAGATGCAGCCTGTGCAAAAGCTCGTAAACCTCTGCTTAACAATTCTGTCCTCAAGGGAATGAAAGGTTATAATGCAAAATCTTCCGCCTGATTTGAGCATATCAAAGCCGTCGTCAAGAGCCTTGTCAAGCTCGTCAAGCTCGCAGTTAACGGCGATTCTAATCGCCTGAAATGTCTTTTTGCAGGGGTTCTTCTCCCGCCGAAATTTTGCGGGAATCGATGAGCATACAATGTCCGCAAGCTCGGAGGTAGTTTCAATCGGCTTAACCTCACGCCTTTTTATAATGGTATCGGCAATTTTGCGGGAGAATCTTTCCTCGCCGTATTCCCATAATATTCTGCTCAGCTCCTCATAGGAAGCGTTGTTGACTATATCCCTCGCCGATGTTCCGCTTTGCGACATTCTCATATCAAGAGGAGCGTCGCTGTGGTAAGAAAAGCCTCTCTCGGCAGTATCGAGCTGGTGCGATGAAACCCCCAGGTCGAGCAGGATTCCATCCGCTCCGTCTATGCCCTCGCCTGCGGCAATCGCTTTCATATCGGAAAAATTCCCCCGAATAACCCTTGCGCCCGCATAAGGCTTGAGCCGTTCGGATGCAGCCGCAGCAGCGTCGGGGTCACGGTCTATCCCTATCAGAACTCCGCCGCTTGTAAGCCGCTTTGCAATCTCGGCGGAATGCCCCGCTCCGCCGCAGGTTCCGTCTATATAAACACCATCAGGCTTAATATCAAGCCCCTCTATACATTCATCAAGCATAACGGAAATATGTGAAAAACCCATAGCCGCCGCCTTTCATCAAAAAGCAATATCCGCAAGAGCGTCGGAAAGCATTTCCTCGGTAACGGAGCCGCTCATCTCATTAAACCTTGCGGAATCCCAAATTTCAGCGCGGTTTATAACTCCCAGCACGGTAACGTCATGCGAAAGCCCCGCATAATCCCTAAGATTCTGCGGAATAAGTATGCGCCCCTGCTTATCGGGTTCAACGGGGCAAGCCCTAACTATAAACAGCTTTGCCGACTTAGCCTTTTCCCCCGTCAGGGTTTTGAGCTTTTCGGTAAAGTTTTCCCATTCCTCTTCGGAAAATACATAAAGGCAGTTATCAAGACCGATTGTGACTATGAAGCTCAGACCCAAACGTTCACGCAGCTTAGTCGGGAAAGCCATTCTGCCCTTTGCATCGATAGTATGCTCATATGTACCCATTAAAGAACCGTTTGCCAAGCTTCACACCGCCTTTCCACATCGGATTGTTGAAAATAAGCTGTCGAATAACCTCATAAAAGCTGTGTTTCCACATTTTTTTCAGACTTTTACACATGGAGTTTTCCACATCGTGTGGAAAACTATGTTGAAAGTTCACCACTTGTAACCACATTTATGGGCTTCTTCACCACTTTAATGATATTATACACCATTCAAATTGATTTTTCAACCCAAACGGAAAATTCGCTGAGAAATAAATAAAAAATTTTTTGTCTTATTTCGTGCATTTTTACCAAGGAACAAAGTTTCTGCATTTGCAATTTACAGCGAAATATCAGCAATTATCAGCCAAAAATTGCCCCAAAAGGCCTGCGTTTCTCGGCTCGTTAAAGGCTGAAAATCAAAACACGGCTTATCCGCATTGTAATTATGCATAAAAATAATCCACCAAAAGGCGTGAAATACATAAAAAATCACAGTTGAAATTTGGGCTGTAACTATTATATAATTATATTGTTGAGAACAGCTGAGTAAGGTTCGGCAAACAGCTTCTCAGTGTACGAGATTCCATTTATTGTACGGCGCCATTGTGCGCAGGAAGGTTTTGACCATATGTTGAACGCTATCGGTTCAAAGGCAGATCTCGAAAGCGAGGACAGCTCCTACCATTATCTTGTCGCCGACCTGCTTGACAGCGAGGTTGTTCAGGAAATGAAAAATTACGTTCACCACGGCAATACAAGCTGTTTTCAGCATTGCCTGAATGTTTCGTATTATAACTATAAGCTCTGTAAGCTTTTCTCCCTTAACGAAAGGGCGGGCGCAAGGGCGGGTCTGCTTCACGACCTTTTTCTCTATGACTGGCACTGCTACGTTCCCGAAAAGGGCGAGCGGCTTCACGGGTTTACCCATGCGAAGCGCGCGCTTGAGAATGCGAGAAAGAGCTTCTATATTTCCGACCTTGAAGCGGATATTATCGAAAAGCATATGTTTCCGCTCAATCTTTTTTCGCTGCCAAGGTATCGTGAAACGCTTGTAATTGTTTTCACCGATAAGCTCTGCGGTATCATGGAAACTGTTTCCTACAGAGGCTGTGTTATAAAAAAATTCCTCAAGCGAAAATTCGGTACGGTAAAAGGCGATGCTTAAATCGTTCGGTATTTTACATCCAACGCATAGAATAGAGCTATTCGGCAGGGCTGCGATTTTGTTCAAAGGCAAAATGGCAGTCCTTTTTGCGTGTCGTTGATAACCCCGCTTAAAATATCAATCCGACATACAGTGAAGCGATTTTGTGTGCGTTTCCCCGCTCCCTCAAAAACACGTCAAACGGATTAATGTTTATGTCGTAAACCGTGTTGTTGACAGTCTTGTCAAGCAAAGGGCTTTCCTTTGCGATTACCCCATTAGGGATTGAATTGCATTCGGGCTTGCAGCTTTCCACACTTGACTGCTTGCATTTATCAATAAAGGGCTGTATATGCTTGTCCGTAGGCTTGCGATACTCCTCCCCCGTCATTGATACGCCTTTCACATAGCTTTTCCTGCTATCAGCCTTGCTTTTTTGCGCAGGGGTATATATATTTAGTATTTAATTCTTTAGTATTTGATTCTTTAGTAATTAATTGTGGCTGATTTTCTACATCTAGATTTTCTAGACCTAGAATTTCTAGACCTTGTTTTTCTACCCCTTGTTTTTCGGTATCTTGTTTGGATTTCTCCAACAGCTCGGGATATTCATTGTATGGCGTTTCATAGAAAATGATAATGAAATCGGCGCTTTTATGTGTCCTTACAGCATATTTCTTTGTCACGGTAATTTCCTCCTTAAAAATAAGCGTTCCTTACCAATCAAAGAACGCTCTTTTATTTTTATTCTCTGTTTTATTATAAACCAAACCGACAGTAACAAACAATAACATGATTTTATTGCCTTTTGCACAATGGCTTTACCGAAAATTTGTGAATATTGCAAAAAGTTGGCTTTGCAATATGTTAAACCAACATTCCCGTTGAAAATATTAAAGCCGTAGCCGAACCGCAGTTGATATGGACTGTTTCTAAGCTCAACAAATTCAGGCACAGGTTTATCTGCGGTATTTCACACCGAAAATATACTGTAATTTCCTTATTCAAAAACTTTTCTTTAATAAAACGCAAAAATATTTGCGGAGTTTATCTTAGCAAAACGCTCCGAAAACGGCTAAAATCAGCCGATGCAACCAATAGTTGCGGCAAAAAAACCATAATTATGCCAAAATGCAAACTTGAGTTGGTTGTAATTATCCATGGGCTGTGGTATACTTTTGTCGTAAGCTCAAATACAAAATTCAGACGAACAGGAGTGTTGAAATGAACGTTGAAACAGCCAACAGACTTCAAATGCTAAGGAAGAAAAACGGCTATTCCCAGGAGGAGCTTGCCGAGAAAATAGGTATATCAAGGCAGGCGGTTTCCAAATGGGAGCGTGCCGAAGCATCCCCCGATACGGACAATCTTATTCTGCTTGCACGTCTTTACGGAATAACCCTTGATGAGCTTCTGAAAACGGACAGTATACCCATGCCCGATAACGAGGGAATTTCATTACATAAAGAGGACTATTTCCAATCGGAGCAAGCGCCGAATATCGCCGATGACAGCGAAATCTACCCAAACGGACAGCCGAATTTCACAGATTCCCCCATATACGAGCAGGAGGAACGCATTTCGTCCGACAGGGAGGAGCCAATTTCCGCAAATCGGGCGGCAAATTCGGCGCTGGTGGGAAGCATTTGGGAAAAATTCCGAGGTTTCTGCAAAAACATCAAATCAGGCATGGAAGAATACAGGCATAACGAGAACGCTGCGGACAGCGATTTTGCAAAGAAAGAAAAAAATTTTGCAAATGGGAGCGGAAATCAAGCGCAAACGTCCAAAAGCAATGTCAAACAGCCCGCAACTCTGCTTGACAAGCTTTTTCCCCTCATAATAACGTTTCTGTTTTTCTGCTCCATAGTGCAAAACCATCATTTTGTGTGTATTTCGTGGCTTATTTTCTTCGCAATCCCGATTTACTATGCCCTTGTGCATAACCGCCGCGGCTACAAATCGGGGAAATACGATTTATTTACAGCCGCCGTAAAATTTTTGAACATAGCCGTTCCGATTGGCTGTGTTTTCATGTTTTTGTTTTTCACTATAGCCTACAGCGGCAGATACTCCTACCTGATTTGGACAATATTTTTTATTATTCCCATTTATTACACGGGAACTGCGGCGATCAAAAAGCGTAATCTTATGATTTTTTGCTACCCCGCAGTTGTTTTGTGGATCGGTATGCTCATGATACTATCCCATCACAGCTCCCGTGCGCCCATATTCCTCCTTCTTCTTTCAACAATTCCGTTTTATTATGTTATTGTCGATCATTTTCAAAAAAAGAGTAAAAAGTGAAAGTTTGTATTGACTTATGACTGTAATGATGATATAATAAGTGTGTAATTGAATATGCCTTATCAAGAGTGGCGGAGGAACTGGTCCTGTGAAGCCCGGCAACCTAATTGCAGATGCTTTCGTTTCTGTCAGAAAAGGTGCTAAATCCTGCGGTGAAAATCCGAAAGATGAGGAATTTTGTCAAAAATTCGCGGCGCTTGAGAGGTATCTTTCAGGCGCTTTACTTTTTTTAGGAGGAATAAAGATGGCAAAAAAGTTGTTTACTTCAGAATCGGTTACGGAGGGGCATCCCGATAAAATCTGCGACCAAATCTCCGACGCTGTTCTCGATGAAATACTTAAGCAAGACCCTATGGGCAGGGTTGCCTGCGAAACCTGCGCAACAACAGGCATGGTGCTTTGCATGGGCGAGATTTCCACAAGCTGCTACGTGGATATACCGAAAATTGTTCGTCAGGTTGTTATCGATATCGGCTATGACAGGGCGAAATACGGCTTCGATGGCCACACCTGCTCAATATTGCAGTCCATTGACGAACAATCGGCTGATATTGCAATGGGCGTTGACGAGGCTCTTGAGCATAAGGAGGGCGAAAAATCCGATGCATTTATGACAGGCGCGGGAGATCAGGGCATGATGTTCGGCTATGCCTGCAACGAAACGCCCGAGCTTATGCCTATGCCCATTTCGCTTGCCCACAAGCTTGCGAAAAAGCTGACGGAGGTCCGCAAAACGGGCGCTTTGCCGTATCTTCGCCCCGATGGAAAAACTCAGGTTACGGTTGAATATGAGGACAACAAGCCCGTCAGAGTTGATACAGTAGTAGTTTCGACTCAACACGCACCCGAGGTTTCCCTCGAAAAAATCAGGGCGGATATAATAGAAAAGGTTATAAAGCCCGTTATTCCGAGTGAGCTTCTCTCCGATACAAAATATTTTGTCAACCCGACAGGACGTTTTGTAATCGGCGGCCCTCAGGGCGACAGCGGTCTTACGGGACGAAAAATCATTGTTGATACATATGGCGGCTATGCCCGTCACGGCGGCGGAGCATTCAGCGGTAAGGACCCCACAAAGGTTGACAGAAGCGCCGCATATGCCGCTCGATATGCCGCAAAGAACATTGTTGCGGCAGGGCTTGCCGACAGGTGCGAAATTGAAATCGCCTATGCAATCGGCGTAGCCGAGCCTGTTTCCGTCCTTGTTGACACATTCGGCACAGGAAAGGTTTCCGATGAAAGGCTTTCAGCGGCTGTAACAAAGGTGTTTGACCTTCGCCCCGCCGCAATCATAAATGACCTTGACCTCCGCAAGCCGCAGTACAGGCAGCTTGCAGCCTACGGCCACATGGGACGTGAGGATTTAGGCGTTGCTTGGGAAAAAACCGACCGCACAGAGGCTCTTATCGAGGCGGTTAAGTAAATAGTCCTTAGGGACAAGCATTAAAAGGCTTCCGATTTTATGGGCAGGATTTTCCCGCTAAAATCGGAAGCCTTTTTTGAAGTATGCTTTCTTAAATTCTAAGGCGCTATCAATAATCACCGAGCTTTGTTTCCGTACCTCACAGCTCAGCGTTGGGATTATTTTTTCTGTATCCCAGATAGCTTTCGAGGATTATTACCGCCGCAACGGCATCTACGATATTCTTCCGCTTTTTACCCCTGACGTTGGTTTCATTGAGGTAATTATGCGCCGAAACCGTTGTACAGCGTTCGTCCCACATTTTATGCGGAAGCCCCGTCAGCTCCGTTAAAAGCTTGGCAAATTCCTCACATTTCTCCGCGCGTTCGCCTATTGTTCCGTTCATATTCTTTGGATAGCCGACAACGATAAGCTCCGTCCCTTCGGACTTTGCATATTCCGCAACTTTTTCGGCGCACTTATCAAAGCTGTACTCATGAACAACAGTAAGCGGAGATGAAAGGAATTCGCCTTTATCGCAAACGGCAAGCCCTGTCCTGCTGTCGCCGAAATCAACCGCCATAATTTTCACTTAACATCACTTCTTTTCATCATATTTGCTCCATTGCGAAAATGCCAGCGTTGAAAGCTCATGGGGAAGATGCGCGCTGTCATTCTTGAAAACAACGGCAGGGTTAAGGCTGTCGTCATATTCAACGAGGGAAACTGCGGTGTTATCCGACCAGCCAACGTCCGCAAGCCTGTCCGAGGTGCCGAATTCGGCGCAGCTGAGATAATTCCGCAAAGCGCAGCCATGAGAAACGATAACAACGGTCTTACCCCTGTTTATATCGGCAAGATTTGTTACGGCATTTTTCATGCGCTCATAAACCTCGGTCATGGTTTCTCCGCCGTCAATGGAAAATCGCTTCATATCATTCTTCCATATATCATGCTGAATCGGGTATTTCTCGGCAATTTCGGTCCACTTCATACCCTCCCAGGCTCCGCCGTTTATTTCAATAAGCCGCTCATCCTTGATTATCGGCAGCTTCAGGCTGCTGTTTACGGCGTCGGCGGTTTTCATTGCCCGAATAAGCGGACTTGAATAAATTACATCATAATTTATGGATTTAAAGCGCTCCGCAAGCCTTTCAAGCTGCTTTTCGCCCTTTGGGGAAAGATCGCAGTCTATTCTTCCCTGAAAAAATTCCTGAACGTTGCCCATTGCCTCGCCATGTCGAACGAGATAGATTCTTGTCATACGCTTTTCCCCACTCACCACGGCTTTACAGCGCCGATAATGTCGGTAATGCTGTTCAAACGGTTGTCATTAACGTATTTTTCAAGTCCCTCGATTATTTTAATCGGGGCGTTTGGGTCGGAAAAGATTGCGGCGCCAACCTGAACCGTTGAAGCTCCCGCCATCATCATTTCAACAGCATCCTCCCATGAGGAAATACCGCCCATTCCGCAAACAGGAATCTTCACCGCATTTGCAGTCTGCCATACCATTCTCAGAGCAATCGGGAAAACGGCAGGGCCGGAAAGTCCGCCTACATTATTCCGAAGAACGGGGCGCTTTGTTTTAATATCTATCCTCATTCCGAGGAGGGTGTTTATAAGGGAAACGGCGTCTGCGCCCTCAGCCTCGACAGCCTTAGCGATTTCGGCAATATTTGTAACGTTCGGCGAAAGCTTAATCATAATCGGCTTTTTTGTAACCGCCCTAACAGCCTTTGTTACGGCGGCTGCGCCCTCGCAGCTTACTCCGAATGCCGCTCCCCCCGCCTTAACGTTTGGGCAGGAAATATTTACTTCAAGCATATGCACATCGGTGCCGTCAAGCTTCTCCGCAACCTCACGGTAGCCATCAACGGTTGAACCTGCCATATTTGCAATAATTACCGTGTCCTTTTTCATAAGATACGGCAGCTCATTTGAGATAAAACGGTCAACTCCGGGATTCTGCAAGCCAACGCTGTTAAGCATTCCCGACGGCGCTTCGGCTATTCTCGGCGGAGGATTTCCCATACGCATCTTTTCGGTTGTGCCCTTAACGGAAATTCCTCCGAGCAGGGAAAGGGGATAAAATTCTTCATACTCCCTGCCATATCCAAATGTACCCGATGCGGGGATAACGGGGTTTTTGAAATCCACCCCCGCAAAATTCACAGCCAGCTTATTCATCGAAAATTACCTCCTCTGCATTAAATACAGGCCCATCCTTGCAAACATGGGAATAATATTCCTCGCCGTCACGAATCGTTCTGCATACGCAAACAAGGCACGCGCCGATTCCGCAGCCCATTCTCTCCTCAAGGGAAACCTGACATTTTACACCGTTTTCCTTTGCGATTTCCACCACCCTGCGCAGCATTGCATTCGGGCCGCAGGCATAGATAACGTCGGGCTTTTCCTTTGCAATCTCCTCTTTAAGCGCATCGGTGACAAAGCCCTTTCGTCCTGCCGTTCCATCGTCTGTGCAAAGAATAGCTTCAGCGCCCGTATTGGCAAAATCCTCCTGAAGAATAACCGCCGAAGCGTTCCTGAATCCGCTTATTACCCTTGCGTTTTTGCCGAAATGCTCCGCAATGGCAAGCATTGGGGGATTACCTATTCCTCCGCCGACAAGAATAGCCTTTTCCCCTGCGTTAAGGTCAAAACCTCGTCCGCCGAGGGGAGCGACAATATCGATCATTCCGCCCTCGGGAATCTGCGAAAGCTCCTTCGTGCCGTTTCCTCTTACCTCAAAAATAATGCGAAGAGCGCCCTTTTCCCTATTAATGCTGCTTATGGAAATAGGTCTGCGCAGCATAAAGCCATCCGCCCTAATGTTCACGAACTGCCCTGCCTGCGCAATTTCGGCAATTTCGGGGCAAAGAATTGTCATATCGTAAATTTCCTTAGCTATCGCCGTTTTTGAGATAACGGGATAGCCGCCCTGTGTGTATTTCATTAAATCAACTTCCTCCTTAAAAAAGTCCTTCATAAGCCATAGCTGAAATCCCCGCCGCTCCGCAGATAAGAACCGCCGCTGCGGCTGTCTTCAGCACGGAAAGCTCCCTGCCGATTTTTAATTTAAGCAAATGCGCCGCCAAAAATCCAATTGCCGTCCCCAATGTGTTGTAAATAACATCGTCTATGTCAGTAAGACCGAGCGCAAATATGAACTGAGCCGTTTCAATTGCTATGCTGAAAATTGCTCCGTACAGAATAATTCTCTTTTTAAGCCTTGATATTATCGGAGGAATAAAGCCGAACGGCACAAACAGCAGGATATTTCCCCCAATATTTTCGATTATCCTCAGTGGGGCCATATACCTTATCACTCCCACCGTTGCTCTGAACGGAATAAGGCTTACCTCACGCTCCCTGAACTTAACAAGAACAACATTTTTGCACATTGTAAGATACAGCAGCAGAATAATATAGGCAATGAAAATTACCGCAAGAAAAAACCTCAAAAATCGTATTTGCTTTTCTTCCACATCAGTGTCTCCTTATCCCGTTGGGATAAATTTTTTCGCTGTAATAGCTTTCATCCTCGGGAAGCTCATCGTTACCGGGCGTATATGCGAGGTTGACAGGCTGCTATATGTAATTACATCACTTGACAAGCTTGAAATTTGAATTAGCATTTTATTATCAAATACATCTTCATATCAAGAATTTTGCCATTCTTCACAGCGTTATTTCTCAATATACCCTCATACCGAAAGCCTGCTTTTTCAAGTGCTCGGCAGGAGGCTGTATTGTAATCAAACGGCTCTGCGTAATATCGCTATTGTCAAATACATATTCACAAATTTGTTTAACTGCATCAGTCATAATTCCGTGTCCTCAATATTCTTCAGCAATGTAGTACCAAGCTCGGCTGTCTGTCTTCGGTGAGCTTCCATTGTTCTATTTGACATTTCATCCTTCTTCCCTCCTTAACTCCCGATTTATCAATTACAAGGTGCCGCCGCTTTATTTCTTCGCCATTTCTTTAGCCGTTTTCTCCAAACCTTGAATTGTTTCCAAATAGGCTTGTTCCACAGGCGAAAGTGTTTTCTCCTGAAATTTCTGATATTCCTCATTTGCTTTCTTTAACGCCTCCGCATGACTGATTGTACCTGCATTGTCCAACAGAGGTCTGCCGCCGGAGGTAAGAATGCTGTCAAGCTGATTTACATAATCGCTCATATACATTGGTCGGTGTTCTATAGCGCTGATTTCCGCAAAATCAAAATATCCCGAAACGAGATTATTCAGAATTTTCAACTCATCTTCGTTAAGATAATTCTTGGCAACGGAAATATCTTTCTTTAGCGGAAAAGTCCCCGAAAAATTCTTTAATCCCATAAATGGCTGCTCGGCGTCTGCTCTTTCATAAATAACCTCCGCAGCCGTATGACCGTGCGCCGCATAGTGCAGCTTGTTCTGAACGATTTTGAAAAATTGAATCGATTCATCCGAATGTGGGTCATAATCAACCGCTGTCGCATACAAATCCAGCACCTGCCTATACATCACCTTTTCTGACGAACGAATATCCCTAATGCGGTCGAGCAGCTCTTTCCAATAGCTTCCGCCGCCATTGCCTTTTAATCGCTCATCATCAAGGGCAAAACCTTTTATCATATACTCCTTCAACCGTTCGGTTGCCCATTTACGGAAATGAGTACCGACAATAGACTTTACTCGGTAGCCAACAGAAATAATGACATCAAGGTTGTAATAATCAACTTGATACGTTTTACCGTCAGTCGCAGTTGTTGCAAATTTTGCAACAACTGCATTTTTACTCAGTTCTCCCTCTGCAAAGATGTTTCTTATATGTCTTGAAATTGTTGACTTATCCCTTTGAAATAGTTCTGCCATTTGATCAAGAGAAAGCCATACCGTTTCATTTTCAAACTTTACATCCAATCGAGTTAAGCCGTCCTCAGTCTGATATACAACAATCTCGCCATATTCGCCGGAGATTCTTTTCTCATCCATTTTATCATTACCTTTCCGAGCAGTCGTTAATTGCTCCTGTTTAATACAGACAAATCCTTTTTCGTCTTATTAAGCTTTTCACTCATAAAAAAAACAGATGTTGACACTTTTCCCTCGTCCTCGTCATTATAAGGCTCGTAGAATTGCTTCATCCTATAAAGACCTCGCCGTAGGATACAGCGTCAGGATAACATAGGCAATGAAAATTACCGCAAGAAAAAACCTCAAAAATCGTATTTGCTTTTCTTCCACATCAGTGTCTCCTTATCCCGTTGGGATAAATTTTTTCGCTGTAATAGCTTTCATCCTCGGGAAGCTCATCGGGGGAAACCGCAAGACCATCCATTTCGTTTTCCTCAAGCCTTTCCTTAACCGATTCCTCGGTTGCCTTCTTGTTTTCCTCAAGCCATGCTTCGACGGAATCCGCATTTACGGAAATTCCGTTCATCCGCCCCATAGCTTCGGGTTCTGTAACCGTACCCTCAACGTGGGGTGTAACGGCTGCGGAATACGACCTGCCGCCGTTTCCCTCAAGCCATTTTTCACGCATTTTAACATAATGGGAACGCCTGAAATAATGAATGGCAAGGTTGAACGACGGAAAGCCCTCCTGCGATACAAGATATTCAAGCTCCTTATATCCCCTGAGGGTGAAATCGTTCAGCCAAAACCCCGCTATACCGTAAAGAATAAGCGGAAATATCATCCACCATTTCATATCGTCAAACACTCCCCACGCTGCGGCAATTCCTATCGCAATAAACAGCGGATAGATAACGCTCAGCGCCCTGCCGCACCATTTCACATGACAGGTATTCGCAAAAAACGAGAGGAAAAAAATCACAAGCGAAATCGGAAGAACAATTACCCAGCCCGATGTATTGTAAGGAATAACATTCCTTTCGGACTCAAAAATCATTTCTCCTATAGTCGAAAGCGCGGCGGAGGCAATTGTTGACGTCATTCGATTAAGGATTGCAATCATGGAGATATAAGGCAAAGCCAGCCCCGAAATTAATCCGAAAAGCTGCGCGTTTCTAAATCCCCTAAGCGCCTTTCTCATCCGTTCCCCGTTTATTTCCATGTTCTGATCTCTCAAAAGGGTTGAATCAAGCTGCCATTCCATATATATTCCCCATTATTTCACGGTATATGCAGTCAAGTCTGCTTTTTAAAAAGGAGCGCAACAAAATATTACGCTCCCTTTTCGGCATGATTTAGATAGTTGTAATGTCGACCATTTCAATGTCGTCAATATCCTTGCCCATCGCAAGAATGTCCGCAACGGCATTCGCCGTATCTATTGCCGTTAAGCAGCAGATTGAACGCTCGACTGTTTTTCTGCGTATTTTTACACTGTCAAGAGCGGGAAGTCTGCCCTTTGCCGAGGTTGAAATCACATAGTCAATCTTTCCGCTGTCAAGAAGCGTCATAACGTTCGGCGCTTCCTCGGAAACCCTTCGAACGACATTTGCGGCAATCATGTTTTTGTTAAGCATTGAAGCCGTTCCGCTTGTTGCATAAATTGTAAAGCCAAGGCGTTCAAATTTTTCGGCAACGTAAAGTATCTCCTGCTTATCCGTGTCACGGACGGTGATAAGAACCCCGCCGCCCTGCTTTGTTTTAAGGTCATAGCCTGCGCCGACAAGTCCCTTGTAAAGCGCATCCTCAAAATTATGGGCGATACCGAGGCATTCGCCCGTTGACTTCATTTCGGGTCCCAAGGCTGTATCAACATCATGAAGCTTAGCGAAGCTGAATACAGGAACCTTAACGGCAATATATTCCGCCTCCCTGTAAAGTCCGCTTGTATATCCCTGATCCTTAAGGCTTTCGCCGAGCATAATCCTCGTTGCAACGTCAACCATAGGAACTCCCGTTACCTTTGAGATATAAGGAACCGTTCTCGAAGAACGTGGGTTAACCTCTATAACGTAAACCTCGTTGTTATAAACAACATACTGAATGTTTACAAGGCCGACAACCTTAAGCTCCATTGCAAGACGTCTTGTATACTCGATAATAGTTTCGCGAATTCTTTTTGTAAGCGTCATTGCCGGATAAACGGAAATTGAATCTCCCGAATGTATACCCGCTCTTTCGATATGCTCCATAATTCCGGGGATAACATAGTCCGTTCCGTCGCAAATCGCATCAACCTCAACCTCCTTGCCCATCATGTACTTATCTATAAGCACGGGGTTTTCAAGTCCTCCTCGGCTGATGATTGCCATGTATTCGATAATATCCTGATCGGAGTGCGCTATAATCATATTCTGTCCGCCCAATACATATGACGGGCGCATAAGTACGGGATAACCCAAATCCTCTGCGGCCTTCAGCGCTTCCGCTTCATTCATAACGGTATGACCCGCAGGGCGGGGTATTCCGCATTTGTTAAGAAGCTCGTCAAAGCGTTCCCTGTCCTCTGCGGCGTCAATGCTGTCAGCGGATGTTCCGAGGATTCTGACGCCCATTTCATCAAGGTGCTTAGTCAGCTTAATAGCCGTCTGGCCGCCGAACTGAACAACAACTCCGTACGGCTGTTCCGTTTCGATAATTGCGGCAACATCCTCCTTTGTAAGCGGGTCAAAGTAAAGCCTATCGCCCGTATCGAAGTCGGTTGAAACGGTTTCGGGGTTATTATTGCATATAACGGCTTCATATCCCATTTCCTTCAGCGCCCATACGCAGTGAACGGAGCAGTAGTCAAACTCAATGCCCTGACCTATTCTTATAGGGCCTGAGCCGAAAACAATAACCTTCTTCTTTCCCGAATTTGTCCTTTCAAGGAACTGAAGCGCTTCATTTTCCTTATCGAATGTTGAATAGAAATAAGGCGTTTCGGCTTTAAACTCTCCTGCGCAGGTGTCAACCATTTTAAAGACGGCGCTTGTATGCTTCGGGCATTTCTGACCGCTTATTCGTTCAATTGTGCTGTCAAGATAGCCGTAACGCTTGGCAATATCGTACTTTTCTTCGGTAAGACTGCCCTCGGCAAGATATTCTTCAAGGTCGGCAAGGTTTTTAAGCTTTGAAATAAACCAATTATCGATGCGTGTAATTTCATGAATATCCTCAATGGAAATTCCCCTCTTGAGGGCTTCAAAAACAACGAATGAACGCTCATCGTCAACGTTGTAAAGGCGGCTTCTGATTTCATCATCGGGCAAATCCCTGAGCTTTTTAAGATTCATGGTGTCCATACCAAGCTCAATCGAGCGAACGGCTTTCATCATGGCCTGCTCAAAGGTTGTTCCGATTGCCATAACCTCTCCCGTAGCCATCATTTGGGTACCGAGGGTTCTCTTAGCGTAAACAAACTTATCGAACGCCCATTTCGGGAATTTGACGACAACATAGTCAAGCGCAGGCTCAAAGCAAGCGTATGTTTTGCCCGTTACTGCATTAACAATTTCATCAAGAGTGTATCCGACCGCAATCTTTGACGCAACCTTCGCAATCGGATAACCCGTCGCCTTTGAAGCAAGAGCCGATGAACGTGAAACTCTGGGGTTTACTTCGATTACGGCATATTCAAACGACGTCGGGTGAAGCGCAAACTGGCAGTTGCAGCCACCCTCTACCTTAAGCTCGGAAATAATATTAAGCGCGGCGGTGCGGAGCATCTGATATTCCTTATCGGTAAGGGTTACGGCAGGGGCAATAACAATGCTGTCGCCCGTATGAACACCAACGGGGTCGAAATTTTCCATTGAGCATACGGTAATAACATTTCCCTTGCGGTCACGGATAACCTCAAACTCGATTTCCTTCCAGCCGCTTATGCATTTTTCAACAAGAATCTGTGTAATAGGCGAAAGACGAAGCCCGTTCGTTGCAATATCACGAAGCTCCTCTTCATTATTTGCGATTCCGCCGCCCGTGCCGCCAAGCGTGAATGCGGGGCGGACTATAACGGGGTAGCCTATTTCGTTATTCGCAAAGTCAAGCGCATCCTGCAAATTTTCAACAACCTTTGAGGGAATGCATGGCTCGCCGATTTTTTCCATAGTGTCCTTAAACGCCTGCCTGTCCTCGGCCTTGTGAATGGTTTCGGGGTTTGCGCCCAGGAGCTTTACATTGTGGGAGTCAAGGAAGCCCTCCTCCGCAAGCTGCATTGAGAGCGTAAGCCCCGTCTGTCCGCCGAGGGTTGAAAGAACGCTGTCAGGCTTTTCGATTTCAATGATTTTTTTCACAACATCAAGGGTAAGCGGCTCAATATAAACCTTGTCAGCCATAGCCTTATCAGTCATAATTGTTGCAGGGTTTGAGTTAATGAGGACAACCTCAAGTCCCTCCTGCTTAAGCGCGCGGCAGGCCTGCGTTCCCGCATAGTCAAACTCGGCTGCCTGCCCGATTACAATCGGTCCCGAACCGATAACGAGGACTTTTTTTATATCATTACGAAGCGGCATTTTACTTGTCCTCCTTATTTTTCTTAATCATATCGATAAATTCTTCAAAGAGATAAGACGTGTCCTTCGGTCCTCCGCAAGCCTCGGGGTGGAATTGAACGGTGAAGCAGGGGAAATTCTTGTAGCGAACGCCCTCGCACGTCCCGTCATTTGCGTTTTTGTGCGAAACCTCGCCCTTATCGGCGGGAACGCTTTCATTTATAACCGCATATCCGTGGTTCTGGGAGGTAACAAAGGTCATGTCGTGGGCAATGTCGATTACCGGCTGATTAGCTCCCCTGTGTCCGTATTTAAGCTTTTCGGTTTTCGCTCCGTTCGCAAGAGCCATAAGCTGGTGTCCGAGGCAAATTCCGAATATGGGGATGTTGTATTCCGTAAGCTTTTTAAGCTCGTTTATAATGTCCGTATTCTCCGTTGGATCCCCGGGGCCGTTGGAAAGCATTATTCCGTCGGGGTTCATCTCCCTTACCTCCTCCGCAGTTGTTGAAGCGGGAACAACGGTAACATTGCATCCCCTTTTGAGCAGCTCCCTGCGGATATTGAATTTATATCCGAAATCGTAGAGGACAACGTTGTAAAGAGGATTTTCCGCCTTAAATTCTTCCCTCTGCTTAACGGTAACGGACTTAACGGCATCCTTGATTTTAAACTCATTGATTTTCCTGAGAAATTCATCCTTTTTCTCATAGACATTCTCGGTTGTAATAACGCCGTTCATAACGCCGTGTTCACGGATAATTCTTGTAAGGCATCTTGTATCGATTGAATGAATGCCGATAATTCCGTGCTTTTTAAGGAACGAGTCAATATCCCCCTCCGAACGGAAATTTGACGGCGAATTGCACCATTCCCTTACGATATAGCCGTTCACAACGGATGCTTTGGATTCATAATCGCTGTCGTTAACGCCGTAATTTCCGATAAGCGGAAAGGTTTGGGTAACGATTTGTCCGTAATAGCTGGGGTCGGAGAGAGTTTCCTCATATCCCGTCATGCTTGTCGCAAAGACAATCTCCCCGAAAGAAGTGCCTTTTGCGCCAAAGGAATAACCCTCAAAGATTTTTCCATCGGCAAGCATAATGTAGGCTTTATCTCCCAAATTGAATAAAGACATTATTTTTCCTCCCAAAATTGTTGTATATGCTTTGTATATACTCTTTTATTTTTTTAACGCAGGAATAAAGGAAGCTATGTCATCCCTCATGCGGATAACCTCACGCCTTGCCGCCTTCGCAAAATCCTTTTCATCGCAGCCTTCCTTTTGATAGGCGCACATAACAGCCCTTGATGAATTAACTATTGCGCCGAGACCCCTTTCGTCAAAAGCCTTTGATACACCCTCTGCTCCGCCGCCCTGGGCGCCGTATCCGGGGACAAGGAAAAATGTGTGCGGCAGCTTCGCCCGCATTTCGGCAAGCTGCTCGGGGTAGGTTGCGCCGACAACTGCGCCGACTGCGGAATAGCCGTACTCCCCGATTGTTCCCTCGCCCCATTTTTCGCACATATCACCCATTGCGTTGTATACCGTTCCGCCCTCCGCAAGAAGCCTGTCCTGAAGCTCGCCCGAGGATTTATTCGAGGTCTTGACAAGAACAAAGATACCCTTGTCATCTTCGGAGCATACCTTTGTAAGCGGCGCAATTCCGTCCGTTCCGAGGTAGCCGTTTACGGTAAGGGCATCCGCGCCGAAGCCCTCAAGCCTTACCCCGTTAACCTCTGCTCCGCCGAGATAAGCGTTTGTGTAAGCCTCCATAGTTGCGCCTATATCATTCCTTTTTCCGTCAACAATGACAAACATACCTTTGCTTTTTGCATATTGGATTGTTTTGTAAAGGGTTTTTACTCCCTGCCAGCCGTACATCTCATAATAAGCGGACTGCGGCTTTATTGCGGGAACAATATCGCAAATTTCATCGATAATCGCCTTATTGAACCTGTAAATTGCGCTTGCCGCGCCTTTAAGCTCCGCTCCCTTTTCCTCAAAAGCCTTTTCCTTAATAAAATTCGGAACATAGTCCAGCTTCGGGTCAAGACCCACAACAGTCGGGTTTCCTGTTTCAATAATTTTCTTGATAAGCCTGTCAAACGACATTTACAGCACTCCTTTACTATTTACAATTCGTTCTATATCTTACAAATGTTGAGCCTCATAACGAATAATTCCGTTCGTTACGGTCATAAGATTTCTGCCCTTGAAGCGTTCGCCCTTAAAAACGGTGTTATGCGACCTTGAATGAAGCTCGTCGGGGTTCACTGTCCACTCCTCATCGAGGTCAACAAGTATAAAATCAGCCCTTGCGCCCTCCCTGAGCATCGGAGCTTCAAGCCCCAGAAGCTTTCTCGGAGTTGAGGACATCATCTCAACAATTCTTTCAAGCGGCATTTTCCCCGTATGATAAAAATGTGTAAGCATTGCCGCAAGCGAGGTTTCAAGTCCCACAACTCCGTTCGGCGCTTTACGGAAATCAGCCTTTTCCTCTGCGGTATGCGGAGCATGGTCGGTAACGATGCAGTCGATTGTTCCGTCAAGAACAGCATCCTCAACGGCTTTGCGGTCGTCCTCCGTTCTGAGGGGAGGATTCATTCTGTAATCCGCATCGAGCGAACGAACCTTTTCTTCCGTATACATAAAATAATGCGGGCAGGTTTCACAAGTAACCTTGACCCCCCTCGCCTTTGCATCACGGATAAAATCAAGGCTTCCCCTTGTGGAAACATGGCAGATATGGATTCTTGCATTCGCCGACATCGCAACGGCAATTTCCCTTGCGGTAACGCTGTCCTCGGACGCCCTGTCCATGCCCTTTATTCCAAGCTCCTCGGAAACGGCGCCGTTATTTATAATTCCCCCGTTTATAATGTTCAAATCCTCGCAATGGGATGCGATAAGCAAGCCGTTTTTGTTTGACTCGATCATAGCCCTTCGGAGAAGCTCCGCATTTTCAACGGGCCGCCCATCATCGGAGATAATCCTTACTCCGATTGAAGCGTGGTCATAAAGCTCCCTGCCCTGCATTCCCTTTGTAACACAGCCCGCAGGATAGACCTCCACTCCCGTTCCCTCCGCTTTTTTTGTAATATAATCGACAATTTCCCTGCTGTCAATCGGCGGCTTTGTGTTTGGCATACAAACAACCCCCGTAACGCCGCCCGCAAGAGCGGCTTCGCAGCCGGTAAGAACATCCTCCTTATGCGTAAGGCCCGGGTCACGGAAGTGAACGTGCATATCAAAAAGCGGCGGCATAACCGCCATTTTTCCCATTCCGTCAATAACCCTATCGGCGTCCTTATTCTCGGAAATTTCTCCGATTTTAGCAATTTTTCCGTCCCTCACAAGCAGGTCGCAGGTAACGCTTGCTTCCGTATCGACTATACGGACGTTCTTCAGCAGAATACTGTTCAAAGCCTGTTCCTCCTTAAAATCGGCATTTATGGCGGATATATCGCTTCCGCAGCGCAAATGCAGTCTGTCCTATTCCAAAATAACAACCCTATCGGACTCATTTTCGGCATTTATGAGGACCTTAACCGATTCATCCCTTGATGTGGGAAGATTTTTCCCAACATAATCGGGCCTTATCGGAATTTCCCTATGCCCCCTGTCAACAAGAACCGCAAGCTGAATGCATTCGGGGCGTCCCCTTTTCATAAGGGCATCTATGGCGGCTCTTGCGCTTCTTCCCGTAAAGATAACATCATCGACAAGGATTATCCTTTTCCCCGTAACATCGAAGCTCACCGATGTTTTGTCGCAGTCGGGGATATGCTTTTCATCATCACGGTACGAGGTAATATCGAGAGCCCCCACCGGAATATCAACGCTTTCAAGCTCATTTATTTTTGCCGCAATGCGTTCGGCAATGTTCGAGCCGCCCGACATAATGGCGACAATGCAAAGGCTTTCCGAGCCTTTATTCCGTTCAAGTATTTCGTAAGAAATTCTTGCAATGGCACGGCTTATGGCATTTTCATCCATAATAACGGCTTTCACCGCACCCGTATTGTTGACGCCGCCCATCAAAGCCGCCCCCTTTCAATAAAAAATACCTGTCCGCAGTAAGCAGGCAGGTATAGATAAACTTGATAACAAGGCGCAACTGCGCCCGACAAAGCGCAAATTAAGCCAACAAAAGTTTACGACCGACTGCCTTGCCAATCTCACGGGATTGTCTTAAAGGTTGTCCTTAAACTATATGACAGTATAACACATTCTTCCGAAAAAGTCAACACCGCTCAAGCGGTTTAATATTTTATATACATTTTATTTGCTTTTATTCAATAAGGGGCATCGTCCTGTCATTCAACGAACGAACGGGGACGTCAGCCACTTACGGGTTTCAGCAGGGTATGCAATCCCCCGCCGAAGTACCGTATGCTCCCCGTCTAAGAGGGTGCGGGTGTGCGGCGGACACCTCTGTTAAGCAGAAGCGTCGGTCGAGCCGACAGGTGAGGAGGGGCACCGGTCGTGAGTTATACACAAAAAGGGATTTCAACGAAAAGCCTTCCTTGAAATCCCATTATCATTTATGCGTGCTTCTCCGACTGCGCCTTTTCCATAAGGTCCTTTTCAGCCTTTGTCACCTGCATATATTCCGCATTAAGCGCATCCGCCGAGCCGAACTGCTTTTCAAACGATGCATAGCAAAGGCTTGAAGCAAGCTGCAATCTCAAATGCGGGGGCGCAAGAACAACGTTGTCAAGCTCCGAAATTTCGGGAATTGAATAAATCTCCTTTGCGCCGTCGCCCACAAGGACTATATCCCCATGATATGATTTTATCCTTGACGCAATATCATCCTCCGAAAGAATGGTATCGTCAAAAATTCTTGTAATTGTGTTTTGGCATGAGGTGAAAAACGCTGTATACATAAGGTCAAGCCTTGCTTTCATTACCGTGCAGACAACGCCCCTGAACCCACGCATATTATATGCCAGTGATTCGAGGGTAGAAACCCCAAGGCACTTTTTCTTCATAGCATAGCTCATTGCCTTAACCGCCGAAACTCCTATACGCAGTCCCGTATATGAGCCGGGGCCGTTCGATACCACCATCGCATCAACATCCTGAAGCGAAACTCCCGCATTCCGCAGGACATCGCTGCAAATCGGCATAATTATCTGCGAATGAGTAAGCCTTGTAAGCACCGACGTTTGGGCAAGCACATTCTCCTCATCGCACACCGCAACCGAAGCGGTTTTTCCCGAAGTATCAATACCGAGCAGAATCAAAACGTTCATCCCCTTCCACTGTAATAAGGCGTTCTTCATCGCCTTTTATTTCGATTGTTATTGTAATTATATTGTCAGGCAGGCAGTCCTCAATGTTTTCCGACCATTCCGCCGCAATAACGCTTTCATCCGAGATATAATCATAAAATCCCGTTGTTTCAAGAGCCTCCGCATTCATTATTCTGTACATATCGAAGTGATAAAGGGTAAGCTTTTCGCCCCTATATTCATTAACAAGGGCAAATGTGGGCGAACAGACCTCATCGGGCAGCCCCATTCCTGCGGCAAGACCCCTTGTAAAGGTGGTTTTTCCCGCTCCGAGGCCTCCCTTGTAGGCGATAATATCCCCGCCCTTGAGCATTCCGCCGATTTTTTCGGCAAATTCCATAGTTTCCTTTGGGGAGGAGGTTTTTATTTCAAGCATAAGGTTCTCCTGTAAAATCTGTTTGTGTATGTACCGTTCAGCGACCCCTGTAGACGTTCATTATATGGAAGCTCTCGCAGAAGAAATTTATATCATCGTCCTCAAGGGAACGTATTCGGTATCGCTTATCCTCCGAATACCCAAGGGACTGAGTATTAACAATGTCAAACGCCGAGAGGGGCGTTCTTACTCCCTTGCAGCCGATTTCAAACTCGCTTACATTGAGGAAATCGATTTCCGCAGTAAATTTAACAGGTTCCTCCGAATAAAATGTCATGAACAGCGAAGGCACAAGCTCCCCGTTCGTTCCGAGGGTTTCGGAATATTTAAACTCGCCGAAAGCGTCGAAGTTGTACCAATAAAAGTCGGGGCATATATCGGTTATCTGCTCTATGCCGTAAATTTCATGGAATCCCTTTCTGAGCTTGCACGGATCCTCGGGGAAAACCATGCATTTCCTCATGCCGAGGTTGTAGTCCTCAAATCCCTGCTTTTTATACCAAGGCCTTAGACTGTCCTCGCAGAAAATCTGAACGTTCATCTGATATTTTCCCGACTGGCAGTAGTAAACAAGCCTTGTAACAATCTCCTCGCCTATTCCCCTGCGCCTATAATCGGGCCTTACGCAAATTCCGCTCATAACGGCGGCTGTAAGTCCATCGGATGCAACCCTGCCGAGTCCGACCAGCTTGTATCCGTCATAAGCGTAGACGGAATAGAAGCTGTTGTGGTTTGCCTTATCTATATCGCTGTCGGTATATCCGGGGAGGTTATACCATTTCAGCGCGCGGTAAAGATCGATTTGGTCTTTATATTCACGGGTTTCGGAAAAGTATTCTATCTCCATAAATTTCTCCCCTGTCAAGCATATAAATTCCTGTTTATATTATAACAGCTTTGTACCTGCGTTGTCAATATTCAATTCGTGAACCTCCCATTTTTCAAGCCCCATTTTTTCAAGGGCGAACCTAAGCTTTCCGCAGAAGTATTTGTTGTCCCCGTCAACGATCGCCATAAGCGAGGGGCCCGCTCCGCTCAGGTATGCGGCGTAAGCCCCAAGGCTGTAGAAGGTATCGAAAACATCCCTTCCGTGGGGTATAAGCTCCATTCTGTAAGGCTGATGAAGCCTGTCGTGAACGGCTGTGCGGAGGTTTTCAAATTTTCCCGTCAGAAGCGAGGCGGAGAAAAGGGCAGCCCTTGAAAGATTGTATACCGCATCCCTGTGTGAAATCTGATCGGGCAGGCAAGCCCTTGCTTTTTCCGTTTTAAGCTCAAAATCGGGGACAACGACAACAAATTTAAGCGTTGTGAATACCTCCTGCTTAACCCAATGAACAACACGTCCGTCAAAAACTGCTGTAACTATCCCGCCGAGGAGCGCGGGGGCTGTATTATCGGGATGACCCTCTATTTCGGCTGAAAGGTTAACGAGGTCGTCAAGCCCGAGCGGATTGCCCATAATGGTGTTCGCTCCGACAAGCCCCGCTATAATGCAGGCGGAGGAGCTTCCGAGTCCCCTTGCCATAGGGATATTATTAACCTGCTCGATTTTAAGTCCCTTAAAGGGGTATCCGCAGATATCGAACAGAGTTTTTGCCGTTCCGTAAATAAGGTTGCTTTCGTCCTGCGGAACGGGGGTATTATCAAGGCTTGCAATATGTATTCCGTCGGCTTCCTCCATATTGACATAATTGTAATAGCTGAGCGCAAGTCCGAGCGCATCGAAGCCCGCACCCAAATTTGCGCTTGTTGCGGGTATTTGAATTTTTATCATAGCTTCATTATCGTTCATTCCCCCAACGATTTGGTGAACAAACTTAACTCCCCTTTTAAATTTTTTTAAAATTTTACGGGGCAATGAAAATCACCCCGTAAACAATATATTTTATTATGCCGCGCCTGAAGCTCCGCCGCAGGCTTATCCCTCAAGATTAAGAATACGGACAGCACCGAGAACCTTTCCGTCAAGAAGCTTCAGCTTCGCATCGAAATCCCTTTCCGCCATTTCGGGGGCAACGAACGCAAGCTCGCTCTCGGGTTGGTTTTCTCTCGAAAGATATTCAACATCGCCGAATGCCTTGGCAACGCTTTCCTTTGAAGCCCCATCCGCGCGAACATAGAATGAAACAACATCGTCCTTATAATCGGCAATAAAGCTGTTGTCCGAGCTGTCCTCCCACCTCTGGGAAACGGAGGTGCCGTTCATCTTCGCCGCATCTATAATATCCGCAACGATTGCACTTGCCGTTGGCAGCTTTCCCGCGCCCCTGCCGTAAAACATAACCTGGTCGATGGCATCGCCGTAAACCATTATGCCGTTGAACACATCGCTTACATGGGAAAGCTGGTTTGCGCTGCACACAAACGCAGGGCGAACTATAGGAAGAATTTTTCCATCCTCCATTCTCTTAACCGAGCCGATAAGCTTAACCGCGCCGCCCCAGCTCTCGGCATACAACGCATCCTCTGGGGTAATCCTCGTTATTCCCTCGCAATGCACCCAATCGGGGTAAACGTGCTTTCCGAAGGCAAGGGATGAAAGAATGCAAATCTTTCTGCAGGCATCGTGGCCCTCAATGTCGGCGGTCGGATCCTTTTCGGCATAGCCGAGCTGCTGCGCAATCTTGAGCGCTTCGCCGAAATCCATCTGCTCATCCACCATCTTTGTAAGGATAAAGTTTGTTGTCCCGTTGAGGATTCCAGCAATTCCCGTTATAGTGTTTGCCGCAAGGCACTGGTGAAGCGGACGGATAATGGGAATCGCTCCCCCCGTTGACGCTTCAAAAAGGAAGTTGCATCCGTTCCTCTCAGCGATTTTAAGCAGCTCCGCTCCCTTTTTCGCAACAAGCTCCTTATTTGATGTAACAACGCTTTTTCCTCTTTCAAGGCAGCCCTTTACAAAGTCAAACGCAGGGTTAACTCCGCCCATAACCTCGGCTACAAGGGTAACCTCGTCATCATTCCAAATATCGTCAATGCTTTTTGTAAGCTTCGATTCATACGGGTTTCCCGGAAAGTCCCTTATATCAAGAATATACTTAATATCAAGCTCCTTACCCGCTTTTTTGATTATGCTCTCCTTATTCTTGTAGAAAAGCTCCACTGTACCCGAGCCGACAACGCCGTAGCCCAAAACTGCGATTTTAGCCATAATATAAACTCCTTAAACTTAATTATTCTCCCGAAAGCAGCTTTATTTCAACAACACCCTGAAGCGCACCCAGCTTTTCACGAAGGTTATACGCCTCCGCCCCTTCGCCGTGCAGGCGCACAGTTATTGTTACCGAGGCTGCGCCGTCAATGGGAATATTCTGGTTAACGGTCAGTATATTTGCGCCGTTCCTGTGAATTTCCGAAAGAAATCCCGAGAGAACTCCGGGTTCATCCCTTAATGCGGCATAATAGGTGACGATTTTCTGCGTCAGCTTTTCCTCATAGGTAAAAACGCATTCCCTATACTTATAATATGCGCTTCTGGAAATCCCCACCCTCTTGCAGGCGGAAGCGGAGCTTTTCTCCTCCCCGCAGGCAAGCAGCCTTTTAACCTCCAAGACCTTTTGGAAAACCTCAGGCAGAACCTCGGTGCTGACAACTATAAAGGTTTTATCGTTCACAAAATCACGCCCCGACCGTCCTTGTGCAAAAAACAAGTGTATTCACGATGAATACAATTATAACACACTGCCGCACGCAATGTCAAGAGCAAACGCATATTTTTTATTATTTGTTCATCTGATTTGCAAATCTCCCGAAAAATATGTTATTTCAAACCCTTGATTTGCCGAGGAAAATATGGTATAATACCTGTATGTTTTTTTATTGAAAGGAGAGCCGTGTGTTTCCTTACCCCCAAAAGAAACGCGGCGGCGGATTTGATTATGAACGAAAAAATTGCTGTGGGAAGCGACCACGCAGGCTTCGGCTTAAAGCTCGAAATTATTAAATGGCTTAAAGAAAACGGCGTCGACTTTGTTGAAATGGGCTGTATGGACGGCTCAAGCTGCGATTACCCAACCGTTGCCGAGGAGGTATGCAAAAAAATTATCGATGGAACGGTGTCAAAGGCAATACTTATATGCGGAACGGGAATAGGAATTTCCATCGCCGCCAACAAAATTAAGGGCATAAGAGCGGCCCTTTGCACCGATGCCTACACCGCAAAATACACCCGACTTCACAATGACGCCAACGTCCTCTGCATGGGCGGAAGGGTAACAGGCCCCGGCGTTGCCTGTGAAATGGTTGAGGTTTTCCTTAATACCGAATTTGAGGGCGGCCGCCATCAGCGCCGTGTGGACCTTATATCAAGCCTTGAAAAGTAATTGTTGGAGGAATTTATTATGCAGAATGTAAAGATTATCGATCACCCGCTCGTTCAGCACAAAATCACCCTTATGAGGGATATTAATACAGGCTCCAAGGAATTTAGGGAGCTTGCATCGGAAACCGCTATGCTTATGTGCTATGAAGCAACAAGGGATCTTCCCCTTAAAACGGTTGAGATTCAGACCCCGATTGCAATTGCCAAGTCAAAAATCGTTTCGGGAAGAAAGGTTGCGTTTGTTCCGATTCTCCGTGCGGGCCTTGCTATGACGGAGGGAATCGTTGAGCTTCTCCCCGCCGCAAAGGTAGGCCATATCGGCGTTTTCCGCGACCCCGAAACAACAAATGCCGTTGAGTATTACTGCAAACTCCCCCGTGACATCGCCGAGCGTGACGTTATTATCACCGATGTTATGCTTGCAACGGGCGTAACCTCCGTCAAGACGATTGAGCTTCTCAAGGAAGCGGGCGTAAAGAGCATTAAGCTTATGTGCATTATCGCTTCCCCCGAGGGAATTGAAGCAGTAAACAAGGCTTATCCCGATGTTGAAATCTACTGCGGCGCAGTTGACGACGGACTTAACGACCAGAACTATATCGTTCCCGGACTCGGCGACGCAAGCGACAGAATTTTCGGTACAAAGTAGTCCCTTCGGACATAAACCGCAGCCGACACGGAATAAAATAAAAAAACAGATGTGTGAACGCATTGCTTTTTTATTTCGGAAATGAGCGCCCTTTCTGCGCCGTTTCTCAATACGGTAGGCGCCGAATAACGGCATTTCCGAATCCCCCCTGCGGGGGATTCGGCATTGTTCGGCGCATCCCAAGTTTATTAAGGAGCAGATTTTTTATGTGTGGAATTGTTGGATATGTCGGCAGGGAGGAATGCACGCAAATCCTCGTGGATTCGCTGCGCCGACTTGAATATCGAGGTTATGATTCGGCCGGAATCGCCGTTTTTGAGGAGGATAAAATCAAAACCGTTAAGGCTAAAGGAAAAATCAACGACGGGCTTGTAAAAAAGCTCAAGGAAACGGAGCATCTCTTCGCAACGGCGGGAATCGGCCACACCCGCTGGGCGACCCACGGCGAACCGTCCGACATTAACTCCCACCCAATCGGCAATGGGAGAGTTTCAATCGTTCATAACGGAATTATCGAAAATTATCGCGAGCTAAAGTCCTTCCTTATCTCAAAGGGATATGGCTTTGAAAGCGAAACCGACACCGAAACCGTCGCAAAGCTGCTTGACTATTACTATGACGGCAACCCGCTTGAAGCCATTTCAAAAGCAATGAACGACATCGAGGGCGCATATGCCCTCGGCATTATTTTTAGGGAGCATAGGAACAAGATTTTCGCCATAAGAAAGGAAAGCCCCCTTATTGTCGGAAAGAAGGACGGCGAGAGCTTTATCGCATCCGATGTTACGGCTATCCTTGAGTATACTCATGACTACTATCTCCTTGAACACAACGCAATTGCCATTCTTGATGAAAACGGCATAAAATTCTGCGATGTAAGGGGCGATGAAATCCAAAAGGAGCTTCAAACCGCAACATGGGATGCCTCCGCAGCGCAAAAGGGCGGTTATAAGCACTTTATGCTCAAGGAAATTCACGAGCAGCCGACCGCAATAAGGAACACCGTTTCCCCAAGAGTCAAGGACGGACTTCCCGATTTCTCCGAATGCGGTCTTACGGAGGAAAAAATCAAGAGCTACAGGAATATTTATATAGTGGGCTGCGGTTCGGCTATGCACGCAGGGCTTGTCGGCAAGGCTCTTATCGAAAGGCTTGCGAGAATGCCCGTTTCGGTCGATATAGCGTCGGAGTTTCGCTACTGCGAACCGCTTGTTACGAAGGACGATCTTGTCGTAATAATTTCCCAATCGGGTGAAACCGCCGATACCCTTGCCGCACTCAAGCTTTCAAAGCGGCTTGGCGCTGATACCTTTGCGATTGTGAATGTTGTCGGCTCGTCAATCGCCCGTGAGGCAGATATGGTTATGTACACCAATGCCGGACCCGAAATTTCCGTATGCTCAACAAAGGCTTATGCGGTTCAGGTTGCGTTCATGTACCTCTTTGCGTTTGAGATAGCCTTCGCAAGGGGCAAGCTTGACGAAACACGGTGCAGAGAGCTTACCGAAAAGCTGCTTGAAATCCCCGACGCAATAAAGAAATGCATCGAAAACGAAGCCGCTTACCAGTTTGTCGCATCCAAAATCATGAATGCCGACAGCCTGCTTTATATCGGCAGAGGTCTTGACTATTCCCTCAGTATGGAAGGCTCGCTCAAGCTAAAGGAAATATCCTACATTCACAGCGAAGCCTATGCCGCAGGCGAGCTAAAGCACGGCACAATCTCCCTTGTTACAAAGGATACCCCCGTTATCGCAATCGCAACGCAGAGTGCGCTTTTCGAGAAAACCGCTTCAAACGTTAAGGAAGTCAAGAGCAGGGGCGCAAAGGTTATTATGATATGCGCCGAAGGAACGGAGGTTGACTCATCAAGCGTTGATTATAAGGTAGAGCTTCCTGCCGTTGATGAGCTTCTTATGCCGCTTACAACGGTAGTTCCGCTCCAGATGATTGCATATTACACAGCCGTTTTAAGGGGCAATGATGTCGATATGCCGAGGAATCTCGCAAAATCGGTGACGGTTGAATAAAAGGACTGTTTAAATGGATAAAAAACTTATTTCCGTGGTTGTTCCCTGCTATAACGAGGAGGAGGTTCTCCCGCTTTTCTATGACGAGATAATCAAGGTAAGCGATGATATGAAAGCGGAACACAGCGGGCTTGAATTTGAATTTCTCTTTATAAACGACGGTTCGGGCGATGGAACTCTCGCTTTGCTGCGGCGGCTTTCCGAGCGGGACGAAAGGGTACGCTATGTTTCCTTTTCACGCAATTTCGGCAAGGAAGCGGGACTTTTTGCGGGGCTTGAAAACGCAAGGGGAGATTACGTTGTTACCCTTGATGCGGATTTGCAGCATCCGCCAAGGCTTATTCCGCAGATGTATGACTATGTTCGCTCGGGAGAATATGACTGCGCCGCAACAAGGCGAATTTCAAGGGAGGGCGAGCCTAAGCTGCTCTCGTTTTTCTCCCGAATGTTTTATAAGATTATAAACGGCATTTCCCAAACCCAAATTATTGACGGAGCGCAGGATTTCCGATTTATGACAAGGCAGATGGTTGACGCCATCCTTTCAATGCCCGAATATAACCGCTTTTCAAAGGGAATTTTCAGCTGGGTCGGCTTTGAAACCAAATATATCGAAGTAAACAATACCGAACGTGCCGCAGGGAAAACAACATGGAGCTTTTGGAAGCTGCTTAAATACTCAATTGAGGGGATAATGGCGTTTTCGACCGCCCCGTTGGCTCTTCCGATTTTCCTTGGGATAATCCTGCTTATTGCCGCACTTGCGCTGCTTGTTATCCTTATAGTAAGGGCTTGCGCAGGCAATGCGGGGTCCGCCCTCACGCTGTCGTTCCTTTTCACCCTTTTGGGCGGGATCCAGCTTTTATGCACGGGAATTATGGGGCAATATATCTCAAAGCTTTATCTTGAAGCGAAAGCGCGTCCGAAATATATCGTAAAGGAAACCGAGGAGCTTTACAAAAACAATAAAAACAAGGAGTGTTAACAAATGAATATCTGGCATGATATTTCGCCAAACCGCATTACAAAGGACAACTTCTTCGCCGTAATCGAAATCGAAAAGGGCAGCAAAATGAAGTATGAGCTTGACAAGCAAACAGGCTTTCTTATGCTTGACCGTGTGCTTTACACCTCTACCCACTATCCCGCAAACTATGGATTTATCCCGAGAACCTATGCGGAGGACGGCGACCCGTTGGATGTCCTTGTTCTCTGTTCGGAATCGATTGAGCCGCTTGCTCTTACAAAATGCTATCCGATCGGAGTTATTTCAATGCTTGACAACGGCGCTCCCGATGATAAAATTATCGCAATTCCGTTCAACGATCCAACCTACAACACCTACAAGGATGTTTCCGAGCTTCCGAAGCATATTTTTGAGGAAATGTCGCACTTCTTCACGGTTTACAAATCCCTTGAGGGCAAGGAAACCGTTATTGACGAGGTAAAGGGCAGGGATAAGGCGGTTGAAATTATCGAAAATTGCATCGACAGATATATAGACAGCTTCTGCAAAGGAAAATCGGGCGAATAATGAAATAAAATATGCCGCACAAGGGCTGTGAAAATCAGCTCTGTGCGGCATTTTTTACTTTCCGTCATAAAATACACGGTAATTTCTCTCCGAGTGCGAATAAACGCTCATTACAAGCCCTATGCTTACAAACATACTTACCATTGAAGAACCGCCTTGGCTTATGAACGGCAGCGGAACTCCGATTACAGGCAGAACAACAAGAACCATTCCTATGTTAAGGATGCAATGAATAAATATCATCGCAAAAACGCCAACGCAGATAAATCTGCCCAAATCGTCCTTAGCAATGCGGCTGTCAACCACAATTTTAAGGCAGACATACGCAAGCGCCGCAATAACCGCAATGCAGCCTATGAATCCAAAGCACTGTCCTATATATGTGAAAATGAAGTCATTCTGCACATAGGGAACCTCGACATACTTATCCGCATGAAGTCCCTTTCCGAAAAGCTGCCCCGAGCCGAGCGCAAGCCTTCCCCAATATTGCTGATAAAATATATCCGCATATTCGGGATCGCTCATCGGGTCATCCACAAAAAGGACGAGGAATCGCAATTTTTGGTGCGGCTGCATAACCTTTTCCCAGATAAACCACAGCCCGAACGGCAGCGCGCAGAGGACGGGAATTATATATTTAAGTGAAAGCCCTGCGGCAAAAATCATGCAGGCAAAAATAACAACGAAAATAATCGCCGTTCCGTCGTCGCCCTGCAGCATTACTATAAGCGTAGGGATCGCCCCATGAATACACAGCAGCGCCACATTGAGGAAGTGATTGAGCTTGTCCTTAACCTTTTCAAGATGTATCGCAAAGGTCATTATAAACGCAATTTTAAGAACCTCCGACGGCTGGAATGTTGTAAAGCCGAGATTAAGCCACGCTTTATCATCCGCAGAAGCGTTCGGCTGATACCCTAGCGATGTAAAGGTCAGGAGGGTAAGCCCTATCGCCGCAGGAGCATATAAAAACCACAGCTTTGTAAATCTATGATAATCAAGGCCCGACATAACAAGGGCAATTGCCGCGCCGATGCAAAGGCATATAAACTGCATACGGTACATACTCGGTTCTTTTGATGTTATGCCGTTATCAACAAGCGAATACATAAGCACTACAGAAAGCGCCGAAAGCCCGCATACAGCGACAAACAAGCCCTTATCAAGCTTGCGGAAATACCGTATAACGGCGCCTAAAACTTTTTTCAGCATAAAAATCCTTTCGTTCCAAAAACGGATTATACAATATAGTGACTGGGCGATGCCCCTTATTGAATTATACACCAATCGGTTAAATGTTTCAATAGTTCTTCAAAATCTTCGCAAATTTTTTCACCGATTTATTTTTCTTTCATAAAATAATTCAAGGTATTACCTTAAATTTTTTTATGGAGTTGATTGAAATGGAACTGCAGACCTACTTTCTCGGCGGAAGCTCCCCCGATGGTTTCCGCTGCGCATTTAAGGATACGCTGATTTAATTGAGTTTTACACTTTGTTCACCCAACTTTGCCTC
>JAJQIG010000010.1 GCA_021199335.1 Oscillospiraceae bacterium | reverse complement strand
TATAACCTGTAGTTTCATCGCCATAGAGGTTGTAGAGCTGCTGTGAGAAGCTTGTGTACTGTGTATCTCCGTCTGAGTCATACTTATAACCTGTAGGAACGGTAACCGTCTTATTCAAGATTTTAGCGTAGTATGTGTTCTCATCATACGCAATACCCGATGCAGCTGTATTGAATACGAATGTAACATCATCATAGTTAGCAATTACATCATTTATTACAGCCTTAACATTTGCATATGAAACGCCATCGGAAACAAGTGAATATTCGCTATTTTCGAGGTATTCAAGGATGTTTCCATAGGAACCAAGGAAGTTTTTGTTATCGCCATATGTACTAGCCTGAGATGCAAAATACACTGTCAAATCAGATTCCGAAACGCTAGCGGTATTTGTAGAAGTCATCATAGGATACTGGCTTGTTGTAGGATGAACATAGTTTGAACCTGCAACAACAAGTTTGTTAGATGAATAGTATGTGCTATCACTAGAATCGATAGTTTTGCTTGAGTCTGTATCGGTAGCATCAATACCCACAGTAGCATTATTATCACCGTAAGTAATTACAGGGTAAGTAACTGAACCGTCAGTAATAGCACCACTGTTATCATACTCAGCACCGGTAGGGTAAACAACCTGACCTGCAGTAGTTGGAGACATTACTTCATATTGAATATATTCTCCATCTCCATCATAATCAGTCCATGATGCATTTGGAGCAGTCGCAACAGCATAAACTTCGGATTCTACGCCATAATAGCTTGCAGCCGAAGCCCAACCGGTATCATTTGTAGGAATCGTCACGGAAACGGTAGCATAGAGTGTGCCGGATGTGACTGTAACGCCGCCTGCAGCAAAAGGAATTGTGAAGTATGCGTTGCCATTATCGTTTTGTACATATTCCGGAACGTAGTTATCATACCATGCGCTGATATTATTGTATGAAACATAGCTGAATGAGTCGGTTTTTACGTTTGCGCTTGTGCCGGCTTCCATAACATAACCATTAACAGTCCATACTACACTACTAAAATCAAGCTTGGAAGAATCACCCTTAATACGGATTTGGAAACCCTCTGCGCCGTTGTCAACTGCCTCTGCTACATCAAAACCGGAAACTGTTGTCGAAAATGTGACTGAGCCGGAATATGCATCATACATATTCGCTGTAAGATTGTAGTGAAGAGAACCGCTCTCAGCGGAAACTGTTGTAGCCATTGCAGAAAGGGCTACTGCGCCTGCAGCTACTGCTGCAATTGTCTTTTTCATGTTCATGAAAAAATCCTCCTTGTTTTGTTTTAATTTTTTTCTTTATTTTCATCTGTTTCCATTCGGTTGGATTTGGGGAAATGCCAATAGTAAATTTTGTCTTGACTTATCCTAAAATAACGATTGACAATAATACAAAATTGAGTTATAATAGTATGGTATGGTATAAGTATTAAAGTGGATAATTATATAAAATTAAAGGTGGAATTACAAACATGGGTATTTTTGACGGACTTTTCGGCAATTACAGCAAACGTGAGCTTGCTAAAATTGAGCCGCTTAAAAATAAAGTTCTTGCTTATGAAGAGGATTACGGGGCTATGTCCGAAGAAACTCTTAAATCTCAGACGGGTATTCTAAAGGAACGCCTTGCAAACGGCGAAACGCTTGACGATATTCTGCCCGAGGCTCTTGCAACCGTGCGTGAAGCCGCATGGAGAGTTCTTGGCAAAAAGCCTTATCCCGTTCAGATTATCGGCGCAATCGTTCTTCACCAGGGACGTATTGCCGAAATGAAAACAGGCGAGGGCAAAACCCTTGTTGCGTGCTGCGCATCCTATCTTAACGCACTTTCGGGCGAGGGCGTCCATGTCGTTACCGTTAATGATTACCTCGCTAAATATCAGTCGGAGGAAATGGGAAAGGTTTTCCGCTATCTCGGTCTTACTATAGGCTGTATTCTTCATGACCTTGACAATGACGGGCGCCGAGCAGCCTATGCCTGCGACATTACCTACGGCACAAATAACGAATTCGGCTTCGATTATCTCCGTGACAACATGGTTTTATACGCAAAGGAAAAGGTTCAGCGAGGTCACGCCTACGCAATTGTTGACGAGGTTGACTCAATTCTTATAGATGAAGCAAGGACACCTCTCATTATTTCGGGCAGGGGAGATAAATCCACCGAGCTTTACACCAAAGCGGATAAATTCGCCAAAACCCTTACCCCCTATATCGTTGTTGAAATGGACGATAAGATCGACCAGGAGGATAATTCCGAAAATTCTGACTATATCATAGATGAAAAGGCAAAAACCGCAACAATTACACGCCGCGGCGTTAAAAAAGCGGAGCAGTATTTCAACGTTACAAACCTTTACGATGCCGATAATTCAACCCTGCTCCATCATATCAACCAGGCCCTCAAAGCGAACGGAGTAATGAAAAACGATATTGACTATGTTGTCAAGGACGGCGAGGTCATTATTGTTGATGAGTTTACAGGTCGACTCATGATGGGCAGACGCTTTAACGATGGCTTGCATCAGGCAATCGAGGCCAAGGAGGGCGTTAAGGTTGCTCATGAATCAAAAACCCTTGCAAGCATTACGTTCCAGAATTATTTCCGCCTTTATAACAAGCTCTCGGGTATGACCGGTACAGCCATGACCGAGGAGGAGGAGTTCAAGGAGATTTACAAGCTCGATGTTATCGAAATTCCCACAAACCGTCCCGTTCTGAGAATAGATCACCCCGATGTTGTTTTCAAAACGGAAAACGGTAAGTTCTCCGCCGCTATCAAGCAGATTGTTGAATGCCACGAAAAAGGACAGCCTGTTCTTGTCGGTACAATTTCCATAGAAAAATCGGAAAAGCTCTCCGCAATGCTTAAAAGAAAGGGCATTAAGCACAATGTCCTGAACGCAAAACAGCATGAAAGGGAAGCCGAAATTGTCGCACAGGCAGGCCAGTTCGGAGCGGTAACAATCGCCACCAATATGGCAGGACGAGGAACCGACATTATCCTCGGCGGTAACGCCGAATTCCTTGCGAAAGCCGATATGAAGAAACGCGGCATGGAGGAGCACGTTATAAGCGAAGCGGTTAGCTATGCCGATACAAATGATGAGGAAATCCTTGAAGCAAGAAAGATTTACCGTGAGCTTTATGCGAAATATGATGCCGAGGTAAAGGAAAAAGCCGAAAAGGTCAAGGAAGCGGGCGGCTTGTTTATCCTCGGTACGGAACGCCACGAATCAAGGCGTATAGATAATCAGCTCCGCGGACGTGCGGGACGTCAGGGAGACGTCGGAGAAAGCCGCTTCTTCCTCTCGCTCGAGGACGATCTTATGCGACTTTTCGGCGGCGATAGAATCACGGGCATGATGGACACCCTCAAGGTTGAGGAGGATATGCCGATTGAAGCGAAAATGCTTACAAGAATTATCGAATCCTCACAGAAAAAGGTTGAAGGACGAAACTTTGCAATCAGAAAGAATGTCCTCAATTATGATGATGTTATGTCTGCGCAGCGTGAGATTATCTACGGCCAAAGAGAAAAGGTTCTCAACGGCGAGGATATTCACGAATACATCCTGAAGATGATCAGCGATATGATAAGCGAAACAGTCGACCAATATCTGCTTGACGACAGCATCCATGACGACTGGAACCTTGCGGGGCTTCGTGACCGCTTTATGGGCCTTTTCACTGTCAGCGATGATTTCCGTTATACAACCGAGGAGCTTGCCGCCGTTTCAAAGCAGGATATTAAGGATAAGCTTATAAACCGTGCTATGGAATTTTATGCGAACAAGGAAGAAAAGGTCGGCTCGGAGGTTCTTAGGGAGCTTGAACGTGTTATTCTCCTTAAGGTTGTCGACATTAAATGGATGGCGCACATTGACGATATGGACGAGCTCAGAAAGGGTATCGGACTTCGCCAGTACGGTCAGAAAAATCCTGTTGTTGAATACCGCTTTGAGGGCTTTGAAATGTTCGATGCAATGGTTGAATCAATCCGTGAGGAAACCATTAAGCTTTTGTTCACAATCCAGATAAAGAACAACGAACAGCCTAAGAGAGAACGTGTTGCTGAACCCACAGCCACATCGGGCGACGGTTCAACCTCGGGCACAAGAAGAGTGGGCAAGAAAGTCGGAAGAAACGATCCCTGCCCCTGCGGAAGCGGAAAAAAATATAAAAATTGCTGTGGAAACGGCTTAAAGTAGCTTAGGAAAAACCGCGCAAGGGCCTCTTTGGCAGCTTTGTGCGGTGCTGCCTTAAAAATTAATGGAAAGGAGTATGCTTTTTCTTCCACGAAAAAGCGTAACTTAAAATGGCTGAAATTAAAGCGTTTAAGGGTATGCGCTACAACCCCGAAAAGGGCGGCGGCCTTAATTCCTTGGTCTGCCCTCCCTATGATATTATTTCCGATGAACAGCGCGCCGATTATATCGAAAAAAATCCCTGCAACATCATTCGTTTGGAGCTTCCGCAGGGCGGCGATGAACGCTACAGGGAAGCGGGTGAAACTCTTACCAAATGGCTTGACGAAAATGTTCTTGCTCAGGATAAGAATGACAGCATATATGTCTATGAAATGGATTTTACGGCAAACGGCGTAAAGAACAGCCTTAAAGGATTTGTTTCCCTTGTTAAGCTGGAGGAATTTTCAAAGGGCATTATTCTTCCTCACGAGGAAACTCTTTCCAAGGCAAAGCAGGACAGATTTAACCTTATGAGCGAAACCTTCTGCAACTTCAGCCAAATTTACTCCCTCTATATGGATGAAAATAATTCGATATACAGCCTTGTTGACGGTTGCTCACAGGGTGAACCCGATATGAGCGTTACCGACAGCGATGGAACTGTACACAAAATGTGGTGCGTTTCCGACAGCGGAGTTATTGCAAAGGGTTACCTCTAATAACCCGGTTATTTCTGCCCGGCCTTGATGTAAGTGGGCAA
>JAJQIG010000040.1:22817-61198 GCA_021199335.1 Oscillospiraceae bacterium | reverse complement strand
GGCTTGCAAAATTGCTTCGCAATTTTGGCAGCTTGTTAAAGCTGCGCTTGAAATCTGATGACCGACCCTTTTGACGGCAATTTTAAATGTCAATGCATCTCTGCGATAAGGGAAATTCAGATAGTCGATGGCGAGCAGGTTGCTGAAATGCTTGATGAATAAAACAGCCGCCGAAGTGGTATCGAAATTTTATGCGTAAAAATAAAGACCCAATCATTTTTTCTGAACAGGTTGGGTCTTTTCTGTTGGAGTGTGGAAAAATGTCAGAAAGGCAACCGTGTTTTTCAAAGGAGCCGCAGAGCCTTATTTCACTAAATGAAGCCTGCGGTATGCTTTCAATATCACCCGCAACGGCAAAAAATTGGATAAAGCTCGGCAAACTTACGCCCAGCGGCGAGAATATGCAGTTCGATATAAATTATATCGAAGGACTGCGGCTTGAAATAAAATCGGGAAAGAATTTGCGCCTTAAAAGCAGACGCAATAAAACGGCAGTCGGCGGAAAAGCCTTGTATAAGGATTACATTCACAATAAGAGGAATTTGGTTGCCGCTCAAAAATTATTGGCATTGGATGGAATGCTTTCCGAAGAGAGGATGCGAATACTGCTTGCCGATTCTGCGGTTAGGCTTTACTGTCAGAGCCGCAATAGGGCTTCGATTGGCTTGCGGGAATTTCTTGCCGCAGAGCCTTGCAATGATGTGTTCCGCCTGCTTGTAAGGGATTTGCTTAAAACGGATAACGTGAATGATGATTTTATCTCCGAAATCTCCGACTTTTCCGAGCAAATAGCATTTGACCCCACCGAGGACACATTGGGATTTATCTACATATCCTTAACGGGAATGCAAAAGAGAAAATCCTCGGGGACGTATTATACTCCCACTCGGATTGTGCGCAGGCTTTTGGAGAGCCTTGGGCACGTTATGGATTTTGAGGGGAAAGCTTTCCTTGACCCATGCTGCGGAACAGGCAATTTTTTGATATGCCTTATTAATATGGGAGCGTCGGTTCATAATATATTCGGGCGGGATATTGACGAAATAAGCGTTCAGATAACAAGAATCAACGTTTTTTTGCTTTCGGAGAACATTTCGGCTGATGAATTATACAGTCACTTTGCCGTTGAGGATTCCCTTAAAGCGGAAATTACGGACAGATACGATGCGGTTATTGGAAATCCGCCGTGGGGATATGAATTTTCCGAGGAGGACAGGAGGTATCTCTCGGCGAAATATAAAACTGCGGCGGGCAGCGGTATAGAATCGTTTGACCTTTTTATCGAAAAGGGCATTTCGCTGCTTAAAGACAACGGCGCCCTGGCATATGTTCTCCCCAAAACCTTGCTTACGGCTGCGGCTCACCTTGAAACAAGGAGAATAATAATGAACAGCTGTTCTCTTAAATTTGCCGCATATCTTGGCAATGCGTTTAAAGGGATACAGTGTCCTGCGGTTATTTTGGGAGCCGTCAAGGATTGCCGCAAGGAAATTAAGGGCTGCAGCGTTTGGACGAAAATGCGGGAGTTTACAATAAATCAATCGCGATATTTCGGCAATAATATAACGCTTTCGCTTGATGTAACCGATGAGGAAAATGACTGCCTGAATAAAATATCCTCGGCGGATAATGCAGTGTATCTTCGCAATAACGCCAAATTTGCGCTTGGGATTGTAACGGGCGGAAACGGGGATTGCTTATCAGCCGAAAAAAGGGCGGGATATGAGCCGATATTAAGGGGCAGCGACATTTCAAGATACAAAATCAAGCCCGCCGGCAGCTACATTTTATTTGAGCCGAGCAAATTCCAGCAGTCAGCGCCCGAGGAGATATATCGCGCTCCCGAAAAGCTGCTTTACCGCTTTATAGGCGAAGCGCCTGTTTTTGCATATGATGATGCGGGAACGCTTTCGCTGAACAGCTGTAATATCCTTATTCCGCAAATTGAGGGTTTACATATAAAATATATTCTGGCTATACTGAATTCAAGCGTGACGGCTTTTTTTCTTCAAAAAACGTTTAATTCAGTAAAGCTGCTGCGTTCGCATATCGAAGCTGTGCCGATACCGTTTGCTTCGCAGGACATTCAGGAGAGGATTACGGAAAGGGTGAACCGCATAATGAGCATTGACGGGGGAACCGGGGATATGTATGAAGCGCTTGATGACGATATAATGGGGTTATATCGCCTTTCACCCGAGCATATTAAAACGATAAAATCAGCTGTGCAGGGGAGAAATTCGGGGGAAGGCCGGAATAAGCGGTCCCCCACTTGAAATAATTGCAAATCTGTGCTATAATATTTTGGATTTGATAAAGAAGGAATGATTTAAAATGCAGCCTGTTACAAAAATATTAACCGATATAGTTTCATCCGCCTTCGGAAGGTGCGGATATGACCCGAAGCTCGGCGTTGTAGCCGCATCGGATCGGCTTGACCTTTGCCAGTTTCAGTGCAACGGCGCTTTTGCGGGAGCAAAGCTGTACAAAAAAGCCCCGATTATGATTGCCGAAAATGTTGCGGCGGTTCTTCGTGAGGAGGGAATTTTCAGCAGTGCGGAGGCAGTCGCACCCGGATTCCTCAACCTTACGCTTAATGATGAATATATGCTCAAAGTCGCAAAGGATATCGAGGGGGATAGGTTCTTGGGAATACCTCAGTCGGAAAAGCCGCAGACCATCGTAATAGATTACGGCGGCCCGAACGTTGCAAAGCCGCTCCACATAGGGCATCTCCGCTCCGCTGTTATAGGCGAATCGCTGAAACGTCTTGCAAAAGCCTGCGGAAATACCGTTTACGGCGATGTCCACCTTGGAGATTGGGGCTTGCAGATAGGTCTTGTTATTGCGGAGCTGAATGAACGTTACCCTGATTGGGAATGCTTTAAGGAAAGCTTTAACCCCGACACCGACAGCGTTCCGACGCTTAATGCGGAGCTGCTTTGCGAGGTTTATCCGTTCGCAAGCAAAAAAAGCAAGGAGAATGAGGAATTTAAGGCAAAGGCGCATACCGCTACCTTTGAGCTTCAAAGCGGCAGGGCGGGTTATATCGCCCTTTGGAAGGAAATTTTAAGAACATCCGTCGCCGACCTTAAATCAAACTATCAAAGGCTCGATGTTGACTTCGATTATTGGTACGGCGAAAGCGATGCGGATAAATATATCCCCGAGCTTATGAAAATTCTTGAGGATAAGGGACTTTCCTATGAGAGCAACGGCGCGCTTGTTGTTGATGTTGCGGAGGAATCGGATAAAGCGCCTATGCCGCCGGTTATCGTCCGCAAGTCGGATAATTCAAGCATTTATGCAACGACCGACCTTGCAACCATTATCCAGAGGGAAAAGGACTTTGCCCCCGATAAAATTTGGTACGTTGTTGATAAGCGGCAGGAGCTTCACTTTACTCAGGTTTTCCGCTGCGCAAGACGTGCGAAGCTTGTCCCTGCGGAAACCGAGCTTGAATTTTTGGGCTTCGGCACAATGAACGGAAGCGACGGAAAGCCCTACAAAACCCGTGACGGCGGAGTTATGCGCCTTTCCGACCTTATTGAAACGGTTACAAACGCATCCCTTGAACGCCTTACAAGCTCCTCCTTTGTCGATGAGGACGACCGTGAGGATTATGCCCGCAAGCTTGGAATGGCTGCGTTAAAGTTCGGGGATCTTATAAATCACCGTTCAAAGGATTATATTTTTGACCTTGACAAATTTATGTCTGCGGAGGGAAAAACGGGAATTTACCTGCTTTACACTGTTTCAAGAATTAATTCCATTATGAAAAAGGCAGGGGACTTCAAGGCTGAATTAAACGGAATTTATACCGACGCTGAGCGTGAGCTTGTGCTTAAAATTATAATGACGGGAAATGCTTTCAGCTATGCGCTTGACGAAAAAGCGCCGAATTATATCTGTGAAAACGCATATCAGCTTGCCGTTTCATTCTCACGTTTTTATCATGAGAACAACATTATGAACGAACAGGATGAGAAGAAGAAATCAAGCTGGCTTGCGCTTGCGAAGCTGACAAGGGCAATAATTGTCAAGCACCTTGATATTCTCGGAATAAGCACTGTTGAAAATATGTAAAAACGGCGGATAAATAAGGGGCAATGGGCGTTTATGACGGTTGCTGTTATTCCCCGATTTTTGCGTTTTGCGGAACGAACCCGATACTACGGGGATTTTTTCGGAACGAGAAACATTCGCTTGTTCCTTTAAACGGAGGTCAAAAATAATGAAGCTTCTTGCAATAGACGGAAACAGTATAATGAACCGTGCTTTTTACGGAATAAAAATGCTTTCCAACAAGGACGGTGTATATACAAATGCCATTACGGGCTTTATGAATATCTATCTTAAAATTAAGGGCGAGCAGCGCCCCGATGCGGTTGCCTGCGCCTTTGACCTTCGCGCGCCCACATTCAGGCATAAGGCTGACCCCGCATATAAAGCCAACCGCCATGGTATGCCCGAGGAGCTTGCGCAGCAGATGCCGATTATAAAGGAGCTTCTCCGTGGGATAGGAGTTCATGTCCTTGAAGCGGAGGGATTTGAGGCGGATGATATTCTCGGAACGCTTTCCAAAGCGTGCAGCGACAGCGGAAACGAGTGCGTTATTCTTACGGGTGACAGGGATTCGCTCCAGCTTGTGAACGATAAGGTAACGGTTCTTCTTCACGGCACAAAGGAGCTTAGGGTGTATACCCCCGATAAATTTGCCGAGGATTACGGCTTCGATCCCCTGCGGCTTATCGACCTCAAGGCGCTTATGGGCGACAGCTCCGATAATATCAGCGGAGTAAAGGGAATCGGAGAAAAAACCGCTCTCGCCCTTGTAAGGGAGAACGGCACAATCGAACAGCTTTATGAAAATCTTAAAAACGGCAGTCTTTCAGCTACAAAATCTGTCCTTGCGAAGCTTGAATCGGGGGAGGATGACGCAAGGCACAGCAAATGGCTTGCAACCATTGTTTGTAACGCCCCGATTGATATAAATCCCGAAAGCTATCTTATTGCAGAAACCGATAAAAGGGCGGTTTCTGCCCTTCTTACAAGGCTTGAAATGTTTAAGCTCCTTGAAAAGTTCGGTCTTGAACCCTCGGCTGATTCGGAGGATTCCCTTTCCGAAAAGGAGCCTATTTGCAGGATAAATTATTCCGTCAAGACCCTTGATGACGGCTTATTTAATGAAATTATTCATACGGAAAGTATTGTTTCGTTTATTTATACCGAAGGTAATTTAAAAATAGCGTACAATGACGGTATAGTTACAATTAATGATAAGGAAAAACAGCTTGAATTCCTAACCTCCGGCTGCAGGAAGTACGCTTTTAGGGCAAAAAGCGCTTACAGATTCTGCCTTGAAAACGGCGGGGAGCTGAAAGGACTTATTGCCGATGCTGACATACTCGGTTATATGCTTAATACGTCCTCTTCCGAATATACAATTGATAGAATGTGTGCCGAATATAACTCACCGTATTATGACGATATGGGGGAAAACAGCGATATTGCAAGCCTTTTCGGTCTTTGCGAGGTTCTTTACGAGGAAGTCAAAAGGAACGGAATGGAGCAGCTTTTTAATGAGGTTGAACAGCCGCTTACTGAGGTTCTCGCTTCAATGGAGTATTGGGGCGTGCGTGTTGATGCGGAGGGAGTAAGGAACTTTGGCGAGGGCCTTTCCGCAGATATAAACGGAATTGAACAGCAGATTTATTTTATGGCGGGGCATGAGTTCAACATAAGCTCGCCGAAGCAGCTCGGAACGGTTCTTTTTGAGGAAATGGGACTCCCCGCAAGGAAGAAAACCAAAACAGGCTATTCAACCAATGCGGAGGTACTTGAGGAGCTTCGCAGCAGGCATGAGATTATCGACCTTATCCTGCAGTACCGACAGCTTACAAAGCTAAGCTCAACCTATGTTGACGGGCTGCTTAAAGAGGTTGAAGCGGACGGCAGAGTTCACTCGGTTTTCAAGCAGACGGAAACCAAAACGGGCAGAATTTCTTCCACCGAGCCCAATATGCAGAATATTCCCGTTCGCACAGAGCTTGGCAGAAATATGCGCCGATTTTTTACCGCCGCAGACGGCTATGTTCTCCTCGATGCGGATTACAGTCAGATTGAGCTGAGGATTCTTGCGGCAATGAGCGGCGATGAAAATATGCGGAAAAATTTTCTTGACGGAATGGATATTCATACAGCGACTGCGGCTCAGGTTTTCGATATGCCGCCCGAAATGGTAACAAGTGAAATGCGCCGCGCGGCAAAGGCGGTTAACTTCGGAATAGTCTACGGCATAGGAGCGTATTCGCTCTCAAATGACATAGATGTTTCCGTTGCGGAGGCGGAGCGTTACATCAAAAATTATTTTGCGAATTATCCCAAAATTAAGGAGTTCATGGATAACGCCGTTTCGGATGCGCAGGAAAAGGGATACGCAGTAACGCTCTATGGAAGAAGAAGATATATTCCCGAGCTGAAGAATTCCAATAAGAATCTTCAAGCGTTCGGAAAACGCGCGGCAATGAATGCGCCCATTCAGGGCACAGCGGCGGATATAATTAAAATTGCAATGGTAAAGGTTTTTGCCCGCTTAAGGAAAGAAAAGCTTGACGCAAGGCTTATTCTCCAGGTTCATGATGAGCTTATCATAGAAGTATCGGAAAAGGATGCCGATAAAGCGGCGGCAGTCCTCGGCGAGGAAATGAACAGCGCCGCAAGCCTTTCCGTTCCCCTTACGGCGGATGTGGGAAAGGGCTTCACATGGTATGAAGCAAAAACATAAAAGACAGCCTCCCGACTTTATTTAATCGGGAGGCTTATTTTATTTCCTTTTGCGCCGCTTTTTGGAGGTTTTCTTCATAATCCGGACAAGCCTGCGGTAAAGCGTAAGCGCTGCGGCGGATTCCTTTTTATCGGCGGAAAGATTGCCATAGCATACACGTTCAAAGGGAAGAATTATTTCGTCCGTAGGCAGCTGTGTTCTTGATTCTATCAGCTTAGCAAGCTGGCATGAGGTCAGCCTTTTGGTGTCCGTTCCGTAAATTTTTCCCGCCTTTGAGGAAAGCCTGCGGTAAATGAGGAGTACGCCCTTTTCAGCCGAGGATAGCTTCACCCTAACGGAAAAGGCAAGCTCCTCAATCTGCGGCATAAAAATAATTACAAGCAGCACAAGAATTATGCATATAAAAACGGCAACGCTTGCGGCAAAAACAGTTACATAGTCGGTCTGCTCATCATCGGAGTCCGAGCCTGTTCCGATGCCGCTTGAACCGCTTACAGTGGGTTCATAGATTGTCCATCCTGCGCCCGGAATATAAACCTCGGGGAAAGCGTGGGCGTTTTCCGTCAGTATTTGATACATATCCTCGCTGACAGCCTCGCCGCATATAAATCCTTCCGTAAAGCGAACCCTAAGTCCTGCCGCATTTGCAAGCAGACAATATGCCGTTGCAAAATCGGAGCAGGTTCCCCTTTTGCTTTCAAAAATAAAGAATTCGGGCGTGTCGCTCTCATCGGGCGCGTTATAGGCAAGGTCATAGATGAAGCCGTTCGTGTAAAAATACTGCTCAATGGCGTCCGCCTTCTCCCAATCGTAGGTAAGCCCTGCGGTAATTTCATCGGAAAGCCGCTGTATTTCTGCGGAAACGGGGTAGCCGTTCGCCATGCAGGTTTCATCGGCATAGAGCATTTCCATATAAAACTCGGTAAGAATATCCCTTTCGTCGCTGTCCGTGTCCTCACGGCTTATGAGAGCGGCAAGCAGCTCGCCGAATTCGTCATAGCTCATATTGCAAAGCCCCGATTCCACCCAGCCGCTTGTTCTTGCAAAATCGCCGTCATAAAAGCTGACATCATAGGTTTCTGCGCTTCCAAGGCGGTTTTCGGCGGGAAAAACCTCGCCTGCGGGAGTCATTTTTGTGGATTTATCCACCCTTGAGATAAGCTCCGCGCCGAAGATTCTTTCGGGTGCGATAAGGTATTCCGCAGGGAAATCGACCGCCGTTATTCTTGCGTAATATTCGCTGTCCGATTCAAGGCTGTCAATGCTTTCGGCATCAATGCCCGCAATAAGTTCCTTTGCGGCGGATAAATCACTTTGTTTATATATGTCAAGGAGAGCGGAAAGGTTCAAATTCGCACGTCCTTCCTCCCAATCCGAACTGCCGCGGTTGGTTATGCCGCTTCCGCTGTAAATTCCATCATAAATCCAGTAGCGGTTTTCCTCATCGTACTCATTGAAAACCTGAATTTTGAAATATTGGGGATTATTCGTGCTTAAGTAATAGATTACTCTGCTTTCCATTTCGTTAAAATTATCGGCGTTACCGGAATGCTCGGTGAAATCGCCTGATACATCGCCATAGCTTCCCCTGAATGAGAAGTGGTTTGTGAACGCTTCAAAGCGGTCATAGAAAGGAGTGTCCTGCGGCTTGGGGAGAATTACGGCAATAAGGACTGCGGCAACGGCAAAGTCAGTGTAGGCGGTGAGCATAGCGGTTTTTCCGGCGGTTGTGCGTTTCTCGGAATTCCTCCGCTGATAGTGGTTTATATACATAAAAATATTCATTGCCGCAAGAAAAATAGCAAAAAAGGTCGGTACGCTCTGCGATGCCTTGATGTAAATTGCGCACGGAATAAGGCTTATAAGGGTAAGAATTGAAACACGGTAAATAATATGTGTGAAATAGTACGTTACTGAGCTTATGAAAAAGCTGAAAAATATCATAAGCGGCAGCATAAACTGCGGCGTTGTTTCGATTGTGGCTCCGCCCGTAAGGAACCATTCAAGGAAAGCAAAGCGGTTTTCAACATTCCGCATTATTATGTTAATCGATACAACAACCGCCGCCATAAGGGCAATATAAATCGGGATGCCAAGCTTTTTATGGCTGCACATAAAATCATATATAAGGAAAAGCGCAGCCGTTATAATAATCGAGAGCAGATTATAAGGGTTAAAAACCGTTTCAAGGTAAATATACGAAATTGCAGCCATTTCCGCCGCAGAGAAAAGGAACGGCAGAATTTTTTTTGTAAGATTTTCCTTGCTGAAAATGTCCAACTGACCGTCCCTCCCTTCAAACGTTAATACGGTTACGGCTATGAAATATATTCGGCGGTGTAATCCTCCGCCATAATCCAGCATGGTGAAACGGCGGGGGAGGCTTCGCCCGCAACAACGGCTGTAAAGCCTTCTCCACTGCGGTATGCGGCATCAGCCTCCGCCGCAATGGCATAATCGGGGGAGGGGGTAAAAAGGATAATTCCGCCGCCCTTTCCCTCCGAAGAAATCGTTGAGATTGGTATCCTCTCCGCCGCCTTTTCGAGCGTGATAAAGGAATAATCGGCAAAAGCGGTCTGCAATGCGGAAATATCGCCGAAATCCTTTATATCGGCGGAAACAAACCCGTCCCTTGTGTTATACCAAACGGTTGATTCAAAGCCAAGCCTAAAGAGTGAAAATGCTATGGCAAGAACGCCTTCAACAGCCCTTTCATTATAAGCGCGACTGCTGCCAACGCTGTCAAGGACGATTATCTGCCGCATAGCTTCCGCTTCATCATCAAGCCGAACCATGTAAACATCTCTTTTTGAGGACAGCTTCCAGTTTATCCGCTTCACAGGGTCGCCCGGCGCATATTCACGGTGGGTGTAGCCGGGCATACTTCCGAAGAGGTTAAGTCCGTTGTTCTCCTTGGTGTCCTCGCTTTCATCGGAAAATCGAATTGTTTCCGCGGCGTTTCTTATAAGCGGCATATCGGAGGGCACATCGGGAATATTCGGGAAAACCTTAACAACACATGAATATGACGCTGAACTGCGTTTCTTTCCCTTATAAATCGGCAGCTTAACAAGATGAAGAAAATCCATCATAGATATTTCTTCAATCCCTATTTCCTCTGCGCCCCACATAAGCGCCTTGAACCTTACCTCAAAGCTCGTTTCGCTCCTTGGCGAAACGCTGACCGAATATTCGGTCCTTTTATCCGTTTCAAAGCCCTCATACTCGGATATTTTCACTATAACGGCGGGAACGGGGAGAATGCTTTTGTTCCTTACCTTTACCCTGAGAAAAAATTCTTCGCTTTTGTAAACCATATTGCTGCTTACATCTGCGGAAACCTCAACAAATTTTGAAATGTAGGTTATAAGGGTAATTATGAGGGAAAAAACAGGCGCCGCCGCAAGCACATAAAAGAATATCCAACCCGTTTGCGCAGACATATAAAGTGAAAAGAAAACGGTAATTCCCATTGCAATAAGGTAGCCGATAATTCGTGTAAGCATTGCGGAAACGCCGCCTTGCCTTTGCTTTTCCATAAGACCTCCACTCCGTTTATTCCGTCGGTACGATTGTTTCGGCAACAGCCTTCTCTATCGCCGCTTCGGGGGTTTCAAGAACAGCCCTGCCCTTTGGCGAGAGCATTATTCTGTGCGCAAGAACAGCCACTGCGCATTCCCTAACATCATCGGGGGTAATGTAGTCCCTTTCGTTTATGAATGCAAGCGCTTTCGCCGCTTTGTAAAGGGCAATGCTGCCCCTCGGGCTTACACCGAGCTTTATATTTTCGCTGTTCCTTGTTGAATCGGAAATTGCAACGATATAATTTTTTACGTTATCAGCCGCCCTGACCGTTTTAACCTCATCCTGAATTTGGGCAATATCGTCCGTTGTAAGAACGGGCGTAAGGCTTGATACGGGGTTTTCAAATTCATTTCGTTCAAGAATTCTCATTTCCTCCGATTTGTCGGGATAGCCCATGCTTATCTTCATCGCAAAGCGATCCATCTGCGCTTCGGGGAGATGATACGTTCCGTATGTTTCAACGGGATTTTGCGTTGCGAGAACCATAAAGGGGCGGGGGAGAGCGTGGGTTTTTCCGTCAATGCTGACCTGACGCTCCTCCATTATTTCAAGGAGGGAGGACTGCGCCTTCGGAGATGCGCGGTTTATTTCATCGGCAAGGAGAAAGTTGCAGAAAGCCGCTCCTTCCTTGTATTCAAGCTCGCCCGTTTGGCGGTTTATCATGGAAAATCCCGTAATATCCGAGGGCATAACATCCGGCGTAAGCTGAACTCGGCTGAAAGCGCCGTCAACCGAACGTGAAAGAGCCGCCGCAAGCTGTGTTTTTCCCACTCCGGGGACATCCTCGATAAGAACATGACCCTCCGCAAGGAGCGCCGTTACGGCTTGAGTAATAACCTCCCTTTTACCGATAATAACCTTTTCGATATTGTCAATAAGTGATGAAATCCGCTTGTCCATAAGCATTCTCCTTAAAGCTTTGAAATAGATTCGGGAAATACCCGAACAAAAGCGATGTCCTTAGGATATGCCGAATAACGCCGCAGGCAGCATAACCTTAACATCGCTTTTGTTTTTCATATCTGATTAAGTTTCCGCAAATCCTGCGGGGATATATACATACATAAATTCCTCTCCCGTTGGTTCGGCAGCGTAAAGGTAGGTTGTTTCTCCGCTTGTTACAGTGCGTTTAAACGGCGTTCTGCCGTCTGTTTTAAGCTGAACAAGCCGTTCCCCCTCTGCGGAATAGCATTCTATCGGCTCAATGCTGCTTGTTTCAATGCTTCCCCCACGAACATAAACTCTGCCGTTTTTTACGCCAAGGGGATTTTCGTAGGATGCCTTTGTGATTGATTTAAGCGTTGTTCCCCTGCATCGAACTGAACCCGAACCGCTGCTGTCGCCAACGCCGACGGCATTGTCGCCCTCGCACAGAACGTTAACAGCTCCCGCATTAAGCACAGTTTCTATGTTTCCGTTTGCCGCGCCTATGCCGACAATGTTTTTGCCGTTAACGGCGATGTTGGTTTTTCCGCCGTTGATTATGATGTTGCCGCTTCCCTTTTCAAAGGTGCCTATGCAGCAGCAGTTATCGCCGGAAATTCTTGCGTTAAGGTTTGCGGCGCTGTCAATTGTAATGTGTCCGTTTCTTGAACCGATTCCGACAACGGATTCACCGCCCATAGCAATGTCAACCGATGCGGGATTAAGCCCGATTGAGGTTTCGCCTGAAAAGCTGCCTATTCCGACAATGTCCTTGCCGTCAACCTGCATTTTTAGCGAACCCGAAATAACCCTTATCGGGGATGTGAACGAGCCGATTCCGCCGCCAATGCCGATAACGTTATCGCCCCTGCAGCAAATTTCGATTTTGCCCTCTCCGCCGAGTGTAATCTGACCGTAATCCTGCATATAGCCGCCGCCTATGCCGAATGAGTTTATCTTCGTATCATTTACGGTTAAATTGCCCTTACCGCTGATAAAGAGCATTGAACCGCCGGGAACCCTTATGCCGCCGTGGCTGAATGTGTTTGTCCCCTCAAGCTCCATATTGACCCGACTTCCCTTTGCAAAGGAAAGAACGGTACTGTCGTCTGAAGCGATGTTGACATTATCAAGCTTAAGCCTTGATTCGGGTTCGGCATCGCAGGTAATCTTCATGTGAACCTCAACATCGGGGTCGCCTTTAAGCACAGCCTGTTTGCTTGTAATAAATATTTCGTTAAAGCCTGCGAGGGCAAGCTCGACAACATCTGCGGTTTCAGGCTCGGAAATTCGGTAAATCCTGCTTACCCTGCGCATATGCTTGAGGTTAAAGGATATAATCTTGTTTTTGATTTCCATAGGAATGTCGAGCATAAGCACAGCTGTCGCCTTGCAGGTGTAATAGCCTTGGATAAGGTCTATGCCGAGGGAGATTGCCGTTTCAAGCTCCTCCTCGGTTTCGATTCCCTCGCCAAGGGTCATAATGCCATGCTCCGAAGCGAAGCCTATCATATTTGCGACAAGGTGCTGCTTTTGAACGTCCTTGTCAATATTTGTCATAATAGAGCGGTCGATTTTTATGTAATCGGGCTTAACGGCAAGAAGTGTTGAGTCGTTAGAGTAGCCCGTTCCGTAATCATCAAGCGCAATTTGGGTGTTCCTTGAGCGGAAGCGTTTATTGATAATATTTACTGCGCTGTCAAAAACGGGATTTTCCTCGGTAACTTCAACAACAACCTTGTCAAACAGAGCGCCGTACATATCCGCAAGCTCCGCAAAGTCCTCGTCCGAAAGGAGTGCGTTGGGGATGCAGTTAATGAACATCTTTCTCGTGCTGAAAAAGTCTTGGTTTTCCGAGAGTATTTTGTAGGTGTTTTTGAAGGTAAGCTGTTCGATTCTGTAAAGCATTTCCTGCTGCTTGGCAATTTCGAGAACCTCAAGGGGATTGAGCTTTATTCCGTCCGTTGTCCGAGGGCGCATAAGGGCTTCATAACCGTAGATTTCGCCCGTATGAGCGTTAACGATAGGCTGGAAATGGTAATCTATGCAGTTGCCGCTTACAACGTGCTCAAAAACCTGAATCTTTTTGAATTCATGGGATTTAAGGGCGTAGCTTGATGTGTTAAACTCAACGGGTACGGAGCTTACGCTGCTCTCGGCTTCAAATGCGGCAAAATCCGCAGCCGACATAATTGTTTCCGCATCGTTTTCATTGCCGTGGAAGCAGGCGTAGCCGCAGAAAACCCTTACAACGCTTTTCTCCTTTTCGGGAAGCGCGGCAACAAGGTCTTTAATTCCGCCGAATACCTTATCAGCAAGCCTTCGGCAGCCATCATCGTAGGTTTCAAGGATAAGCATACCAAGCTCATTTGTGGAGGTTCTGCCCGTAAAAATATTATGCGGATTCTCATATTTCTTTATGAACGAAGCGATTCTTGCGATGATATTGTCGGCGGTGGCTGTTCCGAGGAATGATGCTGCCTTATCGAGTCCGCTTATGAGGAAATGGATAATGCCGATTGTTTCGGTGTTGAATTTTGAAGCGGTCCTAACCTGGGAAATAAAGGCATCCCTGCTGAGAAGATTTGTAAGGGCGTCATAATATTTAAGGCTTTTGATAACGTTTTTGCACGCCACATATTTTGAAACATCGAAAACCTCGATAAGGTCATGCCCTCCAACGGTAAACGAGTTGATTTTAAGCCATTTCTCGGGTATGCAGGACATATAAATATCCTCATTTGGGTCAAATCTGCCCGAAATAAGCTCGGTCATAACATGGGAATAATCGTCTTCCCCGATGATTTCCGAACCGACTTCAATCCCCGTCATTTCGGCAAAGTTTGGGGTTAAATAGGCAAGTCCCCTCGACTTGTCATACTGTATAAAGGCAATGTCCTTAACCTGCCTTTCCGCATTATTGAGAAATTTTCTCGCCCTTATAATCTTGGCGGCAGATAAAATCTGTATTACAGCCGAAGCCGCTCCAAGCGCTGCGGAAACTCCGACAGCCGCCAATGACATTTCTGCGGCGGCAAATATAACGGCGGATAAAACCGCCAGCACGGTTAAAATGGCGGAACAGATTAGTACAACCGTTGTTCTTTTTAATTCATGTGCATTTATCATAGTCAATACTGCCCGTCAGGGTCACCCTCCATATTTTCTTAGATCCGATTAAAGCGTTTTAATATCCGTCACTTATTTAAGCTATGCGATAATGCCGCACAAAAATTAGTACTACCGCATTCTACAATTATTATACATTAAACATTTACTTTTTTCAATACTAAAACATACAAATTTTATATCTTTTTTTGCTGATTCGTAACATCGGACAGAAAAAATACGGACAATAAACGTTAAAATCCGTTTTCTCCCAAAACCGACCATAAAAAGGTAAAAAGCACACAGCGTTTATGCTGTGTGCTCCGACCTTTTTAAAGGTAAAAATTACTGGTTATCCTCAATGTACTTAACAACATCGCCGACTGTCTTGATATTCTCGACAGCATCATCGGGGATTTCAATGTCAAATTCTTCTTCAAGGCTCATAACGAGGTCAACGACATCGAGAGAATCTGCGCCGAGGTCGTCCTGAATGTTTGCGCCGAGAGTTACCTTATCGGCTTCAACATCGAGCTGGTCAACGATCAAATCCTTTACCTTATCAAATACCATTTTGCGTATCCTCCATTCAAATATTTTACGGCAATACCGCGCAAAACAGCTCGGGCAGTCTTTACACGGTGCTGCCTTTATATAAAAAGCGGACTGTTCGCCCAAATATGGGAGAAGCTGCCGTTCCTATATTCGGAAAAATCAAGGCTCACTGAACTCACCGATTTTTCTAAACTTAGTATATCGTTCATTGAGCAAAACGTCAATATCTATTTTCATTTTTTTGCATAGCGTTTTATACAAAAATTCGTGGATATTTTCGGCAGTTTGACTATGGTCATTCTGAGCGCCGCCTAAAGGCTCCTCAATTATGACCTCCGCTATGCCAAGCGAGAGCATATCCTCCGCCGTAATTTTCATTATAGAAGCCGCTTCCTTCTCACGGCTGTCGTCCTTCCAAAGTATCGACGCAAAGCCGCGGGGTGAAATAACCGAGTAAATGGAATTTTCGAGGGCCGCAAGCTCGTCGCATACTCCGAGGGCAAGCGCGCCCCCGCTTCCTCCCTCACCGAGAACAACGGAAACAACAGGTGTACGCAAACGCATAAATTCCATTATATTCCTTGCAATAGCTTCGCCCTGCCCACGCTGTTCCGCTTCGATTCCGCAGAATGCGCCGGGTGTATCTATAAAGCATATAACGGGTCTGTGGAATTTTTCCGCCTGCTTCGCAAGCCTGAGAGCCTTTCTGTAGCCCTCGGGGTGGGGCATCGCAAAGTTGGATTCCTTATTTTCGTCAAGATTTCTTCCCTTTACCTCCGCAATAAGGGTAACAGGGATTCCGTCCATTGCCGCAATTCCGCCGATAATCGCCCTGTCGTCGCCATAAAGGCGGTCGCCGTGCATTTCGATGAATTCATCGAAAATAAGCGGTATATAATCCCTTACCGTCGGGCGTTTCTTGTGCCTTATAAGCTCAAGCCTTTCGGGAGGGGTAAGCTTATTTGTGTTTTCCATATTATTCATCCTCCCTTATGAAGCTTTAATATGTGGGCGAGGGTGCGGCGCATATTTTTTCTCTCCGCAATCATATCGACAAAGCCGTGTTCAAGCATAAATTCCGCCGTTTGGAAATCATCGGGCAGCTTTTGTTTGATTGTGCCCTCGATAACCCTTCTTCCCGCAAAGCCGATAAGAACCTTTGGCTCTGCGATTATTATATCCCCAAGGGAGGCGAACGATGCCGTAACTCCGCCCGTTGTGGGGTCGGTCATAACGGAGATATAAAGCAGACCCGCATCGGAATGCTTTGCGACAGCTCCGCTTGTTTTCGCCATTTGCATAAGCGAAACAATGCCCTCCTGCATTCTTGCTCCGCCCGAAGCGGTGAACATTATAACGGGCAGTCTGTTCTCGGTTGCGTACTCGAAGGCCCTTGTGATTTTTTCGCCCACAACGCTGCCCATTGAAGCCATCATATAGCGTGAATCCATAACTCCGATAACGCATTTCTCGCTTCGGATGGTGCATTCTCCCGTAACAACAGCATCCTTAAGACCTGTTTTTTTGCGAAGCTCCTCTTGTTTAAGGTCATAATCGGGGAAATCGATGGGGTTTTTGCTGAGCATATCCCTGTCGAATTCCCTAAAGCTGTTCTTATCGGCGGTAATGGTTATGCGTTCCTCCGCCGAAATCCTTGAATGATAGCCGCAGTGGGGGCAGACCTTAAGGTTTTTCACAAGCTCATCAGTCATAACGACCTTGAGGCACCTTGGGCATTTGAAGGCGAGGTCCTTCGGAATCGACGCAGCCTTATCGGGGGCTTTTTTTTCGCCTTCAGAGGGTTCGGGACCGCTCCATCTGGTTTTTACAACATTGAATAAATCTTCAAGCAATTTTTTTCTCTCCTTTGATACCTACAGCGGCGGGAAATAACTTTTACGAAAAGTATGAGCTTATTTTCGACCGCAGTAAAATTGCGGCGATTACAATGCAAATTACGGTGCTGCGTTCTTTTTTTGAAAGCTGTTTAAAGATTCGGCTTGAAATTACAGCGGAAAAAATGCCCAAAATCGGCGAAAAGAGGGTAATTAGTACGATTACCGCAAGGATGACGTAAAAAGACTTTTTATCGGATGCGCTTTGCGGTTCTTCGCTGCCGCTCCCTGTGCTTTGGGCGGGGTTAAATCCCGCATAGGGGTTCATGGGGGCATTGTTTTCATTGGGGCGTTTTATTTCGGGCTTTGCTCGGGGCGCTGCAGTATCCGCATACTCGGATAAATTGCTGTCCTGCGTATTATCGGTATAAGCCTCGCCGAAACGGTCGTCCGACGGGTCATAGTTGTACAAAGCCGAAATGGATTTTTCATCGGGAATTTCGTAGCCGCATTCAGTGCAGCGGCCGTTTACGGTTCTTTTTCCGCAAAGGGGGCATCTATCTGCCACAGCATTTCCTCCTTACAAGGGTTCGCAATTGCGCAGTCTGAGAGCAGTGGTTATTTTAGAAAATTCAATCCTCTTATCCTTGAGAATTTGCCCGCTCAATACGAATTTTGACTGCCGCATCCGAGTGATATAACAATGCTACCGATGTCCCCCGCCTCTTAGGCGGCGGGTTCCATCTTCGCCATCAGTGGGGGATACAATCCCCCACTGATGGCTTGCAAAATTGCTTCGCAATTTTGGCAGCTTGTTAAAGCTGCGCTTGAATTCCTTGGTATCATCCGAACCATCGAGCGTTTCTGATTTTATGCTCGATATATCGGGTATATCATATGGATATTCGGGCAAAGCCGACTTTTCCCCTGATGTATCATCTGAATAATCCTCTCCGAAGTCCGTTGGGTCATAGCTGTACATATCCGAAACGGCTTCTTTGTTCGAAATTTCACAGCCGCATTCGGTGCGGCAGCCGTTTACAGTTTTCTCCCCACATAGGGGACACCCATCATCCACGGTGTTTCCTTCTTGCTTCAATTCGCCTTGCACACCCCATAGAGGTTGGGAAGCCTCCCGTTGGGTGAGGTTAAAGAGGTTTATTTGCCCATTTTCCGTCCGAGGTAGCCTATGTCGTACTTGCCCGATTCAAATATGGGATCTCTTATAAGCCCCAGCTGGAAATCTATGTTTGTATCAACGCCTTCAACAATAAATTCCGCAAGAGCCCATTTCATTTTCATAATGGCTTCCTCCCTTGTCGGCGCGTAGGTGATAAGCTTTGCTATCATGCTGTCGTAATAGGGAGTAATGGAGTAGCCTTGATAAACTGCGCTGTCGACCCTTATTCCCGGACCTCCGGGGATATGGAGCGAATTTATTTTTCCCGGGCATGGCCTGAAATTATGCTCGGGGGATTCGGCATTAATTCGGCATTCGATTGAATGTCCCCTCATTTTAATGTCGCTCTGCGTAAATGGGAGGGGTTCCCCTGCCGCAATTTTTATCTGGGATTTAACAAGGTCGATTCCCGTGACATTCTCGGTAATGGGGTGTTCAACCTGAATTCGTGTGTTCATCTCCATGAAGTAGAAGTTTCCGTCCGAATCAACAAGAAACTCAATCGTTCCCGCATTGTAATAGCCGCATACTTTGGCTGCGGCAACAGCCGCTGCGCCCATTTTTTCCCGCAGCTCGGGAGTAATTATCACGGACGGGGTTTCCTCAAGAACCTTTTGGTTGCGGCGCTGCATGGAGCAGTCACGCTCGCCGAGGTGAACGGTATTTCCCTGCTTATCAGCAAGAATTTGAAATTCTATATGCTTTGGGTTGACGATGAACCTTTCCATATAAATGCTGTCGTCGCCGAAAAAGCTGAGAGCCTCCTGCTTTGCGGCGATTATCTGCGGTTCAAGGTCTTCGATTCGTTCAACAAGGCGGATTCCTCTTCCGCCGCCGCCCGCCGATGCCTTTACCATAAGCGGAAACCCGATTTCCTCCTTCGCAAGGCGTATAGCTTCATCTATTGAGCCTACAGCGCCGTCCGAGCCGGGGATAACGGGAACTCCCGCATTTTTCATAGCCGTTTTTGCGGCCGCCTTGTCGCCGAGCATTTCAATCGATTCGGGGGCGGGGCCGATAAAGGTTATTCCGCACTTTTCGCAGTTTCTTGCAAAGGATGCGTTTTCCGATAAAAAGCCAAAGCCGGGATGTATGGCGTCTGCGCCCGTTATTTCGCAGGCGGCGAGTATAGCCTGTTCGTTAAGGTAGCTGTCCTTCGCCGCAGGCGAACCGATGCAGATTGCCTCATCCGCAATTTGGGCATGGAGCGCGGAGCGGTCGGCGGTAGAGAAAACCGCGGCCGTCTTTATTCCAAGCTCACGGCAGGCACGAATGACCCTTACCGCAATTTCGCCTCTGTTGGCGATAAGAACCTTTTTAAACATAACCGTAAAATCCTTTCAAATCAAAGGGGAAATTATTTTATAGCGAAGGAGATTTCTGCGGAAACTGCCTTTTCTCCGTTAACCGTGGCAATGGCTTTTCCTACCCCGACAGGGCCTTTAACCTTGATAATTTCCACTTCTATGCGAAGCGTATCTCCGGGAACGACCTGCCTGCGGAATTTGGCTTCCTTTATGCCGCCGAAAAATCCGATTTTGCCCTTGTTTTCGGGAAGTCCGAGGAGAGCGACAGCGCCCGCCTGTGCGCACATTTCAAGCATAAGCACTCCGGGAACAACGGGGTATTCGGGGAAATGTCCCTTGAACCAGAATTCCTCCGGGCTCATATATTTCGTTGCAACAACCCTTTTTCCAAGCTCGATTTCCTCAACGGTGTCTATAAGGAGAAACGGATCTCTGTGGGGGATTATTTCCATAATCTGTTCTTTGTTCATTACCGACATTTTAAGATGTTCCTTTCAGTTACGTTACTTTATTATCATAATCGGCTGGTCGAATTCAACCGCTTCGCCGTTTTGGACGAGTATTTTTTCTACCGTTCCGTCAAATTCGCTCTGAACCTCGTTCATAAGCTTCATGGACTCGATAATCATAAGAACATCGCCCTTTTTCACCCTTGCCCCCTCCGTTACAAACGGGGGCTTTTCGGGGCTTGGGGAGGAGTAGAATGTTCCGACAATGGGCGATTTTACAATATTTCCCGAAAACTCAGACTGAGAATTCGCCGCCTGAGCGGGGGACTGCATGGGTGCGTTCTCAATGGGCGGCATCATTCCGCCTTCATGGAAGCGGGGCGGCATAGGCATCCCACCCGCAGGCGGCGGGGGAGGACACTTTTTGCCCTTAATGGTGATTACCTGTTCACCGTCGGCGATTGTTATTTCATCAAGGTGTTTTTCCTTAACCATCTCTGCAAGCGCATCGATGGTTTCAAGGTCAACCATATCGAAAACCTTTTTGCTCATATGGATTCCTCCAATCAAAAAATCAGTCCTTGTATTTTACAATGCAAAGGGTTGCGTTATGGCCGCCAAAGCCGAGGTTGTTTGTGAGTGCGGCGTTTACGGTCATGCTTCTGTTGCCCTCGGTGCAGTAGTCAAGGTCGCATTCGGGGTCGGGAACCTTGTATCCGACTGTTTTATGGACGAAATCCTCCTTGCAGGAAAGGGCTGTTACAATTGCTTCAACTGCGCCCGCCGCACCGAGAAGATGGCCTGTCATGGATTTTGTGGAATTGATAACAACCTTTCTTGCGGCATCCTCGCCGAGCGCCTTCTTGATCGCGGTTGTTTCTCCGACATCGTTAAGGTGGGTTGAGGTTCCGTGCGCATTGATGTAGTCGATATCCTCGGGATTAAGACCCGCTTCGGTGTAGGCTTGCTTTATTGCTGCTGCTGCGGCGGTTGCCTCCGGGTCGGGCGAGGTCATGTGGTAAGCGTCGCCCGTTGCGCCGTAGCCCTTGATTTCGGCATAAATTTCAGCGCCCCTTGCCTTTGCGTGTTCATATTCCTCAAGGATAAGCGAGCCGCAGCCCTCGCCGAGTACAAAGCCGTTTCTTTCGGCATCGAACGGAATGGAGCAGCGCTCAAGATCGTCCGAGCGTGAAAGAGCCTTCATATTGTTAAATCCGCCAAGGGCAAATTCGCTTACACAGGATTCCGAGCCGCCCGCAATGCAGACATCGAGGTAGCCGTCCTTGATTTTGCGGAAGGCTTCTCCTATGGCGTGGGTTGAGGATGAGCAAGCGGTTGTTGTGCAGAAATTATCGCCCTTGAAGCCCGTTTTCATGGAGATTGTTCCCGCAGCCATATTTCCTATCATCATGGGGACATAGAAAACGGAAATTCTGTCGGGACCTTTTTCGGAATATTTCTGCTGTTCCTGAAGCGTAAGGTTAAGTCCGCCTATTCCGACGCCGAAAATAACGCCCTTTCTGAACGGATCGACATCATCGAACCTTGTTCCGCAGTCGTCCATAGCTTCAAGTGAAGCGCATACTCCGAACTGAACAAAGCGGTCGATTCTTCTTGCTTCTTTTTTGTCTATATATTTATCGGGGGTAAAATCCTTTACTCTTGCGGCAATTTTAACATCAAAATCGGGCCGAACAATGTCGTCAACATAGGAAAAACCCGTTTTGTTTGCCTTAATGCCTGACCAAAATTCATCGAGTGTGTTTCCGATGGGGGAAACAACTCCCATGCCTGTAATTACAACTCTTCTCATATATCAATAACTCCTGTTCTTTACATGGAAAGTCCGCCCGAAATTTCGATTACCTGACCCGTAACATAGGAAGCGTCGTCGGATGCGAGGAATGAGATAACCCCTGCGATTTCCTCAACCTCTCCGTATCTTTTCATAGCAATCATTTCGAGCATTTTTGCCTTTTGTTCCTCGGTGAGCTTATCCGTCATCGGGGTTTTTATGAATCCGGGGGCAACTGCGTTAACGTTTACTCCCCTTGAACCAAGCTCCTTTGCAGCGGTTTTGGTCATGCCTATTATTGCCGCCTTTGAAGCGGAATAGTTAATCTGCCCCGGGTTTCCGTAAAGTCCCGCAACGGATGCAAGATTAATGATTTTTCCGTGCTTCTGGCGCATCATAACGTTTCCGCCGAACTTCATCATATTGAAAACGCTTTTCTGATTTACGGCAATAACAAGGTCATACTGCTCCTCGGGCATTCTTGCCATTAAGCCGTCCCTTGTGATGCCCGCATTGTTGACGAGGACGTCAATCGTGCCGAAGCGCTCCTTGATTGCCTTTACCATGCTTTCGCACTCATCATGCTTTGAAACATCGGCGCAGAAAATCTCAGCTTCAACGCCGAGCGCGCGGATTTTATCAACAATGTCGTTATTTTCAAACATACCCTCGTTTATGTCGTTAAGAGCAATATTGCAGCCGTCTTTTGCGAGGCGCAGAGCAACGGCGGCTCCGATTCCTCTCGATGAACCGGTGATAACAGCGGTTTTAGCCATTGTTTAATCTTCCTTTCAAAATAAAAATTAATATTCGCAGATAACTGCGCCGTAGGTAAGTCCTGCGCCGAAGCCCACAAGACAGATTTTTTGCCCCCTCTTTAATCTTCCGTCCCTTACGGCTTCGTCAAAAGCGGTTGGGATTGAAGCGCTGGAGGTGTTTCCGTGCCTGTTGAGGTTGACGATGAATCTATCCATAGATACGCCGAGGTTCTTTGCGGCTGTTTCGATAATGCGGACATTTGCCTGATGCGGGATAAACCAATCGATTTCGGCGGGGTCAAGACCGATTTTTTCGGCTGCGTTTGCGGCAGCTGTCGGGAGCGCCTTTGTTGCGAACTTGTAAACCTCTTTTCCGTCCTGGAAAAGGAACTGGGTTTCGTTTGTAAAATCGGGGCCGTAGTCAACGGTTTCCCCTGTGCGGAACGGGTGCTGGGGGAAGAATCTTTTCGCATAGAGGAATTTTGCCCCGTTGCCGTCCGAGCCGAGGAAGCTTGTATAAAGCTTTTCCGAGCGTTCAACAACAACTGCGCCCGCGCCGTCGCCGAAAAGAACGCAGGTGGAACGGTCGGTGTAGTCAACGAATCTTGAAAGCACCTCGGAGGAAACGATAAGAACATATTTGAGCGTATCATCCGTCTGAAGAAAACGCTTCGCCGTATCAACGCTGTATGCAAAGCCCGAGCAGGCTGCGTTAAGGTCAAACGCCGCGGCGTTCACTGCGCCGACCGCATTCTGAACAAGGCAGGCAAGCGAGGGGGTATAGAAATCACCCGTAACGGTTGAGCCTATAACAAGTCCGATTTCCTCGGGGTTAATTCCCGCCGCTTCGATCGCCCTTTCGGATGCCTTTGCGCCCATCTGCCATGCGGATTCGCCGTCGCTCAGAAAGCGGCTTTTGATGCCCGTGCGGGTGGAAATCCACTCATCGCTTGTTTCAACAATTTTGGACATATCGTCATTTGTCACATTCAGTGACGGTGAATAAGAGCCTGTGCCGAGAATATTAATACCAAACAAAATATTTTACCTCCGTATTGAAATTTTTTAAATAATATGTTATACTTGTTTTGTGCCATGCTGTGGGGTATCGCCCCCTGACATCGGTACAAACAGAGGTAAAACAACATTTTCGGTGACAAGGGGAGCGCCGAGCTGTATCCCCAATACAAAATTACACACCTTATATTGTAATATTTTTATTTGAGGTTGTCAACCGTTAATTTTGCATTTGTTGAATATTACCCATAAATTTCACCAAGAAAATGGTTTTGAAAGGATGTTTTGAAGTGAGCAAAAACGTATTTTTATTCTCGGGTCAGGGTTCACAGTATGTCGGAATGGGAAAGGAGCTTTGCGAGGCTTACCCCGAAATCAAGGATATGTACGATAAGGCGAGCGAAATTCTCGGCTTTGACCTTGCCGAAAAGTCATGGAATTCCGAGGAATCCGAGCTTGCGCAGACGAATTATTCCCAGCCCGCAATTATGATGACCTCCCTTGCGGCTTTTAATGCGGTAAAAAAGGGCGGAGTGGAGTTTTCCGCCGTTGCGGGCCATTCTCTCGGCGAATATGCCGCTATGGTTGCGGCGGGAGTTCTCTCGTTTGAGGACGGATTCAAGGTAATAAAGGCAAGGGCGGCGGCAATGCAGAGGGCTGCCGAGAATCAGCACGGCGTTATGGCTGCCGTTATGGGTCAAACGCCCGAGGATATAGAGAGGATATGCGCATCCGTTGACGGTTATGTCGTTCCCGTTAACTATAATTCCGCCGTTCAGACGGTTATTGCGGGCGAACCCGATGCCATGGATGCGGCTCAGGCAAAATTTGCCGAAGCGGGCGCTAAGGTAATAAGGCTCAATGTTGCCGCCGCTTTCCATTCAAAGCTCATGCAGCCCGCCGCAGATGAATTTGAAGCCGAGCTTAAAAATATGAACGTTACCTTCAATAAGCCGAACGTTGCCTTTTTCTCCAACCTTTACGGCAAGGAAATGCCCGATTTTGACAATATGCCCGAAAAGCTTGCAAAGCATATTGTTTCCCCTGTCAGATTTACCTCCGAGCTTGCCGTTATGAAGGAACAGGGCTTTGACGGCTATATCGAGCTTGGCCCGGGCAAGGTTCTCACGGGGCTTGTTAAGAAAACCCTTAAGGAAGTAAACGCAGTTAACGTTGAAAATGCGAAAACGCTTGAAAAAGCTCTTGCCGAGTTCGGAAAATAAATTTGACGGACGTAATTTGGGAGAAATGCGATGAAAAGGTATTTGCTTTTGGCGGTATTATCCCTGCTCCTGTGCGCCTGCGAACAGGAAACCGCTCCACAGTCGCAAGGCTTCGTTTTATCCTCGGAAACGGATACGGATATTGTTTCCCCCGATGATGAATCGGCTAAAGATTCATCCGATGCGGCTTCAAGGCTTGAAAAGGTTATTGCCGAGGCGGCGGGGTCGGACTCTGCGGATCTTGTTTGTCCCGTTTTTTTCGGGGATTTTGACAGCGACGGCGAGGAGGAGCTTTTCGCCGTTTGCGGAACGGGAGAAACGGTCGGTTCTCTTTGGTATGCGGATGAAAGCCGCGCGTATGAGCTTGCTTCAAAGCAGTATGACTGGGATTGCTTCCGAACGGCAAAAGCGGACGGGGATAACCTTATTCTTGCGGAGAAGCTTGGGGACGACGGGTACGGCTCGACATTCTGCTGCCGTATTGACGGCGGAGTTCCCGTTGAAATCGATGTCTTTGGCGGAGCGGAGCTTACACAGGCGGACGGAAACGACTTTACCGCAATGTATGAGGACTGCGACTTCTGCACGGACGGTACGGGGCGAACGCAAAAGCCCTATTTGCTCCGTTATGAGGACGGAATTTTTATGGAGTATTACGCTCTTCCCGTTTACGATTATCAGGATGGGAATTGTCCCCTTGAGCTTGAGCCCGAATATGAATTCCTTAGAGAATATATCGATGAAATAACAAATGACGGCGGTATCGTGACGTCCATTTACAAAAGAGGAAGGGTTTACAACATAAATTACAAAATAGTCGAGGAGGGCTATGAATATCTCGCTTACAGATATTACAGGAATATCCTTGCGGATGACGGCGAAACGGAGGACATAACGCCGAATGATAATTACGGGAATTACAAAGCCTATGTCCGCAATTTGCTTGACCTTCCGCTGTACGGCTATGAGGGCGGTCAGCCATATGGCGAGGATGTAATCCTATTCGGCTGACAGAAAAATTTTTTTGAAAGGCTATGATTAAAATGGAAAAATATGCAATCTTGGGCTATCCGCTTAAACATACCATGTCGCCGCCGATACATAAGCGGCTGTTTGAGCTTGAGGGGAAAAGCGGCGTTGAATATGAAATATGCGAGGTTCCCCCCGAGGCTCTTGCGGAAAAGGCGTTATACCTTAATTCTTTGGGAGGATATAATATCACAATTCCGTTTAAGGTTGATATAATAAAGTATATCGATGAAATGGATGAATCGGCAAAGCGTTATGAATCGGTGAACTGCGTTGTAAGGCGTGACGGAAGGAACATCGGATATAACACCGATTGCTTCGGCTTTCTCCGCGCGCTCGAAGCGGAGAACGCAAAGCTTGGGGGCAGGGTTCTCCAGATAGGATGCGGCGGAGTCGGAAGAATGATGGCAATTGAAGCAATCCGCCACGGCGCCGAGCTTACGGTTGTTGTTCTCCCGGGCTTTGAGAATACAGCCGCAGCGGTTGCCGATGAGCTTCGCAGACAGGGCTGCCCCGAAAGCGATATTGCCCGCATGAGTGTTATCCATGCCGATGAAATAAGCGGGGATTTTGACCTTCTTGTCAACGCAACGCCCGTCGGAATGTTCCCGAAGATTGAGAATTGCCCCGTTTCGGAGGAGGTTATCGGACATTGCGGCTGCGTTTTTGATGCAATTTACAATCCGAACAAAACAAAGCTTATGCAGATTGCCGAAGAAAAGGGCATAAAGGCTGTCGGCGGTATGGCTATGCTTGTTTGGCAGGCGGTCGTCGCCCATGAAATCTGGAGCGGAGCATCCTATTCCGACAGCGACATTAACCGAATTATCGAGGATATGAGGGAGGAGCTTTCAAAGTAAGCGGCGAAAAAGAGCGAAAGGGGGCGGAGAGTATGAATTTTAAGGCAAGGGCGTTCATGATTGCAAAGGCTGTAGGTGTGTGGTGGGGGATTTTCCTTATTTTAGGCTGCTGCATAGGCTTTGCGGTGAATATCTTTTTGAGCTTTTTTGCCTTTTCGGGAATCGGAAGGCTTGAAATGAGGGTGTTTGCGCCGATTCTTTTGTCGGGTTCGCTGCTCCTCTCCGTTTTTGCATATGCCCTCAGCTCGTTTTTGAATAAGCTTCCGCGTAGGAAAATGAGGAAAAGGCTCGATAAAACGGCGTTGGAAAAGGGAATTTGCAGGGAATATAATGAGATTCTCTCGGCGGGCTGCCGTGGGGATATGCGAAATTTTGTCTGCGCCGAGGCAGCTCTTTCCGCGCTCGTTTCGGGGAATATAACCCGTTCGGAGGAGCAGCTTGACAGGATAGATGTGGTAAGCGTCCTCGATATCGCCCGTTCAACGGGGGATTTTACCGTTCCCGCATACTGCTATGCGGCGGAAATTGTTCTTTCTGACGCAAAATGCGATTATGACAGCATGAATACAGCCTATATAAACGGCAAACCGTATATTGACGAGCTGGACTATGACTTCTATATCCTCTCCGTTAAGGCGCTTTATGAGCTTAAAACGGGGAATCCCGAAACGGCTCTTGAAACCGCCGAATGCGCCGATGTTCTCAGACGTTCCCCGACAAAGGACGGACTTTACATCTATAAGGCGATTTCAGCCGCAATAAGCGCCCGTGTTTTTTTCTCAAACGGTGTGTTTGATGCCGCCGAGGAGGCGGTTCTTGAAGCGATGGGAATAAAAATAACCGCCGAGTTTGAGAATGAAATGATCGCCCTTGGCAGGGAGATAAAGGAAAACTCCAAGGCTGCCGCCGCCGTTTCCGACTTTTGATATTCGAAAAAATTACTCCAATGAATAAAAAATCAATTCATTGGAGTAATTTGTTCATTTAGTCTGTTGACATCGGGATAAAAAAGGTGTATTATTATAAAGAGTATCAGTGTCAAAATGCGTTTTTGCGGACGAAGTGCGTTCGCTGCACCGATTTTTACGGAGGAACGTTGAAAAATGTATTTCGGAAGTGTAAAATTTTTTAAGCATTTAATATATACGGTAATTATCGGCTGGTTTGCTGCGGCTACATTCCTAGCGGTCTTTTTCGGCGTTAAATATGCGGTCGAATTGAAGAAAAATAAGGAGCTTGCAGCCGAAGCCTATGCCGAAAAGAATGTCAATTCGGAAAGTGAAAGCCTTACCCTTGAGCAGTACTACCTAAGAATGGCTGCCGATGGATTCACTGCGGAGGATATTCTCCGCTTTATGGAGGAAAACGAGGGCGCCGCCCTTGATAGCTTTGCGGAGAGCTATATTTCCGCAAACCCCGATAAATTTGATGTGGATTCAGACAGTGCGGGTTCGGGCTCGGGAAGCACCGCCGCAGAGTATACGCTCCTTTACCCCGAGCTTTACGCCGAAGCCCCTGAGGAGTTCATCGAAAAGGAGAAAACAATCTATCTCACCTTTGACGATGGCCCGTCCGAGAATACGTTGGATATTCTTTCAATCCTTGATAAATATAACATAAAGGCTACGTTCTTTATGTGCGGCGGCAGCGGCGAGAGAACGCAGGAGATTATGAGGGAGGTCGCCGACAGGGGCCATACCATAGGAATACATTCGCTTTCCCACGATTACGAAACGGTCTACGAAAGCGTTGAAAGCTTCCTTGAGGATATGAATAATACCTATAACTCGATTTATGAAGCAACGGGAGTTAAGCCGCAGATTATCCACTTCCCCGGCGGCAGCATTAATAATTATAACCGACTTATCTATCCGCAGCTTATTGCAGAGGTAACAAGGCGAGGCTTTGTCTACTATGACTGGAACGTGAGCGGCGAGGATGCCACAACCCATGCGACATGGACAAGTATTTACAATAACGTATTGAACGGCATAAACGAAACCTCATCGGGAAGGGCGATTGTCCTCCTCCATGACAGTGCGGACAAGGAGCTTACCGTTAAAACCGTTGAGGATATTATTACGGCGCTTATAAATGACGGATATTCATTTGAAGCCCTTGACCATAACGTTAAGCCGATTACTTTTTCTTACGCCGACTGAATACATATAGAATAGGAGTTATTGAAATGAGCCTAAAGGACAATTTTAATCAGGCACTCAAGGAAGTTCTCAAAAGGGACGGACTTGTAGGGGAGAATTCTTCCAAGGAAACAAAGAAGAAAACAGAACTTGACAAATACCTTGAAACGCCGCAGAAGCCGATTTCAGCCGAGCCGTCCTTTGCGGAGGAGCTTGCCGAAAAGAGCGCATCCGCCGCCGAAGGTGAGGAGTTTGCCGAAGCCGCTGCGGCTGAAGCTGTAACCTCGCCCGAAACGGAAGCGCCAAGCAGCCCCTATGTTAAGCCGGAGCAGGATGTTTCGCAGTTCGGAACGGGCGCTGCGCCGAGGAAAACCCCGCTTTCGGAGGGCACCGAGGCTCAGAGCGGAGTCGCAAATGCCGAAGCAAGCCCTTTTTCTCAGTTCTCGCAATACGCGCGTCAGAGCGGCGCCGCCGCAAGGGGCGAGGAGTCCATGAGGAAAAATTCCTATGGCGAAAATCCCTATAACAGCAATGCATACAGCGGCAATTCCTATGGTCAGGAACATTCATACGGCGGTTCTGTTCCGCCTCCGCCGACAGCTCCGAGAGGCTCGTCATACAGAAGAAACGAACCCGATGGCCCTTATTACGAAACAGAGGAAACAACCGTTATTTCAAGAAATACAATTATTGACGGAAATATCCGCTCCTTCGCTAACCTTAACATAGACGGAAGCGTAAAGGGCGATGTTAAGATTACAAAGAATATCAATATCACAGGCAAAATTGTCGGGGATATCGAATGCAATAATTCCACAATGCTTGGCGCGTCAATGCAGGGCAACGTTATGTCAAAGGGTCAGGTTCAGATTGACCGTGACAGTCTGCTTTTGGGCGACATTGCCGCACAGTACCTCGACCTTAACGGAAAGGTGAAGGGAAATGTTGATGTCGGAGGAAAGGCTGAATTTAAAACGGATGCGGTTATTCTTGGAAATATTACCGCTTCAACCATAACCGTTCTTGACGGAGCAACCATTCAGGGCTACGTTAACACAACATTCCTGCAGGAAAGCTCATCAAGCATTTTCCCCGAAGCTATCGCTTTATCCGAATAAGCCGAATGAGTATTTGACATTATTATAATATACGGGAGATGATACAATGGAAAAGAACGATTCTCGCTTTGACGATGTTGATATAGATTCCCTCGGACTTGATGAGGGCGGCGAAGGCAGGGGCGGCCATGTCCCGAGATTTGAAAGGGATCTTGCAAAGGCGGGCAGCCTTGCGGCTTTGTCCCAGGCAAAAAAGGCGGAAAATGAGCAGGATTCGGATGGCGCCGAAGAGGAATCGCCTTTCTATCAGTACCATACAAAGCCCGATTCGGAAAGCGGCGGCGAGGTAAAACGTTCAAAATCGTTCGCTGACTTTGCAAGGGAAGCGGAGGAGGAGGAACGCCGTGCCCTTGAGGAAAAAAACAGGGATAAAACCGACCATAGCCTCGATGATGTAAAGGTTTCGGCGGATATGCTCAGCGATATGGGCTATAACGAGAAAAAAAGAACATCGGACAATATTCGTCACCAAATGGAAATGGACAGCCTTGCGATGGAGATGGGCAATAAGCCCGTGCTTGAGGAGATGTCCACCGAATATAATACAACGCAAAAAAGAACCGCCGACCTTGCTTCAAGGGAATCCCTCGATAGGGACGAAAAGCAGCTTATTAAGGAGCGCCTTGAAAAGGAAATCGGCAAGCGGCCCACAGGCTACAACAAAAAAGCAAGCGTTGAAATGTATCACACCCTTATGAAGGAGCAGAAAATTAAGAGGGCGAAAAAAGGATTTTTTGTTATCCTTATGCTTGCCGCAATGGGAATTATAGTTTCCGTTATAACATATACAAAGCTTAATTGGAACGATTCGCAGCTGTTTATGTATCTTGCGATGGGAACGCTTATTTTTTCACTGCTTATGATTTTAAAGGCAAGGGTGTTTAAATTTCTGGCAGGGCTGTATTTCGCTGTAAATACGGTGCTTTTGGCTGCCCCGGGGCTTTTCAAGTTTGCTTTCAATACGTCAAACAGACCCGACGCATATATTGAAACGCTTGTGTTTTATATTGTCGCCATCGCCCTCAGCGCGATAATATGCATTCAGCTTTGCACAAGCTCAAACATTGACACCTACTACACAACACACATAACAAAGGAAAAAAAGTCTAAAGGGACACGCCGCAAATAAGCGCATGGATAATCCTTATTTGTTGGGAAAACATTAATCAAAATGGCTGCTGTACGCTCGGTTTCGTGCAGCAGCCTTAAATAATGCCGCATTGCGGAGATAAAAACTGTTGAAAGGATATTCGGAAATGGATTTTAAACGGCGGATAAGCGATTATATCGACAGCGCAAGGGAGGAAATGATTTCCGATTTGCGCACACTTGTAAGAATACCCTCGGTTATGGGGGAAGCGAAGGAAAATATGCCGTTCGGCGAAAGGACGGCGGAGGCGCTTAATGCTGCGCTTGAAATATGTGAAAAATCGGGCTTTTCGGTGCATAATACGGATAATTATGTCGGAACGGCTGACTTCTTTCCCGATAAGGAAAATTATCTTGGGATACTTTGCCATATGGACGTCGTCCCCGAGGGAAACGGCTGGAGCGTACCCCCATTTGAGCTTACCGAAAAGGACGGAAAGCTCATCGGCAGGGGAGCGATTGACGATAAAGGCCCTGCGATTGCCGCAATTTATGCCATGAAAGCGATAAAGTCGCTTGGAATTCCGATAAAAAAGAATGTACGCCTTATAATCGGAACAAATGAGGAAAACGGCTCGGCTGACCTTGAATACTACCGCAAAAGGGAGGAACTTCCTACACTGCTTTTTACCCCCGATGGCTCTTACCCCGTAATAAACATTGAAAAGGGTATGCTCAGAATGAGCCTTACGCAGAAAATTACCGACAGCCGATTGGAGAACCTAAGCGCAGGGATTGCGGTTAATGCTGTTCCCGAAACGGCTGAAGCTGTTATAAGCGGAGTTGGGCTTCAAGCTGCGGAAAATGCCGCCGAAAGGCTCTCTCTTCCCGTTAAGGTGAGCTTTTTGGAGGAAAACGGAAGAATAAAAATGTCGGTTTTGGGCAAAAGCGCGCACGCATCAACTCCCGAATCGGGGGAGAATGCGCTTGCGGCGGCTCTTGCGGTACTCTCAGCTCTCGGAATTACCGAAGCGCGCGCCCTTGCGGAGCTTTTCCCATATGGCGAAACCGATGGTCTTTCCTGCGGAATAAAGTGCAGCGATGAAATTTCGGGGGAAACAACGACCGTTTTAAGCATGGCGGAGGTTGAGGACGGAAGCTTAATATGCAGGCAGGATATTAGATTTCCCGTTTGCGAGAGCTGCGGCGGAATTATCGCAAGGCTTACGGAAACGGCGGGGGCAAAGGGAATAAGGGTTTTTGCGGATATGAAGTCCGAGCCGCACTCCGTTTCGGCGGAAAGTGAATTTGTTAAAACGCTCCTTGAGGTTTATGAGGATGTAACGGGGGAAAGGGGCTATCCCGTTGCAATCGGCGGCGGAACCTATGTCCACGATACGGAGAATGGAGTTGCGTTCGGCGCGGAATTTCCCGATGAGGATAACAATATGCACGGCGCAGACGAGTTTATCAAGGAAGAAAATCTTCTTCTTAATGCAAAAATATACGCAAACGCCATTCTAAGGCTTTGCGAAAAGGAATGAAAGCTATGATTTACAGATATGAAACGCACACCCATACAGCCGAAGCAAGCGCCTGCGCACATACATTCGGGGCGGATATGGCGGAAAAATATAAGTCGGAGGGCTATACGGGGATTTTCGTGACCGACCACTTCTTCAACGGAAACACCGCCGTTCCGCATGACTTGCCCTGGAATGAAAGGGTAGAGCTTTTTTGCATGGGATATGAACACGCAAAGGCAAAGGGGGATGAAATCGGTCTGGACGTATTCTTCGGCTTTGAATACGGCGATGGGGGTTCGGATTTCCTTGTTTACGGGCTTGATAAGCAGTGGCTGCTCGATAACGATTATATCCTCGATATGGAGATTACAAAATTTCTTGAATATGCACGCTCCTGCGGAGGATTTGTCGTTCATGCGCACCCGTTCAGGGATTATGATTATATAAGGAAAACGGTTCACTGTCCGCATTTTGTCGATGCGGTTGAAATTATAAACGCTTCACAGCCCGATGAGTTTAACGAAAGGGCAAGGCTCTATGCGGAGTGGTATAACCTCCCCGTAACGGCAGGCTCGGATTCGCATACCGTTCCCGACAGATGGTACGCCGGCGGAGTTGCGGTTTCAGCCCCATTTAAGTCTGCGGAGGATTACGCAAGGGCTGTAAAGGAAGGCAAGGTTACACTCCTTCCGTCAATTTTGAACAAATGATTAAAATGATAAAAACCCCTTGACAAATTCGGTAAAGGGGTGTATAATATGTAAAGTGATTTTGCTTTACATATTGCGGTTCGGAGGGATAGGGTTGGATATTGAAAAAAATCTCGAATTTTCGGTGCTTTTGGATTATTATTCCGATATGCTGACGGAAAAACAGCGTGATGTTATCGACCTTTATTATAATGAGGATCTCTCCCTCTCCGAAATTGCCGAGCATGAAAATATCACAAGGCAGGGCGTAAGGGACAGCATAAAGCGTGGGGAGCAAACCATGCTTGAGCTTGAGGAAAAGCTTCACCTTGCCGAGAAATCACGGAAATATTACGAAATTATCGGTGAAGTCGGCAAGCTTGCCGCCGATATAAAGGCGGAGTGCGCGCACTGCGGTTTTCCAAAGGGAATCGTTAAAAGGGCGGAATATCTTGTTTCGCTTGCCGAGGAAAACAAGGATTTGTTTTGACCTGATCGGTCTGTTGGGAGGTTTGCTTTATGGCGTTTGAAGGATTGTCCGAAAAGCTGGGCGGCGTGTTTAAGCGCCTTAAAAGCAGAGGAAAGCTCACCGAGGCTGACGTTAAGGAGGCTATGAGGGAGGTTCGCCTTGCCTTGCTGGAGGCTGACGTTAACTATAAGGTTGTTAAGGATTTTGTTTCCAAGGTTTCCGAACGCGCCATCGGCGAGGAGGTTCTTACAAGCCTTACCCCGGGGCAGCAGGTTATTAAAATTGTTAATGAGGAGCTTATCGCTCTTATGGGCGAAAGCAACGCAAAGATAAATTTCCCATCCAAACCGCCGTGCGTTATTATGATGTGCGGCCTGCAGGGCTCGGGAAAGACTACCCATGCGGCGAAGCTTGCGAAATACCTCAAGGATATGGGAAAGCGTCCGCTGCTTGTCGCCTGCGACGTTTACCGTCCTGCGGCTATCGACCAGCTTTCCGTTGTCGGAAAAAAGGCTGATGTAAAGGTCTTTGAAATGGGGCAGATAAACCCCGTTACAATCGCAAGGGAAGCCGTGAAGCACGCAAAGGATTACGGAAATGACGTTGTTATCCTCGATACGGCGGGCAGACTTCATATAGATGAAGCACTTATGGACGAGCTGAAAAGCATTAAGGCTGAAACGCAGCCGAATGAAATTATGCTCGTTGTCGACGCTATGACGGGTCAGGATGCGGTCAATGTTGCAAAGGCGTTCGATGACGCGCTCGGAATTGACAGCGTGCTTATGTCCAAGCTTGATTCGGATACAAGGGGCGGCGCGGCTTTGTCTGTCCTCGCCGTAACGGGTAAGCCGATTAAGTTTGTCGGAACGGGCGAAAAGCTGGGCGATTTTGAACAGTTCCACCCCGACAGAATGGCTTCGAGAATCCTAGGAATGGGCGATATGATTACCCTTATCGAAAGGGCGCAGTCCACATTCGATGAGGAAAATTCGCAGAAGCTTGCCTCAAGGATTAAGGAAAATACCTTCGATATGAATGACCTCCTTGACCAAATGCGGCAGATTCAGAAAATGGGCCCCATAAAGCAGATTATCGGTATGCTCCCCGGAGTCGGAAATAAGCTTGACGATGTTGATGTTGACGACAGGCAGGTGAAGCGGCTCGAGGCAATGATTCTTTCAATGACCCCCGCCGAAAGAGCTAAGCCATCAATTATTACTCCGCCGAGGAAGCGCAGAATTGCATCGGGCAGCGGAAATACCGTTGCGGATGTTAACAGGCTCCTCAAGCAATTTGAGGAAATGCAGAAAATGATGAAGCAGCTCGGCGTTATGGGCAAAAACGGCAAGGGAAAGAGAAATAAGCTGCGTATGCCGACGGGAATGCCCGGAATGGGCGGATTCCCTCCGCTAAAATAAGATATGAGGGTTTTCTATTTGCTGCTTTTCGGGATATTCGGCATCGTTTTTATGCTGCTCGGAATATTCGGCGCAGAGTGGTACATGAGATATATTGAGCAAAGACCGATTTTCAGGCGCTTCGGAAGAAAGGGCGCTCGGGTCTTGACGGTGATAACGGGCGCATTGCTCCTGCTTTACGGCATAGCGGTGTTCGCTCAGTGGATTTGAGGTTTCGGAGGTTTTATGATATTATTCGCATTTGATATGTTTGTTGTTTTGGGGCTTATGTTTGCGCTTGAACCCACCGTTTATCTTTTGGGGAAAAGGTCGGAGGGTGAAGCCTCGTCCCGTTCGGAGTGGCTAAAGCTTGTTTACGGCAGAAAAAATGCCGTAAAAATTTCTTACATTATTTCGGCGGCGCTCTTTATTGCGGCGGCTGTCGTGTTGGTTTGCTTCAATGCAGAAATGCTTTGATATATATATGCTGAAAGCATTGATTTAATGGAGGTGAATGTAAAATGGCAGTTAAAATCAGACTTAGAAGAATGGGCGCAAAGAAGGCTCCTTTCTACAGAATAGTCGTAGCGGATTCAAGATTCCCCAGAAACGGCAGATTTATTGAAGAACTCGGCTATTATGATTCCACAAAGGATCCCGTTGTTTTCAAGGTTGATGCCGAGAAGGCTAAGAAGTGGATCGCTAACGGCGCACAGCCTACCGATACTGTTAAGAAGCTTTTCGATAAGAACGGCATTAAGTAATTTTTGCGGCGATTTCTTTTCGAATTGTTCATCATGCGGACTCTGAGGGAAAAATTTCCTCAGAGGTCTGTAACGGTGAGGGAAAAAAGAATTTTTCACAGGGCAAAGCTGCTTATTCCGTTACAAGCTGAAGGCTTTGCTTTTCATTTTACGGAAATGAGGTTGATTATATATGAAGGAACTGCTTATTTCAATAGTAAACGGTCTTGTTGAGGATAAGAGCGCAGTTTCCGTTGATGTTGACGAACCCAATGCGGAGGGAATAATTGTTTACCACCTCCATGTTGCGCCCGATGATATGGGCAGGGTTATCGGCAAGCAGGGAAGAATTGCAAAGGCAATCAGAACCGTTATGCGCGCAGGCGCAGGCAGACAGAACCAGAGGATTATGGTTGAGATAGACTGATAATTCAGGGCGGAAAATGAAATGAGGGAATACTGTGTTCTCTGCAAAGAGTGCGGTGTTCCTTTTTTGTTGTCGGGATTTTTATTTTTCGTAAAAAAAGGAGGCTTGAAGGAAATGAAGCAATTTCTTGAGATAGGAAAAATAGTGGCTGTTCAGGGCCTTAAGGGCGAGGTAAGGGTTGAACCGTGGTGCGATTCGCAGGACTTTTTGTGCGAGTTTGATACGCTTTATTTCGATAAGGGCAGCGCGCCCGTTGAGATTGAACGCTCACGTCCTCATAAAAATATCGTCCTAATGAAAATCAAAGGCACGGATACCGCAGAACAGGCGCAGCTTTTGCGGAATAAGATTCTTTATATGAACAGGGATGATGCGGTTCTCCCCGAGGGCAGCTATTTTATCCAGGATTTGATAGGGCTTGAGGTTACAGATGCGGACAGCGGCTGTGACTATGGCAAAATATGCGAGGTAACAGAAACGGGCGCTAACGATGTTTACCATATAAAGGATTTGGATGGCAAAATTCGCCTTATCCCTGCTATACCCGATGTTATTGCAGAAATAAATATTACTGAGGGTAAAATGCTTATTCATACGCCGGAGGGACTTTTCGATGAGGATTGATGTTGCTACCCTTTTCCCGGATATGTGCGAAACGGTGCTTTCCGAGAGCATTATCGGCAGGGCGAGAAAAGCGGGAAAAATCGAGGTTTTCTGCCACCAAATAAGGGATTATACCCTTGATAAGCACCGCCGCGTCGATGATACCCCGTATGGCGGAGGAATGGGAATGGTTATGCAGGCCGACCCGATTTACCGCTGCTTTAATGCGGTTTCGGCAATGGCGGAGGAAAAGCCCCATGTTATCTATATGTCGCCAAAGGGCGAGGTTTTCACGCAGAAAAAGGCAATGCGGCTTTCAAAAATGCCAAGGCTTTTCGTCCTCTGCGGGCATTATGAGGGAGTCGACCAGCGTGTCCTCGATAAAATCGTCAATGAGGAAATCTCAATCGGCGATTATGTCCTTACGGGCGGCGAGCTGCCCGCAATGGTTATGATAGACGCCGTTGCGAGAATGTGCAGCGGAGTGCTTTCCTCCGATGAATGCTTCGAGGAGGAGAGCCATTTCAACGGTCTGCTCGAATATCCGCATTATACAAAGCCCGAGGTCTGGGAGGGCGATGCCGTTCCATCGGTGCTTTTGTCGGGTCATCATAAAAATATTGCCGCTTTTAGGCAGGAAAGGGCTGTCGAAATAACCAAAGAAAAACGCCCAGATATGTACCAAAAGTATGTCCAAAACATTAAAATTAATAAAGAATGAAATTTGATGATGAATTTAATTAAAAGTTTTTGGTTAAATTAACTATAAATTTCGGTGGAAATTTGTTTATAGGTGATAAAATTAGTAATTATGAACAAAGAAAAGCTCAAAAGTCTCCTCTAAGTTAATTCAAATAGCAGAATTTTTCTCTGAACGGCGGAATTATTACAAATGACCGTTGACTATCTCGTCTTTCGGGGGTATAATATAAAACATAAACACAGAGATAGAATAAGCGCCTGTGCGAAGGTCGCATATGTGCTTCTATGAAATGAGTTAGGAGAGAGAATTATGTACGTTAAAGATGTAATGGTTCAGAATCAGGTTGGTCTTCATGCTCGTCCCGCAACTTTCTTTATTCAGAAGGCAAATGAGTTCAAGTCATCCATCTGGATTGAGAAAGAAGAAAGAAGAGTAAACGCAAAGTCGCTTCTCGGAATTCTTTCACTTGGCATTGTTGGCGGTACACAGATTAGAATTATTGCCGACGGCGCTGATGAAAACGCTGCGGTTGACGGTCTTATCGAGCTTGTTGAAAGCGGCTTCGCTGAGGAAACAAGATAATCGGCTTTGAACTTGATTTTTCGGAAAGCATCGCTTGAAATTCTTCGGAACGGAGGAATTTCAAGGCGGTGTTTTTTATTTTCGGCCAAATGTACAGTATTTCACCGATAAAGTAAAACATTTTTACAAATTAGACAGCAAATTAATAAAAAGTTCACACAAATTTGCACAAAATATGATAAACTATATTGTATGGAAAGTGCGTAAATGGGCGCCTAAGTGCCGCTCCGCACTTTTTATTTCATTAAAATATGTTTCTTTAACACAAATTAGCAGGAAGTCCCACATTTTAAGCGACAGATAAGCGGTGGAATGAATTGCCGATATGGGGCTTAACGGCAGCGGTGGGCGGAGAAAATCGGCGGTTGCGGCAGGCGGTGAAAAACGGCGGTTGCGGCAGGCGGTGAAAAACGGCGTGAAAGAGAAGATCTGTAATACAACAAAACAAGAAAATGATGCAAAACAGCTTAATAATGAGA
>JAJQIG010000040.1:0-22807 GCA_021199335.1 Oscillospiraceae bacterium | reverse complement strand
GGGGAAAACGGCGGTTGCGACAGGCGGTGAATATCAGTGGTTGTGGCAGGCGGAGAAAATCGGCGGTTGCGGCAGGTGGTGAAAATCAGCGGTCATGGCGGGCGGAGAAAATCGGCGTCAATGCGTACCTATGTACGCACGCATATCCGGATACGTATGCCGTGCTCCGTGAAATTGCCGAGCGTGGATAGAAGCAAACAAATAAATGATGGGAAAGCGCTTATTGAATTTATGGCTTTCGCCGTAAAAAACCGTCGGGCTGAAGCCCCAGCGGGGCTGTACTCTGCCTTGAATCGGAACGCCCTCGGCGGTAGGATAAATGAAAGGATGACAGTATTATGTCAAACAGATTGTTTCAGGGTTTAATTCATCAGATGAGAGATACAATGGACTGCACCATCGGCGTGGTGGACGGAGCGGCTACAATCGTTGCCTGCAGCGAGCTTTCAAAGATAGGAACAACCAATGAGTTCGTTTCACTTGACCTGAGCGATTCACATGACATTTTCGTTCGTGACGGCTATACATACAAGCCGTTCGGCTCGCATATCAAGCCCGATTACGCCGTTTTCGTGGAGGGTACGGATGATAATGCCGCAAAGTACGCAAGCATTATGGCGATTACCCTTTCTTCAATAAAACAGTATTATGACGAAAAATATGATCGCAGCAACTTTATAAAAAGTGTTGTGCTTGACAATATTCTTCCGGGCGACATTGTCGTTAAGGCAAGGGAGCTTCACTTTAACAGCGATGTGAGCCGTGTTGTTCTTCTTATAAGAATTATCTCATCAAACGATGTTTCCGCTTTCGATGTTATACAAAATCTTTTCCCCGATAAGACAAAGGATTTTGTCCTTAATATTACGGAGTCCGATATTGTCCTTGTTAAAGAGGTTAAGAACAATATCGAATTGAAGGACCTTGAAAAGCTCGCCCGCTCAATTTCCGATACGCTTTCAGGTGAGTTCTATACAAGGGTTAATGTCGGAATAGGTACGGTTGTTGTCGGCGTAAAGGATCTTGCGCGTTCCTTTAAGGAGGCTCAGGTTGCGCTTGAGGTCGGAAAGGTGTTCGATACGGATAAGGTCATTGTTTCGTATGACAACCTTGGCATTGCAAGGCTTATTTATCACCTCCCCACAACCCTTTGCGAAACCTTTCTTCAGGAGGTTTTCAAGAAAGGCTCGATTGAGTCGCTTGACCATGAAACGCTGTTCACGATTCAGAGGTTCTTTGAGAATAACCTTAACGTTTCCGAAACCTCAAGGAAGCTGTTTGTACACAGAAATACCCTTGTGTATAGGCTTGAGAAGATTAAGAAGCTGACAGGTCTTGATTTGAGAGAGTTTGACCATGCGATTATATTCAAGATTGCGCTTATGGTTAAAAAGTATCTCTCCGCTAACCCCACTAAATTTTAACCGGAATCAGCAAGGATTCCCCCACATCAACCGATAGGCAGGCGGTGGGATGAATTGCCGAAGGGAAGCCTAACGGCGGCGGTGGGCGGAGAGAAATCGGTATCAATGCGTACTAAGCACGCATGCTGACTATGTACGCATATCGCACTCCGTTAAATTATCGAGCGCGTATTGGAACAAACAATTGGTAACGCATATTACACACATATTAAATACGTGAAATTATGGGGCAGAGAGTTTTTTCTGCCCCTTTGCAGGTCTGTATGAACGGCGGCGGAAATTGTCGGATTTGGGAGAAGTCGGGGGTATTTTTTACTGCTTCCCGAAAGAAATTTTTATGAACGGCGGTGTTTGATTTTTGGTTGAATTGAGAAATGTTTCTGTTACATATTCAAACGGAGTTGACGCTTTGAATGACGTCAACATTAAAATAAAAGACGGCGAGTTCGTTTTCGTTGTCGGTAAATCGGGCGCGGGAAAAAGCACCTTTATAAGACTTCTGCTAAAGGAGATAAACCCCACAAAGGGCAGAATTCAGGTAAACGGCTTTAACCTTACAAAAATGAAAAAAAGCAGAGCATATAAGCTCAGAAGAACAATCGGCTGCGTTTTTCAGGATTTTAAGCTGATTGAAAATATGGACGTTTACGATAATGTTGCGTTCGTGCTTCGCTGCATTGACGCCCCGAAAAGATACATTCGCCAAAGGGTGCCTTATGTTATCGACCTTGTCGGGCTAAAGGATAAGGCGCACTGCAAACCCGATGAGCTTTCGGGCGGAGAAAAACAGCGCGCCGCTATCGCAAGGGCGCTTGTTAACGACCCGCAGCTTATTATTGCGGACGAGCCTACAGGAAACCTTGACCCCGGGCTTACACGTGACATAGTGGATTTGCTTAAAGCGATAAACAACTGCGGAACAACCGTTATAATGGTTACGCATGAGCATGAAATTGTTCAGGAGTTCGGGGGAAGAACCATAACGATGCAGGACGGACGAGTTGTTTTTGATGATATTATTTAACCCTTTTTCGGGCGGTGAAAGGAATACATATAAATGAAAATAAGCAGCGTGAATTACCTGTTTAAGCAGGGTGTAAGGAATATTTGGACGAATAGGATTATGTCTGCTGCGTCCTTTTGCATACTTATGGTTTCGCTTCTTTTAATCGGATTTACAACGCTTTTCATTGCAAATATAAATTTGATTATCGGCGGAATCGAGAATAAAAATGAGGTTATAATTTTCCTCAACGATGATGTTGACGATGAGCGTATTGCGCAAATGGAGGTTACGCTCAGAAATGTTGACAATATCTCCGAAATATTGTTTTATTCAAAGGAAGAGGCTTTCAGCGACATGAAAGCGGATATAAGCGACGCCGATGAGCTTTTTGAATACCTTGGGGATGAAAGTCCCCTGCCCGATTCCTTCCGCGTAAAGGTTGAGAATATCGAGGAAATGAGCGCAACGCTTATGGAAATAAATCGTATGGATGGAATTTACAGGGTAAAGGCTCCGAACGATTTTGTCAACATTCTTACCGAGCTTAAATCCTTCGTTTCAATTATTTCGGCGGCAATCCTTATTGCGCTTGTTATTGTAAGCCTTGTAATTATTTCAAATGCGGAAAGGGCAAGCGTTGAAATGAGGAAGCGTGAGATTGAGATTATGAAATATGTCGGCGCAACCAACTCGTTTGTTAAGATTCCGTTCTTTGTTGAGGGAATGGTGCTTGGAATTTTTGCGGGAGCCGCCGCCGCCGCAATTACAATAGTATGCTATTCAAGAATCGGCGATGTGCTTATGAGCGATACAACAATATGGACGGCTTTGGGCGCTGCAGGCGTTATCTCAACGGAGAGTGTGATATGGAAAATAATCTTCGGGTACATTGCGGCGGGCGCAGTTATAAGCGCCATAGGTACGGTTATGAGCACAAGAAAGTACGTTAAGGTGTAAAAGGTGATTCAAATGAAAAAGGTTAAAGCAGGAGCTGTTTGCAGGAAAATAGCTGCCCTCATTTCCGCTTTTGCTGTAACGGTGGCGCTTCTTCTTTCGGGCGGCTCCGCCGATATTTCCGCAGATACACAATCGGAGCTTGAAGCGGAACAGGCGCGTCTTGCGGAGGAACGCAAGGATATTGAGAAAACCCTTGCCGAATATGAAAGCCAGGCTGATGAAACGGAAGAATACCTTGCCGAATATGATGAAAAAATGCGTATTCAGGAGGAGCAAATTGCTAATATAGATAAGCAAATTGAGCTTTATCAGCTTGAAATAGATGAGCTTGCCGCCCAGATTGAGGAAAAGGAAGCCGAAATCGAGGAGGGCATAGAGCAGTTTAAGCTGCGGCTTAGGGCGATGTATATTGCGGGAAATGACAGTTATGCATCAGTTTTGGTCGGCGCAACGGATTTTTATGACATCCTTGCAAGAATGGAGCTTGTCGAGCGTGTTTCAAGGCATGATAATGACATGATTGAGGACCTTAAATCCAAAATTACCGCCCTTAATGCCGATAAAGAGGAGTACGAGGGCAAAATTTCTACCCTTGAAGCCAAAAAGGCGGAGGAAGAACAGTACTACGAGGAGCTTAGGGAAACCTATAACAACCATTCCGAAACAAAGGCTATGCAGGACGCTATGGTCGCCGATTACCAAAGCAGATTTGACGAGATTGTAGCGGATCAAGCCGAGGTCGAGGAGGCTTTGCAGGAGGAAATCCGCAGAAAGCAGGAGGAGGCCGAGGCTCGCCGTAAGGAGGAAGAGGAAAAAAAGCGCCTTGAGGAAGAACAGCGTAAAAAGGAGGCCGAGGAAAACGGCGAAACCTACGTTGAACAGGACGTAAGCACCTTTACCTCATACAGCGAAACGGGATTTATATGGCCCGTTCCTACGGTTCGTAATATGTCCGACGGTTACGGAAACAGATACATTGTCGAGGATGGCTCCTACGATTTCCATAAGGGCATAGATATTACAAAGCCGGGCTGCTACGGCGAACCGATTGTCGCTTCGGCGGCGGGCGAGGTTATTACGGCGGGGGATACGGGCAACGGCTACGGCTACCACGTTGTTATTGACCACGGAAATTCTATCGCTACCCTTTATGGTCATTGCTCAAGCCTTGCCGTAAGCGTCGGCGATGTCGTTCAGCAGGGACAGGTTATCGGGTATATAGGCGCAACGGGCTATGCCTATGGCAACCACTGCCACTTTGAAGTCCGTGTAAACGGTCAGCATACCGACCCGCTTCAGTATGTAAATATCAACAATTAAAGGAATGCTGTTTGCAGCTAACCTTAATCCAAAAAAACTGTGGGGCATTTTATGAATAAGAAGATTTCACTCGGAATTGCCATAGGAGTTATGGCGCTTATCGCTGCGGCAACCTTTATTATTACCTATAATTACTCGATGAAGGTTTTTAACGAAACGGTTAAGAACGTTTCGGAAAAGGAAGAGGTTTACACAAGGCTGTCCGAGCTTGATAAATACGTAAGGGCGAACTATGTCGGGGATATTGACGAGCAGGCGCTTATGGACAGCATTATGGAGGGCTATGTAGAGGGCCTTGGCGACAGATATGCCGTTTATTATGACGCAGAGGAATATGCCGAGCTTCTCCGCAAGGATGCGGGAATTAAGGTTGGACTCGGCATAACATGGGAAAAGGAAGAAAGCGGTTACATAAAGATTACCTCGGTAACGGAGGGCTCGGGCGCAGATACTGCGGGGCTTGTTGCGGGGGATATTATAACGGCGGTTAATAACACCGATGTTATTGCCTACGAAAACGGATATGACGAGGCGGCTTCGCTCCTTTCCTGCGAGGAGGGAACAAAGGTTAAGCTCCACATAAAAAGAGTTAACGATGAGGGCCTTTCCGAGTTTTTCTCGGTTGAGCTTACATCGGAAAAAACGGAGATAATCTCCGTCACGGGCAGGCTTATCGATAACGTTGGATATGTTAAAATAACAACCTTTAACGAAAAAACAGCAAACCAGCTTAAAAGCACCCTCACCTCACTTATCGAGGACGGAGCGGAATCGCTTATATTTGACCTAAGGGGAAACCTAGGCGGACTTATTGACTCGCTCGGGGAAAGCCTTGACTGCATCCTTGGCGACTGCGATGTTGTAACGGCACAGTTCATTGACCATGAGGAGGTTGTTGTTAAAACCACCGAGGCGGAGAAAATTTCCATGCCTATGGCTGTTCTTGTAAATTCAACTACCGCTTCATGCTCGGAGCTTTTCGCTTTTGCGCTTAGGGATGAAGCCAATGCGCAGGTTGTCGGAACGACCACCTACGGCAAGGGCGTTATGCAGTATACACATAAGCTCACCGGCGGAGCGGCGGTTCGGGTTACCGTTGCAACGCTTCAAACGGAGCAGAGCGGCGACTATAACGGCGTTGGGCTTAAACCGCAGTTTGAGGTTTCCCTCCCGTCCGATGTTGACCTTTCCCTTTTGAGCGATGAGGAACAGCTCACTCAGGATACCCAGCTTATAAAAGCAATCGAGGTTGTTCAAACCATTCAGTAATGGAGAAGAAGCAATGATAACTACGATTTTCGGCATAAAAGCATGAGCCTTTTTAAACGTAAATCCCCCTTTGCAAGGTCGGCGGCGGTGCTTTCGGAGGAGGGCTTTTCCGACAATTATATCGAAACGCTTAAAAACGATATTGAACCGCTGAAAAAAAATAAGGATATATCAAAGGGACAAAGCTATCTCATAAATGCGCTTATCATAAGGGGAAGGCTTTCCGATGCCTGCGGGATATATACTCAATGTGAAAATGATGGGATTTTCTCCAAGCTGGATAAGGAACTTTACCCGAACCTTCTGCAAAATGTTATGTTTGCCTATTTCATAAGGGATAAATTCAAGGATTCGGAAAGAATATATAAGGAGTATAACCATATTGTCCTTGCGGACAGCTCCGATTCGATGAAGCGCAGCCTTGCTATACATGAATGTATAAACGAAAGATATGAAAATGCCGTAACAATTCTTGCGAAAATCATGGACAGCGACTGCCGATTCCTTGATTTGTGCCTTGTGAAAACGGTGCTGAAGCTCGATATGTACGACAGAGCGGCGGAGCTTTCGGCTGATTTTGACAGCTACAAGGGCAGGGGGGAGCTTGAACAGGCGGCGCAAAAGCTCAGAAAGAAAATTTTCGAGGGAGCTTCAGCCGCAAAAAAGGTTAAAATGATAAAAAAGAAATGAGCTTTGACTGCATAAAGTCCCTGCGAGGAAAACTTCTATGAATACACCGATTTATGATTTTGTTAAGGCATACTCCGAAAGCGGATTTGTTCGGGGGCATATGCCGGGGCATAAGGGAAGAATCGGGAGCGACCCAATTTCAGCCCTTTACCCGTATGATATTACCGAGATTCACGGCGCGGACGTTTTGTTTGAAGCAAACGGCATTATTGCCGAAAGCGAAAAAAACGCATCGGAGCTTTTCGGCACGGACGGAACCTTCTATTCCGCAGGGGGTTCCACTCTTTGTATCCAGGCAATGCTTGCCATTGTATGCGGGAGAGGCGGCAGGGTTGCCGCCGCACGAAATTCGCATAAGGCTTTCATCAATTCCTGCATACTTCTTGGGATTGAGCCTGTGTGGGTTTATCCCGAATTTGATAACGGTTCGGTCGTTGGTGGGAAAATTACCGCCGAATCCGTAAAAAGGGCTATTGAAGAAAACAGCGATGTTTCCTGCGTTTATATAACCTCCCCCGACTATCTCGGAAACATAGCCGATATAAAAGCGATTTCGGAGGTTTGCCATAGCTTTGGTAAGCCCTTGCTTGTTGATAATGCTCACGGAGCGCACCTTGCTTTTCTTGAAAAATCGCTGCATCCAATCAGGCTCGGTGCGGATATTTGCTGCGATTCCGCACATAAAACCCTGCCCGTGCTGACGGGTGGGTCATATCTTCACACCGCCGAACGCAGCTTTACTACGAAAGCAAAGGGAGCAATGTCCCTTTTCGGAAGCTCAAGCCCGTCCTACCTTATTCTGCAGTCGCTCGATCTTTGCAACAAATATCTTGCGGAGAATTTCAGGTCGGAGCTTGCCGAAACGGTGAAAAGGGTTGAAACGCTTAAAGCAAGGCTTGCGGGGGGGTATCATATCTGCCCGTCTGAGCCGCTAAAGCTGACTGTTTACACCCTGCCATGCGGCAGAACGGGCGGTGAAACGGCGGATTTTCTGCGACAAAACGGAATTGAAGCGGAATATTCCGACAGAACCCACATTATGCTGATGTTTTCCCCGAAAAACAGCGAGGATGATTTTGAACGGGTATACAGGGCGTTTTCATCTATGCCTTTCCCGAGAATAAAGCTCAGCGCGCCGAATTTTACGCTTGTTCCCCCCAAAAAAGCCATGCCGCCGAGGGATGCGTACTTTTCGGAGCATAAAACCGTTCCTGTTGATGAAGCGGAGGGGAAAATTTGCGCGGAGGCGGTGACGGTGTGTCCGCCATGCGTTCCCATTCTCGTCGGCGGAGAGGTTTTTGACGGCAATTCTGTAAAAATTTTAAAAATGTATGGCATTTCGGAAGTAAATGTGATACAATAGAAGTGCAGGCTTGTGGGTCTGTACTTCTTAAAAAGGATGGAATCACTATGAAACTGATTTATGCCGTAGTTAATAATGACGACAGTCACTCTGTTTCTTCATCTCTTACAAAGGCGGGATATCAAACGACAAAGCTCGCTTCAACGGGCGGTTTCCTTATGTCGGGAAATTCGACCTTCCTTATCTGCACCGATGATGAAAGAGTTGACGAGGTAATCGATATTATAAAAAAATGCTCAAGAAGAAGAAAGCAGTATGTCCCCGCTTCAAATTTGGGCGGAGTTGAGATGCAGGCGGCATCATTCCCGCTTGAGGTTCCCGTTGGCGGCGCAACTGTTTTTGTAACCGATGTTGAGCGGTTTGAAAAAATATGATTCTTTATTCAAAAAAACATATAACCGATGCCGTAAGCGCAATGAAGCAGAGCGGAAGAACCGCTCATGGCTTTCTTTTAATCGGTGAAAAAGGCTCGGGCAGGAAAACAACAGCGCTGTATATTGCAAAGTCGCTTATGTGCGAAAGCGGCGTTAACGGAGTTCCGTGCGGAAAATGCCGCCATTGCCGAAGAATTGACGAGGGAACCCATCCCGATGTTATAATCCTCGAACGGACGGGAAAAATGATGATTTACAACGCTGAGGCTATCCGTGATATGTACCGCAGCGCTTATACGAAGCCCAATGACTGCGATGCAAAGGTTTACATTCTTCCCGATTGTGAGAATATTCAGGAAAGAACGCAGAATATTATGCTCAAGCTTATCGAGGAACCGCCCGATTATGCCTACTTTATTTTTACGGCGGAAAGCAGGGATGTTTTTCTTCCCACAATTCTTTCAAGAATTATTACGTTCGGCATCCCCGAATGCTCCGAGGATGAGTGCAGAAGCGCGCTTAGGGACAGAAATAAATACAGCGAGGGTCAGATTGACGAGGCTGTTTCCGCCTTTCACGGAAATATAGGAGGATGCATTGATTACCTTGAAAACGGAGCTTCTGCGGAGCTTGTAAAATATTGCAAGGAAATTACAGAATGTATTATAAACGGCGATGAATATGGCATTAATAAAGCGCTTTACAGCATAGGCGAGAACAGGGAAAAGGTCAGAAATGTTCTTGAAATGACGGATAAAATTATAAGGGATGCGTGCGTAATGCGTGTTTCGGGAGAGGATGCGGAGCTTATCGGCTGCTATAAGAGCGGCTCGGAACGGCTTTCAATGCGGCTTTCCTTTCGGAGGGCGGAGAATATTCATACACAGCTTGGAAAATATATGGATTACTGCGGCTCAAACGTCAATATCTCCGCAGCGATGTCGTCCCTTAGCGGATTGCTTGTTTAAAGCAGGAAGGATTTGAAATAATGACTGAAATTATAGGAGTGCGATTCAAAAGCCCCGGCAAGGTTTATTACTTTTCACCTATCGGGCAGAAGCTTGATGTCGGCGCATGGGTTATAGTCGAAACGGCGAGAGGAATTGAGTGCGGCGAGGTCGCAATGGCTAACCGAGAGGTTGAGGACAGCGAAATTATACCCCCGCTTAAGCCGATTATAAGAACAGCAACCGCCGCCGATAAGAAAATTGTTCAGCAAAATAAGGTTAAGGAGCAAAACGCATTCAAGGTTTGCGAGGAAAAAATCGCCGCTCATGGGCTTAATATGAAGCTTATCGATGTTGAATGCACCTTTGACAACAATAAGCTGCTGTTCTATTTTGCGGCGGAAACAAGAGTGGATTTTCGTGAGCTTGTGAAAGACCTTGCATCCGTTTTCCGAACAAGAATTGAGCTTAGGCAAATCGGCGTAAGGGATGAGGCGAAAATTTTGGGCGGCCTTGGGATATGCGGAAGGCAGTTTTGCTGCAAAGGCTTCCTCGATGAATTTCAGCCTGTTTCCATTAAAATGGCAAAGGAGCAGGGACTTTCCCTTAACCCGACAAAAATTTCGGGAACCTGCGGAAGGCTTATGTGCTGCCTTAAATATGAGCAGGAAAGCTATGAGGAGCTGCTTAAAACCACGCCAAAGGTCGGAGCTTATGTCAGCACGGCAAAGTTCAAGGGACACGTTGAGGAGGTTAATCTTCTTACGGGGAAAATTAAGGTTAAGCCCGACAATTCCGAGGAGCCTGCCGTTATAATGGATAAGTCCGAGGTGCAAATTATCAAGGACGGCAAAATTAAGATTGACCGTGACGAAGCAAAAGCGTTAAAGTCACTTGAAGATAAGTAAACTATTTGAAAGGATGACAAGTTATGGATATCAAAGGCATTTTGGCGGCAAGAAAGCTGCTTGACAGCGCAAAGGGAAAGTTTGGGGACGCCGCAAATAAGCTCGAAGAAACGAAGAAAAAATACAGCATCAGCAGGGTAAAGGCAATTGCCGTTACACTTGGCGTAATAAGCCTTGTTCTTTCCTGCGGAGCGATTGCAATTTCCGTAGTTGCACTTGTAAAAAGCTGTAAGGCAAAGAAAAAGTCCGATGTAAAGGACTACAGCTACTATATTGACGATGATGACGATTATGAGCAGGATTACGGACTTAATTATAACGAGCAGAAAATCAGTGCGGAGGATGTTCCGACTGACGAGGAAGAGGAAAAGGCTCTTCTGTAAATTTCGGATAAAACAAAGCCCCTGCCGAGGATAACCCGACAGGGGCTTGATTTGTGTCAGTTACATAAATTGCCGCAAATCAAATATTCTTATTATAGATAATGATAAGCCCTTTAAGGAGAAGCTCATCATCGAGAATGATTTTATGCTTGCAGTGGGGGATAATGATCCCCGCAAGACCGCCCGTTGCAACAACGGTGGTTTTCTTGCCAAGCTCATCCTCGATTCGGTCAATTATTCCGTCAAGACTTGCCGCCGTTCCGAAAAGTATACCGCTTTTCATGCAGTCGGCAGTATTTCTGCCGATGATTTTTTTGGGCGATTCAAGGCTTATTTTCGGGAGCTGAGATGTTCCTGCGGTTAAAGCGTTAAGCGAAACGCTTACTCCGGGGATAATCATTCCGCCGAGATAGCTGCCGTTTTCGTCAATTACCGAAGCGGTGGTGGCTGTTCCCATATCGAAAATTATGAGGGGGAGGGGGTACTCAGCAATTCCCGCCGCCGCATCGACAACAAGGTCGCTTCCGAGCTGTGCGGGGTTATCGATAACGATATTAACTCCCGTTTTTATTCCCGGCCCTATAACCTTAGCTTCAACTCCGACTATTTTCTTTATCGCCGCCTTTATTGTATAGGTAACTGAGGGCACAACGGACGAAATTATAGCTCCGCCAATATCCGATGGGCTTATGCCGTAAAGCTCCAGCACGGTTTTAAAGGAAATTGCGTATTCAAGGACAGTGTTGTCGGGGGCGGTTGAAATCCGCTCAACAAAGGTTATCCTTTCGCCCTCACAGCAGCCAATGACAATATTTGTGTTTCCGACATCTATGGCTAAAATCATTTTTTCCTCCGAATTGTTTCAATCAACGCTCGGTAATTTGCGTACATAGGCACGCATAGGTACCGATTTTTCTCCGCAAACCTCTGCCGTTAAGTTTCTCTTTGGCAATTCATTCCACCCGCATGCCTATCAGTTGAAGTGGGGGAATCCCTGCTGATTTTGGTTAAGCCTTTTGCGGCGCAGGAACAAGCCTTGCCTTAATAAGCGCAGAGCCGACAGCGCCCGTTATAATTGTTGACGAAATCATTTCGCATACGGCATTTACTCCGACAAAGGTGCAGATAAACACAAGGATGTTTCTTCCGCCGATAAGCTCCTGCATATAATCCGTTCCGCCGAAAAGGAGAACCAAGGCTGACATAAACAGAAGCGTGTTAAGAAACGCCGAGCAAAATCCCGTTACGAAGCAGGCCGCAAAGCCGTTTGAGAGCTTTGATACCCATTTATAAATAAAGCCCAGCAGCAGCCCATCAAGCATACGGGGCAAAAACCGCTGAATAAATGCGAGAAAAGGGTTAATCTCAAAGAGAATTACGCCCATTGCGCTTGTTCCGCCAATGCCAAGGCATTGGAGAAAGCTCGTTAATCCGAATATTGCCCCAACAACCGCTCCGCCGACAGGCCCAAGGGTTATTGCGGCGATTGCAACGGGGATAACGTTAAAGGTTATCGCAAGCGGACCTACGTTAAGATACCCCAGGGGGGTATAGGACATCAGCAAAAGAATTGCCGTCAGCAAGCCTGCAATAACAAGCTGCTTTACACTAAGCTTTGTTTTCATATTAAATTTTCCTCCTTGTTATTATTCCCTTAAAGGGATACAATACAAATACGTAAATATTATACCACATCGCATTTTATTTTGCAATAGCTTTGCCGCAAAAAAACCCCCGACTTCATAAAAATCGGGGGAATTTTCATTGTAAATTTTTTGGGAATCAGTGCTTGAGATGGCTTAAAATATCATCAAGGGTTCTTGCCTGACCGCTAAGCTCCTCGCTTGACGCCGCGCTTTCCTCGGCTGTTGCGGCATTTTTCCTTGCGATGTTTGCAATTGCTCCAAGCTTTTCGTTAATCCTGTCAATTTCGCTGCTTTGTTTCTCGCAGGATTTGGAGATACCCTCAACAAGCCTGTCAACCTCCATTGATTTTTCGGTAACTGCCGCAAGGGAGGTAGCTGTTTCGTTGGCAATCTGCGAGCCTTTTGTAACCGCTTCGGCAGTGTTTCCGATAAGAATGGTTGTGCCCTTTGCGGCTTCTGCGGATTTTGATGCAAGGTTTCTTACCTCATCGGCAACAACGGCAAAGCCTTTTCCCGCCGCTCCCGCTCTTGCGGCTTCAACCGCCGCATTAAGGGCGAGGATATTCGTCTGGAAAGCGATATCATCGATAGTTTTAACGATTTTCTCAATTTCAACGGACATATCCGTGATTTCGTTCATTGAAGCGAGAAGCTCCTTCATGCTCTCGTTGCTGTTTGTAATGCATTCGCCTGTTTCGGAGGAGTATTTTCTTGCCTTTTCGGCGTCCGTTCCGCTCTCCTTAACCCTTTGCATAAAGCCCTCGGCAATTTCGGTCATTTCATCAACGGTCTGCGACTGCTCGCTTGCGCCCATTGCAAGGGATGAAGCGGTTTCGGAAACGCTGTCTGCGCCCAAGGTAACCTGGGATGCGGCGGTGTTTACCCCCTCAATAAGCTGCCCGATTGAGCTTGAAATTTCCTCTATTGACGTACGGATCGAGGAGAAATCGCCGACATAATCCGCATTAAATTCCGCGCGGAAATCGCCGTCCGCCATTCTTGAAAGGTTGTTGGAAATATCGCCTATGTAGCTTTTAAGCGCGGCGTTTGTGTCGGCAAGGTTATCGCAGAGAACGCCGAGATCGTCGTCGCCGTTATAAGCGGGAACATAGTCAAGGTTGCCGACAGCCATATTTCTTGCGGCTGCCTGAACCTCCTTAAAGGGCTTCAAAAGCTTTCTTACGGTAATATTTGTGGAAGCAATTATGATAACAACGCTCACTATAACAATAATAAGGGTTAATACATTTGCGTTGATTCTGGCGGCGTTGTATTCAAGATTTGGAGTAACGCAGGCAATTGACCATCCGTTCGATGAAATATCAGCCGAAACAACAACGCTCTTTGTTCCGTCATAGTCCGTGATAGTTACAGCGGTGCTTTCTCCGGGCTTTTCTGCGGAATAAGCGGGGACATCGGCAATGTTGGTAAAGACGGTATCATCGCCCGAAACCTGCGGCGTAAATTCCTCATTTTTATGGACGATAAAGTTTTCGCTGCTGTCCAAAAGGAATGTATATGAGCTTTCGAACGGCTTAATTTCGCTGCACATTTCGATAAGCCTATCGATTGAAATATCCGCGCCCATAACTCCGTAAATCTCGCCGTCCTTGTAAATTGCGGCGGTTATTGTAACAACCATTGCGCCCGAGGCGGCGTCAATGTAAGGGTCGGTGCAGTAGAATCCATTCTCGGATGAAACGGCGTTTTGGTACCAGCCCCTTGTTGTCGGGTCAAAATCATCGGGAACGGAGGAATCGGGGTTATCGAATATAATGGTTTTATCGGTATAGGCTATGTATGACTGAACAAGCTCGCCCGAATATTCCTCCATTGAAAGGCTGAGCATATCCATTACCTCCGTATCCCTGTCGGCATTGGAAACGGCAATCGATGCGCCAACGGCTTTCAGGAGCCTTTCATATTCGCCGACCCATTCATCAAACTTAGTCGCATATGTTTCGAGTATACTCGATACATAATTCTCGTTTGCCTCGGAAACCGAATTTGATGCAGATACACTGTTTATTACGATAGCAATAATAAGGATAATAACCGCAAGAATTGTTACCGAGAGGATAATTTTCTTATCAAAGCCCATGCTTTTCTTGATATTTCTTCTGATTTGTCCCATACTTACAAAATCATTTGCCACGTTGACACACTCCCCTTATAAATTAAAGCATCTTCCTTAATTATACACCTATTTCCCTCAAATTGCAACATAATTTTGAACAAATTTTCACTAATTTTTTCGGAATGTTTGGAAAAGAACAAGAACAGCCGCAAAAATAAGGTTATAAACCACGGTAACTGCGGCGTTAAGCTCGCTGAACGATTTAAGGAGAACCATCGCTATGCAGATGAGAATTCCGAGGAGGATAGAAACCGCTTCTATGGCGATTCCCGTTGAAATTGTTCCCCTAAGATTTCTGCAGCTTGAAATAAGCGATGCGAAAGCCGCAAATTTTCCCGAGCAGGCAAGGTAAGCCTTCTGCTTTGGACAGTAGGAAACCGCTTCCTCGTAATCATCATGAACACGGAACGGCAGGAGCTTGAAAAATTCGGGAGAAACATCGAAAAGCTCCGAAAGGCGGTTTATGGAAACAAGGGAATCGACGGTTCTTACCGCAGTGTAAATCTCCTGCTTTTGAAGCTCAGCAAGAGCCTGTTTAATTTCAATTGACGGAACAAGCTCCACCACAAACAGCGCGGAAAGCTCGCCCGAAATGGAAAGGTAGACCGCCGATTTGCCGTTCTTGGTGTATTCCTGCTCCTTTGCGGCGGAGGGTACGCCCTCAATGCTGTGGTTAATCATAAGCTCACGGCTGCCGAGGAGGACGCGCTTGTTGTTTATCCATCCGCAAAGCCCCATTGAATCCTCATAAATGTAGCTTTCAACGGGGTTAAGAAGCTCCGTTTTCCCCGCAATAATATCGTAAAACATATTCTTGAGTATGCTTCCCGACTGGCTTGTAAGGCTTGCGGCTTCGACTATGGCTTCATCTATTCTTGTATCCGAGAAAACCTTTATTGCCGAAAGAACAACGCTTCCGAGCGGAAAAAGCTGAGCCGCATCAACAAGAACGCTGTTTGTATCGGCAAATTCCTCAATGCAGTCATAACCGAGAACCGCCCCTTGAAGCTCCGCATTTTTCTTTGAGGATTTTTCCATAGGGAGATTTACAACAAGCATCATCGAGAACGCCGAGCAGAGCGAAATGCATCCCGTGAACGCCGATAATCCAACGTAAAATCCCGATGCGCCGTATTCCGAACGTGCGGTTATCCCCGCAAGGACCGCAACTATCACAGCCGCCCCGACAATTATCGGGGTAAAAAGGCGGCAGAATTTATCCGTGCTGTCCGAGGAGTATGAGGTTCTTAGGAACTCTGTAATAAATTCGGTCTTTCTCATTGAAGCAAGCCTCGGGAAATCACGAAGCGCTCCCCTTGTAAAGCTCTGAGCCTTTTCTTCGTCCTCAACATTGAAAAGGGCGTATTTTTCTTCGCTTCCCGAAACGAATTTAAAGCTTCGCCCCGTTCGTGAAACAATCAGGAGCTTTCCCGCCGTATTGAACACAAGGGAGCATATCGCCGAGGTGATGTAAACATGAACAAGACCGCCCTTGACAAGGTTTGTTGTGCTTGAAAGCATTATTATATCGATTATGCAGCCCGCAAGGCTTGTTACGACCGAAAGGGCGCTTAGGCTGTCGCAGTCCGCTTTAAGTGAAAGCAGCTTTGAAAAGCCGCAGGATATGACGGTATAGGAGGAAAACACCGCAAGCAGACCGATTATTGCGCAGACAAAAAGGTAAGTAACGGTCTGGGTTCGCTTGTTAAGAATATCGATAATGGGGAAAGCGTCCAAATCATTCGCAAGGGAAATATACGCGCTTGCGGCAAGGCAGCAGAGAAGAACTATCATCCTTATAACAAGCGAGTTCTTGAGCTGGGCAATGTCTGCGGCGATTGAGGGCGCATCCTCGAACGCTTCAAAGTCCTCGATAACCCCCGAGGAGGATTCATCCGCAACCTCCTCCTCGGGCTCGTCCTCCTCATCGCCGACAAGGACGAAATCCTTGATTTTTTTGCTGCGGCGCTCCTGAAGCTCGTTAAGCTTTGCCGCTTCTCCGCTTTCGTATGAGGAAATCTGCGATGTGTCCTCCATAATTTTTCCGTCAAGGTTAAGGTCTATATCGGAAATGGATTTTCGGACGGCGGGGGAGATATGCTGAGTCCGTGAAGCGCGTTCTTTTTTAATGCGCATCATTCCGTCTATAAGCTCGGTGTTGCCCTCGTCACGGTCGGAGGGGAGCTTTCTTGTAAAGAATTCGGTAACGCTTTTATGCTGGGTAAAGCCTTTTTTGACGTTCCTCGGCTTTGCGTCGGCATATTCGGCGAGTATATCGTCAAGGCTTTTGCCGCCCTTAACGGCTTCATCGGAGCGGTAGCCGCGGTTTTCCTCCTCATCGGGGACATCCTTTGCAATGTCGTCATATTTATCGAACGGGTTATCGGCTTTTTTTACACGAACGGCGGAGGAAGGCTCGGCGGGGGCTTCGTCATTGGGTGTTTCCCCCGACTGCTCGCCCTTTTTCAGCCTGCGGAAACGCTCCGAAAGGGTTTCCTTTACGTTATCCTCGGGGTAATTTGTACCCTGCTCGATTTTCTCTGAAAATGAACGTCCTGCCGACTCGGAGCGTTTGTATTCCTTGGGCTGCTCGCTCCGTGCGGCTGCGCCGCCCGATATTTTCTCGTATTTTCGTTCAAACTCGGTTTTTTCATCGGCTTCGGGAACAGGGGTGGGGGAGCCGCCGCTCGCCGTTTTGCTTTCGGCGGCTGAGCCCCCTGCCGTTTCGCTGTCGGCTGTTTTGCCGTAGGCTGTACCGCCGTCGTTATAGCCCTGTAAAAGCTCGTCAATGCTTACCGAGGAAGAGCCGCTTTTTTCGCTTTTGGGATACTCGTTAAGTATATCGTCAATCGAGTAACGCTTGTCAGCCAAGATTTTTCGCTCCTTTGCTATTTTTTCAGTGACCTTTGTCTTACCGCTTCATACATAAAAATTCCCGCAGCAACGGATGCGTTAAGGGAAGTAATTTTTCCGTTCATCGGAAGCCGCACAAGGAAGTCGCATTTTTCACGGACAAGCTTTCCTATGCCGAAGCCTTCCGAGCCGATAACAAGCGCAGTCGGACCGGTAAGGTCGGTGCCCGTGTAATCCTCGCCCGATGCGTCCGTGCCGTAAATCCATAAGCCGTTTTCCTTGAGCTTGTCGATTGCGGCGGGGATGTTGGGGACCCTTGCAACGGGGAGCCAGCTTGCCGCTCCTGCGGAGGTTTTGTATACAGTCTGATTAAGGGATGCGCTTCTTCTTTTGGGGATAATGATTCCATCCGCCCCGGCCGCCTCGGCGGTTCGGATTATTGCGCCGAGATTGTGCGGATCCTCTATTTCATCGCATATGATAATAAACGGCGAAGCGCCCTTTTCCGCCGAAACGGCAAGAATATCCTCCACGGAAACATATTCGGCGCATCCGCCCGACGCTATAACCCCCTGATGCGAAGCTCCGCCCGACATTCCGTCCAGCTTTGCATCGCTCACCTGCTTAACAACAACGCCCTTTTCCGCCGCCATACGGCAGATAAGTCCAAGGCTTCCTCCGCCCTCGCTCGCTACATACAGCGTATCGATTCTAACGCCCGATTTAAGCGCTTCGATAACGGGATTTCTTCCGATAATCAAGCCGCCGGATTCGTCCTCGGCGCCGGTGTATGCGCTTTCGCCGTGTGACTGTTCGGCTTTTCTTCGTGGGGACGGCTTTTGGGAAAATTTATTATTATATGCCATAAAATGCTCCTTACAATCGTAAATCTCACAAATTAACTGTTCATAAATTACAGTATACCATATTTCTTCAAAAAAAACAATGTTTTTTCCGCAGTTTTTTCCCCTGCTTAAAAACCGCCGACTGCCCCTACTTGACATTTCAATAAAATCGGACTATAATTAATGCCGAGTAAATTTTTTTTGAGGTAGTTTTTATGGAAGAGAATAAGAATGATTTTACGCAGGGCAGCATTTTGAAGAAGCTGCTCAAATTTATGCTCCCGATTTTGGGGGCGCTTGTTTTGCAGGCTATGTACGGCGCAGTGGACGTCCTTGTCGTTGGAAAATTCGGTACGACGAGCGGAATTTCCGCCGTTTCAACGGGAAGCAGCATTGTAAATATGATAATCTTCACCGTTGCGGGGCTTTCAATGGGCGTAACCGTGCTTATCGGGCGCTATATCGGCGAAAAAAACGAGGCGATGATAGGAAAGCTCATCGGCGGAGCAACCTGCTTTTTTGCGGCGCTTTCCGTTGCTCTTGCGGTTATACTTCTCGTTTTTGCCCGACCCATCGCAAGGCTTATGCAAGCCCCCGAGGAGGCTCTTGACCTTACGGTCAGCTACATACGCATATGCGGCGGCGGAATCGCATTCATTATTGCGTATAACGTTATAAGCGGAATATTCAGGGGAATGGGAAATTCAAGGCTCCCCCTTATTTTCGTTATAATAGCCTGCGTGGTAAATATTGCGGGCGATTTGCTTTTTGTTGCGGTTTTCGGGATGAACGTCGTCGGGGCGGCTCTTGCTACCGTTCTTGCCCAGGCGGTAAGCGTTGCGCTTTCCCTCGTTATTATCCGCAGGGAAAAGCTGCCGTTTAAAATTTCAAGGAAGGATTTCAGGTTCAACGGACAGATAAGCAAGTTTGTAAGGGTAGGCTCGCCGATAGCGTTTCAGGAGCTTATGACGAACATATCGTTCCTCGCCCTGTGCGCGTTCATAAACAAGCTCGGGCTTGAGGCTTCATCGGGATACGGCGTTGCGAATAAAATAACTGCGTTTGTAATGCTTGTTCCGTCCTCGCTTATGCAGTCGCTTGCGGCGTTTATTGCGCAGAATGTCGGAGCGGGTCTTGAAAAAAGGGCAAGGAAAACAATGCTCTGCGGAATCGGAGCGGGCGCTTTTATAGGGACGTTTGTAATGCTGCTTGTGTTCTTTAAGGGCGATCTTCTCTCTTACATTTTCGCAAGCGACCCGAAGGTTATTGCAAGGTCGGCCGAATATCTTAAGGGCTTTGCTCTTGAAGCGATTGTCACATCGGTGCTGTTCAGCTTTATGGGATATTTCAACGGCCATAATCAAACGCTCTGGGTTATGATTCAGGGCTTGGCGCAGACCTTTCTTGTCCGCCTGCCCGTGTCATGGTACATGAGCATTCAGGAGAACGCAAGCCTTACGATGATAGGCATTGCCGCCCCCTGCGCTACGATATTCGGAATTATACTCAATGCGGTTTATTACCGTATTTATACAAATAGGATAAAAGGAGGACTTAACAACAATGAATGAAGGAGCAAAAACCAATCCGCTCGGTTCGAAGCCCGTTTCAAGGCTTATGGTCAAATTTGCGATACCGAGCATAGTTGCGATGCTTGTCGGAGCGCTTTATAATATAGTCGATCAGCTTTTTATCGGACAGGCTGTAGGAACGCTCGGCAACGCCGCAACGAACATTGCCTTTCCGCTTTCAACCTCCTGCATAGCCCTTGCGCTGCTTTTCGGAATCGGCGGAGCATCCTGCTTTAACCTTGCAATGGGCAGGGGAGAGCGTGAGAAGGCGGGATATTATGTCGGAAACGCCGCCGCTATGCTTGTGCTTTGCGGAGTGTTCCTTATGCTTATTGCCGAGGTGTTTTTAACGCCGATGCTCAAGTTTTTCGGTTCGCCCGATGACGTTCTTCCCTATGCGGAGGAATATGTGCGGATAACTGCGATAGGCTTTCCGTTCCTTGTTTTCACAACGGGCGGCTGTCACCTTATCCGTGCGGACGGCAGACCGGCAATGTCGATGCTCTGCAATATTACGGGAGCGGTTATAAACACGATTCTCGATGCGGTGTTTGTCCTCGGACTTGATATGGGAATGACGGGCGCCGCTCTTGCAACGGTTATCGGTCAGGTGATTTCCGCCGTGATTGCGGCAACATACATTGTCCGTTACAAAACCGTCAAGCTCACGCCGGGGCATTTCAGACCGAGGCTTGTCTACATATCAAAGGCGGCGTCAATCGGAACGGCGTCGTTTGTTAATCAGCTTGCGATTATGATTGTTCAGATAGTGCTTAACAACTCGCTCGGACATTACGGCTCGCTTTCGGAATACGGCGAATCTATCCCAATCGCCTGTGCGGGAATAATTATAAAAATAAATCAAATTATGCTCTCCGTTGTAATCGGACTCGGTCAGGGCGCTCAGCCGATAGAAAGCTTTAACTACGGCGCAAAGCAGTACCCGAGGGTACGTCAGGCGTACACCCTCGCTATAACCGTGGGCGCAGCTATTTCCGTATGCTGCTTTGCCGTATTTCAGATTTTCCCAAGGCAGATTATTTCCCTCTTCGGGCAAGGCTCGGAGCTTTACTTCGATTTCGGAGTAAAATTCTTCCGCATATATCTGTTCTTTACATGGCTCAACTGCGCTCAGCCGATAACAACAACCTTCTTTACATCAATCGGCAAGCCGCTCAAGGGAGCGTTCCTATCACTTACAAGGCAGATTATATTCTTCATACCGTTCCTGCTTATACTCCCCGTTTTCTTCGGAATAGACGGAATCCTTTACGCAGGGCCCTGCGCAGACCTTCTTGCGGGAATTGTTACTGTTGTTATGGTCATATTTGAATTCAAGGACATAAAAAGGCTTGAAGCGGATGCTCTCGCCGAAGCGAATTGTACCATATAAGGAGGAAATCCAATGAAAATCAAGAAAATTGCTTATGCCTGCGCCGCAGCAGCCGTTGCCGCTTCAATGCTTTCGGGTTGTAATGACAGCGGTTCGGCGGAATTATCCGCAGAGGAGGGTTCGGAAATGACAGCCATTGATTTGGAGGAAACAAATTCGGCGAACACCCAATCGGTGGAGTCGTCCGTTTCCGAGCGTATAAACGCCATTTACGGCGAAATAAGAACCGAATATGCCGACTATCCCGACCTTAGCGATTATCCGCTTACCGCAAGCGATGTTCCCGATGATTACAGCGTTGTATACGAAGCGGAGGATGCGATTCTTTCGGGGAACTGCGCCGCCGTTGAAAACGCATCCTATTCGGGCGGGGAATATGTAAGCGGCCTTAACGGAGGGGAGGATAAAATCACCTTTGCCGTTACAGCGGAATATTCGGGAATGTATGACCTTAACTTCAAATGCCATTCGGGCGACAGCGGCAGGGTTAACTATGTCTATGCCGATGGCGAGCATATCGGTGATGTGGAGTGCAATTCGGACGGGCTTATCGTTGATTCATTCCTGCGGAACGTCTACCTTGAAAAAGGGGAGCATGAAATCTCCCTTCTTCCGCAGTGGGGCTACGCCGATTATGACTGCCTTGAAATTACTGCGGGAAAAACCGTTACCGAGGAAACCTACAGCATAACCGCCGAGCTTTCAAACCCCAATGCGGACGAAAATACAAAGCGGCTTTATAAATTCCTCTGCGATATTTACGGCAAATACAGCCTTACGGGCCAGTTCGCCGATAAGGGCCGTTCCTCAACCGAGCTTCAGAGAATAGAGCAGGCGACGGGAAAGCAGTTCGCCGTTCTCGGCCTTGATATGATGGATTACAGCAGCCAAAACAAGGCGAACGGAGCAACGGGCAGGGCGATAGAATATGCCTATGACTGGAGCGTTAACGCGGGGGGAATTGTTCAGCTTTGCTGGCACTGGAATTCACCCGAGGAATACGCAAAAAATGACGCCGACAATCCTTGGTACAGCTCATTCTATAAGGAAGGCTCAAACATCGACCTTGACAAGATAATGAACGGCGAGGACGAAAGAGGCTATGAGCTTCTTATGGCGGATATTGACGGAATTTCGGAGGAGCTTGCAAGGCTTCGGGACGAGGGCGTTCCCGTTATATGGCGGCCTCTCCATGAAGCGTCGGGCGGCTGGTTCTGGTGGGGAAACTGCAGCCCCGAAAGCTATATAAAGCTCTGGAACACTATGTATGACAAAATGACAAACGAGCATGGGCTTACAAACCTTATCTGGATGTGGAACGGTCAGGATGCGGAATGGTATCCCGGAGATGATACGGTTGATATAGTTTCATGGGATATTTACCCCGGAAACCATGTTTACAGCTCATTCAGCGGAACCTTTGCGGAAGCGGCTCTCTGTTCGGGTGAAAGCAAGCTTATCGCCCTCTCCGAGAACGGCTGTGTCCCCGACCCCGACCTTACAATGAGGGATAACGCAAGATGGCTTTTCTGGGGAACATGGGCTGACCCGTTCACAATCAAAAATTACGTCCTCAATGAGGAATATACCGAAACGGAAATGCTTGTAAAGGCATATAACCACGAGCGAACCCTTACCCTTGACGAGCTGCCTAATCTTAGGGGATAAATAACAATGCTGCCGATGTCCCCCGCCTCTTAGGCGGCGGGTTCCATCTTCGC
>JAJQIG010000050.1 GCA_021199335.1 Oscillospiraceae bacterium | reverse complement strand
GGCTTGCAAAATTGCTTCGCAATTTTGGCAGCTTGTTAAAGCTGCGCTTGAAAAACGAAATCCCCCTCCGACAAGTCGGGAGGGGGAAATTTTTTTGTTGGGGAGAAGCTTAATTAACGCTTGCAATTGCTGCTGCGGTATGGTCAACGTAATTTTCGTTCTTGACAACCGTAACATTATTGTAAACGTCCATACCTGTTCCTGCAGGAATAAGTTTACCGATGATAACATTTTCCTTAAGGCCGAGAAGATGGTCGGTTTTGCCCTTGATTGCGGCATCGGTAAGCGCCCTTGTTGTTTCCTGGAACGATGTTGCGGAAAGGAAGCTGTCTGAATTGGAAGCAGCCTTTGTAATACCCTGAAGAACGGGGATGCAGGTAACATATGAAAGGTCTGTTTCGCCGTTTTCGATTCGCTGCTTTATTTCGGCGTTTATCGAATCGATTTCCCTCTTATCAACAAGCGATCCGGGCAGGAGGTAGCTTGAACCGCTGTCGTCAACCTTTACCTTATGGAGCATCTGACGAACGATAACCTCGATATGCTTATCGTTAATATCAACACCCTGAAGGCGGTAGACCTTCTGAACCTCGGTGATTATATAGTTCTGAACTGCGTGCTGTCCGTTAATCTGGAGAATATCGGACGGATTAATCGAACCCTCTGTAAGCGGCTGACCTGCTGTAACGGTATCCCCCGGATGAACCTTAATCTTATATCCGTAAGGAACGGGGTAATACTCCTCCTCGCCTGTTTCGTCACTCTTTATGATGACATTTCTTGTCTTTTTGATTTCTTCCATACGGACAGAGCCTGCTGCTTTAGCGATGATAGCCGCATTTTTCGGACGTCTGCTTTCAAAAAGCTCCTCAACACGGGGAAGACCCTGTGTAATATCCTCGGCGGATGCGATACCACCCGTATGGAACGTTCTCATTGTAAGCTGGGTACCCGGCTCACCGATGGACTGGGCAGCAATTACGCCGACAGCTTCACCGACGGAAATAAGGTTATTATTCGCAAGGTTTGCGCCATAGCACTTAGCGCAGACGCCATGCTTAGCTTTACAATTGAGTACCGAACGAATTGTAACTCTTTCAACGCCGCTGTCAACGACCTTCTGCGCATCCGCATCGGTCATAAGCTTATTGCGGCTCATAATAAGCTCGCCTGTATTCGGGTCACGAAGATCATCAAGCAGGAAACGGCCTGTAAGTCTTTCTTTAAGGGGTTCGATAATCTCGTTGCCGTTTCTGATTGTATAAACCTCGATACCCTCATCAGTGCCGCAGTCCTCCTCATGGATAATAACCTCCTGAGAAACATCGACAAGTCGGCGGGTAAGGTAACCCGAATCGGCTGTACGGAGAGCTGTATCGGCAAGGCCCTTGCGTGCGCCTCGGGAGGAGATGAAGTATTCAAGAATATTAAGGCCCTCACGGTAATTTGCACGAATAGGCATCTCGATAGTTGAACCCGAGGTATTTGCGATAAGTCCACGCATACCCGCAAGCTGTCTAATCTGGTTAATTGAACCGCGGGCGCCCGAGTCAGCCATCATATGAATCGGGTTATTCTCAATGTCGTAATGCTTCTTAATGCAGTCGGTAAGGTCGTCTGTAGCCTGATTCCAAATACTGATGAAACGCTTCGACTTTTCCGCAGCGGAAATGAAGCCCCTCTTGTAGAGCTTATTAATCTTCTCTACCTGTGCGTCGGCATCAGCGACAATATCCTTCTTTTCGGGCGGAATAAGCGCATCGCATACAGCAACGGTAAGCGCAGCCTTTGTGGAATATTTGTATCCGAGCGATTTGATTTTATCAAGCACTTCGGATGTAACAGTTGTGCCATGAATCTTTATGCAACGCTCAACGATGTCGGAGAGCTGCTTTTTCTTAACGAGGAAGTCAACCTCAAGGTCGAACTGCTTATCGGAATTTGTTCTGTCAACATACCCCAAATTCTGAGGGATATTCTCGTTGAAAATAAGACGTCCAACGGTGCAGTCGATGAGCTTAGAAACGGTTTTATCGCCCACTTCCTTGGAAATTCTGACCTTAATAGCGGCATGAATCGATATAACGTGCGCATCATAAGCCATAAGAGCCTCATTGACATCACGGAAAACCTTACCCTCGCCAAGCTCGCCCTCTTTTTTCATTGTAAGATAGTATGAGCCAAGCACCATATCCTGCGAAGGAACGGCAACAGGACGTCCATCGGACGGTTTAAGAAGGTTATTTGCGGCAAGCATAAGGAAACGTGCTTCCGCCTGCGCTTCGGCAGAGAGAGGGAGATGAACAGCCATCTGGTCGCCGTCAAAGTCGGCATTGAACGCCGTACAAACAAGCGGATGAAGCTTAATTGCTCTGCCCTCAACAAGGATAGGTTCAAATGCCTGGATACCGAGTCTGTGAAGTGTAGGGGCACGGTTCAGGAAAACGGGGTGATCCTTAATAACGTTCTCAAGCGCATCCCAAACCTCATTCTTGGAGCGTTCAACCATTTTTCTCGCCGATTTAACGTTGTTTACAACCTTTGTATCAACAAGGCGCTTCATAACAAACGGCTTGAAAAGCTCAAGAGCCATCTCCTTAGGAAGTCCGCACTGATACATTTTAAGCTCAGGGCCTACGACAATAACGGAACGTCCTGAGTAATCGACACGCTTACCGAGGAGGTTTTGACGGAATCGTCCCTGCTTACCCTTGAGCATATCGGAGAGCGATTTCAGCGCGCGGTTATTGGGTCCTGTAACAGGTCTGCCGTGTCTGCCGTTATCGATAAGCGCATCAACAGCCTCCTGAAGCATTCTTTTTTCGTTTCTTATAATGATGTCGGGGGCGTCAAGCTCGAGCATCTTTTTAAGGCGGTTATTTCTGTTGATAACACGTCTGTAAAGGTCGTTAAGGTCGGAGGTTGCATATCTTCCGCCGTCAAGCATAACCATAGGACGAATATCGGGTGGGATAACAGGAACAACATCGAGAATCATCCATGACGGCATATTTCCGGAAAGCCTAAAGGACTCAATAATTTCAAGCCTTTTAAGGAGCTTGATTTTCTTCTGACCCGAAGGAATATCCGCAAGCTCCGCCTTTAGCTCCTCCGAAACCCATGTAAGGTTATCAACCCAATTATTTTTATCGGCAAGCTCGTCATATTCTCCGTTTGCGTTCTTTTCACCGACATTTTCAAAGAAAAGTCTTTCTATATAATGGGAACCCGTTTCAACGGTCATAACAGAAAGGTGCTTATCCTCACGAAGCCTGTTGTAAGCGAGAACATCCTCCTTATAGGAAGCCCTTGAAACAACCTCGCCCACCTGAAATTCCTCATTTTCGGCATTATCGGTTACAACATAGTATCTTCTTGCAAGGAAGTCCTGGATCTGCTCCTCGGTAAGTCCCGTTACCTTGGAGAATGCATCAAGGTTCTTCATTATAAAGCTGTCGTATCTGTCGGAATTGTATTCCTCAAGCAGCTCCTTGATAGCCTCTGCGCCCATTTCGGCAACAAAGTCGTCCTCGTACTTCTCACGCATATCCATATACTCCTTTTCGGTAAGGAGCTGCTTCTTGACAAGCTCTGTATTGCCGCCGTCAAGAACGATATACTTGGTAAAATAGAGAACCTCCTCAAGCCTTTTCTGCGAAACCTCTATAACCTGACCGATTCTCGAAGGCGTACCCTTAAAGTACCAGATATGGGAAACAGATGCGGCAAGCTCAATATGACCCATGCGTTCACGTCTTACCTTTGATCTTGTTACCTCAACGCCGCAGCGTTCGCAGATTTTGCCCTTAAAACGGATTTTCTTGTACTTTCCGCAGTGGCATTCCCAGTCCTTTGAAGGTCCGAAAATCCTTTCGCAGAAAAGGCCGTCACGTTCGGGCTTTTGGGTTCTGTAATTAATGGTTTCAGGTCTTTCAACAACGCCGTGCGACCAGCTTCTTATCTGTTCGGGTGAAGCAAGACCGATTTTTATTGAATCAAATGTATTGAATTCCAACAGCTAACACTCCTTTTTTCAACCCACGCTCGGTAATTTCACGAAGTAAGGCATACTCAGTGCGTGGATTAACCTTATGTCAGCGGGGGATACCGATTTCTCTCCGCCCACCGCTGCCGTTAATTTTTCCCCCTCGGCAGCTTTTCCGCAGCCTAAAATGGCGCAGAACCGCTTACCGAAAAAGGTCAAATCATCGGTTTCTTAAAGGGTTACGGAACGGCGGTTCCGTTACGGATTGCCGTTCAATTTTGCGCTTGTTCAGATGAGATCCCCATCTCCGCCGACATCATGATCATCATCGCCGTCATCGTCGCCGCCGAAGAATCCATCGTCACTGTCGTCATAATCGCCGAATTCATCCTCGCCCTCTTCAAGGGAGAAGCCTTCGTCAAGGTCGCCCTCGCCAAGAACCTCATCCATATCGTCGGCATCGGAAACGGGCTGCGGAATAATATCGTCCTCATCGTCAAAGGACTGCTTGAGGTCAATCTCCTCGCCCTTATCGTCAAGAACCCTGACATCAAGGCAGAGCGACTGAAGCTCTTTAACAAGAACCCTGAACGCTTCGGGAACGCCCGGTTTAGGAACGTTTTGTCCCTTAACAATTGCTTCATAGGTCTTAACACGTCCGACTGTATCGTCCGATTTAACGGTAAGAATTTCCTGAAGTGTATAAGCTGCGCCGTAAGCTTCAAGCGCCCAAACTTCCATTTCTCCGAAACGCTGACCGCCGAACTGAGCTTTACCGCCCAAAGGCTGCTGCGTTACAAGTGAGTATGGGCCAACGGAACGTGCGTGAATTTTATCGTCAACAAGGTGGTGGAGCTTGAGGTAATACATATATCCGACGGTTACGGGGTTATCGAACTTTTCACCCGTTCTGCCGTCATAAACATCGGTTTTACCGTCCTCTCTTATGCCCGCCTGCCTGAACATCTCACGAATATCCTCCTCGTGTGCGCCGTCAAATACAGGTGTCATAACCTTCCATCCAAGCTTCTTTGCAGCCATGCCGAGATGAACCTCAAGAACCTGACCGATGTTCATACGTGAAGGTACGCCGAGGGGGTTAAGAACGATATCAAGCGGTGTTCCATCGGGGAGGAAGGGCATATCCTCCGACTTGAGGATTCTCGAAACAACACCCTTATTTCCGTGACGGCCCGCCATTTTATCTCCGACTGAAATTTTACGCTTCTGCGCAATATAGCAGCGAACGAGCATACTTACTCCGGGTGAAAGCTCATCGCAGTTATCCCTTGTAAATACCTTGACGTCAACAATAACGCCTGCTTCGCCATGGGGAACCTTGAGGGAGTTATCTCTAACCTCTCTTGCCTTTTCGCCGAAAATTGCCCTAAGAAGCCTTTCCTCAGCTGTAAGCTCGGTTTCGCCCTTGGGCGTAACCTTACCTACGAGTATATCGCCCGCACGAACCTCTGCGCCTATGCGGATAATTCCCCTGTCGTCAAGATCCTTAAGCGCATCCTCGCCGACATTCGGAATGTCACGGGTAATTTCCTCGGGGCCGAGCTTTGTATCTCTTGCTTCAATCTCATATTCCTCAATATGGATTGAGGTGTACATATCCTCACGAACAACACGCTCATTAAGAAGAACGGCATCCTCGTAGTTGTAGCCTTCCCATGTCATAAATCCGATAAGGGCATTCTTACCTATAGCAATTTCGCCGTTGCTTGTTGCGGGGCCGTCAGCCAAAACCTGACCGACATGAACCGTTTCTCCCTTATCGACAATGGGGCGCTGATTTATACAGGTCGCCTGGTTTGAACGTTTGAATTTGATAAGCTTATATCTGTGGCACGTTCCTGTTCCATCCTTAACAACGACCTCATCTGCGGAAACACGCTCAACAACGCCGTCATGCTTGGAAATAACACATACGCCCGAATCAACGGCCGCCTTGTATTCCATACCCGTTCCTACAATGGGAGCTTCGGTCTTAAGGAGAGGAACAGCCTGCCTTTGCATATTTGAACCCATGAGCGCACGGTTTGCATCATCGTTTTCAAGGAACGGAATGGACGCTGTAGCGATTGAAACAACCATCTTAGGCGAAACATCCATGTAATCGATACGTTCCCTTTCGCATTCGAGAATTTGGTCACGATAACGCGCGTTAACTATAGCTCTCGCAAACTTGTGATCCTCGGTAAGGGGTTCATTCGCCTGGGCAACGGTGTAATTATCCTCGACATCGGCTGTCATATAAACAACCTCATCGGTAACTACTCCCGTTTTCTTGTCAACCTTTCTGTAAGGAGCTTCGATAAAGCCGTATTCATTTATACGTGCAAAGGATGCAAGGTAGGAAATAAGTCCGATATTCGGGCCTTCAGGCGTTTCAATCGGGCACATTCTTCCGTAATGTGAATAATGAACGTCACGAACCTCAAATCCTGCACGGTCACGTGAAAGACCGCCGGGACCGAGGGCCGAAAGTCTTCTTTTATGGGTAAGCTCGGCAAGCGGATTTGTCTGATCCATGAACTGAGAAAGCGGCGATGAACCGAAAAACTCTTTTATTGCCGCTGTAATCGGTCTTATATTAATAAGTGACTGCGGGGTAATGGTTTCCATATCCTGAGCCTGAATATTCATTCTCTCACGGATAACTCTTTCCATTCTCGCAAAGCCAATCCTGAACTGATTCTGGAGAAGCTCTCCGACAGAACGGATACGTCTGTTTCCGAGGTGGTCGATATCATCGACAAGTCCAACGCCCTCGCAAAGATTAATAAAGTAGCTTATTGTCGCATAAATATCGTCAAGGATAATGTGCTTCGGAACAAGCTCATCCGCACGGGCTTTAACCATTTCCTCAAGCTCGTCCTTATCTGAAGCCGTTTCAAGTATATCTTTAAGAACCTTAAAGGAAACCTTTTCGTTGATTCCGCACTTTTCGCCGTCAAAGCCGACATACGGGGCAATATCAACCATGCCGTTGCCGATAACCTTGACTTCCCTTTCCTCAAGCCTATGAGCGGACTCGCCTGTCGGAGTTGTGTAGAATTCCTTATGCTCAACGGTAAGCCAAACCTCTGTAACACCCGCCTGCTCGATAGCCATAGCCTTTTCGTAGGTCATAAGGTCGCCCTCATCGGCAAGAATCTCGCCCGTAAGGGGGTCCGCAACGGGGCGTGAAAGGCGGTGGCCCGCAATTCTTGAGCCTACGCCAAGCTTTTTATTGTATTTATAACGTCCGAAACGCGAAAGATCGTATCTTTTTGCATCAAAGAAAAGCGCATTAATGTGGGAAAGCGCATTGTCAACCGTTGGGGGTTCGCCCGGGCGAAGCTTCTTGTAAACCTCAAGAAGGGCTTCCTCGGTATTCTTTGTTGCATCCTTTTGAAGAATAGTCTGGCTGAGACGCTCATCCGTACCGAACATCTCCTCGATTTCGGAATCCGTTCCGCATCCGAGCGCTCTTATAAATGTAGTAAGGGGGATTTTTCTGTTCTTGTCAATTCTTACGTAAGCAACATCATTGGAGTCCATTTCGTATTCGAGCCACGCGCCCCTGTTTGGGATAACGGTGGCTTTGAACAAATCCTTTCCCGTTTTATCCTTTTCAACGGCATAATAAACTCCCGGTGAACGGACAAGCTGAGATACAATAACACGCTCAGCTCCGTTAATAACGAATGTGCCGCTCTCCGTCATAAGCGGAAAATCGCCCATAAAGACTTCATTTTCCTTGACATCTCCCGTTTCCTTGTTCCAGAGAGTTGCCTTAACTCTCAGCGGCGCAGCGTAGGTAACATCACGTTCCTTGCATTCAGCTACGGAATATTTGGGGTTTTCATCGATTCTGTAATCAATAAAATTCAGGACGAGATTTCCGTTATAATCCGTAATAGCGGACACATCGCGGAAAACCTCTTTAAGCCCCTCATCCAAAAACCACTGATAGGACTTTTTCTGCACCTCAATGAGGTTAGGCATAGGCAGAACTTCGTTTATCTTTCCGAAGCTCATACGGGTTGTTTTACCAAGCTGGACAGGCTTGACATTAACCATAGGCGGGTCCCTCCTTATTATATTCACGCATTCTGCTCTCCCCCTGTCGGAAAAGAAATGACAGAACGGAAAAAAACAGTTGCAATTCTTGGAGATATGTGTTATACTATATAAAAAGCAGTAAAACAAGCATAGAATTGCATTATGATACAGTATATTATTATACAACATTGCCCCTGATTTGTCAAGGGTTTTTTGCGTTTATTAATTTTATTTTTTTCTTGCACCTATTATTAATGGTAAATACGGAGGGGTATAATGAACGGCAATATAAGGAATAATATGGACGGATTTTACGGTGAGGATGGGGAGTTTTATCCTTCCGGCTCACAAGCGGCTGAGCTTATGCGTGAAAAGAGTATGGCAAGCCAATCCTTCGACAACGAGGAGCTTTATCCCAAACGCCCGAATATAAAATATACCGCAAACGCCTACCCGAGCGCACAGTCCCCCGCCGAAGCAGCCGAAAAGGATCTTTCTGGCTATACGGGAGCGATGAAATACTGCAAGTTCTGCGGAAAGAAAATTCCCGAACAGGCTGTTTTGTGCGTCCATTGCGGCTGTCAGGTTGAAAATGTAAACGGCGCCGCCGCTCCTGCTCAGAATATCTATATCAATAGCAGCAGCAATAATTACATTCCAAACACGCATATGAAGAACAAGTGGATCGCCTTTTTCCTCTGCCTTTTCGGAGGTACATTGGGACTCCATAGATTCTATGAGGGAAAAATTCCATCGGCGATTCTTTACCTTTGTACAGGCGGACTTTGCGGCGTAGGTTGGTTCGTTGATACAATAAGGCTTTTGTTTAAGCCAAACCCGTATAATCCCTGATTCGTCAATCAGCAATCATCCATGACAGGAACGTTATCGATAGCGTTTTGAAGCAGCTTATGCAGGTCATAGGAATGCTCACGCTGTTTCTTTACGCCGTCCTTTTCCAGCCATTCCCTTATTGTGGAATTATGATTATCATAAGGCTTTTGACCGCTTCGTTCTATGTAGCGGTCAATTTTGTTGATATAATCGTAAATTTTGACCTCACCGTAGTCCCTGACAAGGGAATTGTACTCCTCCCTTGAAAGATGCACATTCTTGCCGTAGGTGTTGTGGGTAGGAGCAGTCGGCGCTTGCGTCGGCGGCGCATTTACTTTATTTTTATTTGCTTTATTTTTATTTACTTTACTTTGTTGCGTTTTTGCATCAAAAACGGGGGTTTCTGCAGCATTAATTTCAGTTTTCGCATCATTAACGTTGGTTTCTGCAGCATTAACCTCGGTTTCTGCATCGGAAACAGATAATTCGGATGCGGAATTTCCGTCAGCCAAGGAATCACCTTCTTCAAGCAGCCAATATTTATCTCTATTGACCCTGTTCCTTGCGGTAATTTCGGAATACCGCCGCTGAATTCCGACAGAGGTTATAACATTCTGCTCCAGAAGATCCTTGCAAAGAAGCCCTATATCTGCGCAATAATGAATAATCTCCAACGCAAGCTCTTTTTCAATCCACCTGTTTCCGATCATCCTAGACACCAAAACAGCAAGTTTTTCCGCAGACATCTCCAGATAATAGCTGTTCTTGTAAACATAAGTGATTATAACGTCATAAAGCGTTTGCCCCATGGGGCCGTATTCGTCAAGAAGGTCGATAATTTTATCATCGTCATAATAATCGGTGTCCTTCGGGAAATAGTTTAATGATGTTTTTTTCGGACGTGCCATGAGTTTTCTCCTTTTAATCTCTCAATTTTACAAATTTTCATTTACACGAATTTATCCCTTTCGTGTCCTGCTTATTTATATTGTAGCATAGATTGATAGTAACAAAACATAACATGATTTTAGTGCTTTTTCAACAAAAAGAAATAACGATTTTTGTTAATCATAAACATTTTAGCCCGATTTTTTGCTCTTGCAATTTCGGGAGAAATATGTTAAACTATATAATATGTATTTGCATAATTCATGTCACCCGTCCCCGACCAAAAGGAAAATGCGCTATGGAAGAACGATTTATTTACATAATTTTAACGGCAACCCAAACAAGATTCGCCCGCTGCATACGCTATTTCGGCGGACTTACCTATAACCACGCATCCGTTGCGCTCGATTCGGAGCTTACGAAAATGTACTCCTTTGCAAGGCCGCAGCAGTATTCCTTTTTTAAAGGAAAGCTTGTTAGGGAAACGCTCGACCGTTTCACCCTCGGGAACAGATACAAGGTACCGTCTATGGTCTTTAGAATTCCGGTTACGGAAAAGCAGTTTCACCATATAAGGCATATCATACACAAGATTTATGAGGATCCCGAATTTATGTATAACCTGCTTTCGGTGCTGTCCTACCCTGTGACAAAGGGGTTTTCAACGTACAAGGCTTTCTCCTGCACGGAATTTACCGGCTATATACTGAAATATGTCGGTTTTCCGCTCTCGGAAAAGCTCTGGCAGTACAGACCCGATGATTTTATTGATATTTTGGAGGATTACTCCGTTTTTAAGGGCAACCTTGCGGACTACATGACCGTAAAAACGAAAAGCAAGCACTATTTTATGTCCGTTTCCCTCTATCTGTTTTTCTCAAACCTTAAAGCCGCTCTCAGAATAATCGGAAGAACAACCGTATTTCGTTAGGAGGACATTGCAATGACAGTCAGGGACAAGATTAAACCGTTCGTTATCGTTGATTACAATATAGGCGGTGCGCTCCACCTTTACAGCGTTGAGGATTACAAGCAGGAAATATTCGACACACGCAAGGCGGAGGGTTTTACGGGCACCGCCGCCCAGTGGCACGCCCTTGCGGAGCTGTTTGTTGCGGAGGAAATGCCCGACCTTATCGGGGATATCGAAATTGAGTCGGAGTCGGATATTCTCACAATCTATGCGGACGACTGCACCCTGCTTGAAGCGTTTGCCGTCAAATTTAAGGCTGCGCTTGACGATGATGAGCTTATCTACCCTCTCTTTAACCGACTTTGAATAATTTTATTGAAAAGGAATTTTTGAACCATGAACAAGAAAGAGCTTGCCGAAATTAAGAAGAATTTTACCGACACAAGCGGATATTTTACCCTTAACAGGGTTGTTACCGTATACATAGATTCACAGAAAAATGTACGCTGTAAAACCAATCAGCTTTATAGCCTTATCCCCGAAGAGGAGGGTTCCGTTTTTATGGAATCGCTCAGCAAAATTTTCAGGGGAAGCCTCGGAAAGGGTCTGCTCGAATATTCTTTCCCGAATGAAGAATATGAGGAGGACGGTGCGCAGAAGATTTTATATGACGCAATGAAAACCAAGCTCACCGATGAGGTCGCTGTGGATAAGCTTATTGCAAGAATAATAAACGGCCTTGCCTATGAATCCGCATATACTATTATACTGGGTCACTGCTCGTACAGCATTATGACAAAGGATAAAAACGACGACGACCTTGACAGCTCCGCAGATGAATACAACTTTATTACTGCGGCTGTATGCCCCGCAAACACAAACGACGACGGGCTTATGTTCGACAGTGACGAAAACAAAATCGTAAAGAAAGCCAATACCGAGCTTATCATAAGCCGTGAGCCTACGGACGGATTTTTCTTCCCCGTTTTCAGCGACAGAGCGCCCGATGTCAACAGCGTTATGTACTTCACAAAATCACCGAAGAAGCCGAATATTTCCTTTATCAATGACGTCCTCGGCTGCGAATTTGTTATGTCGGCAACAGGTGAGAAAAAAACCTTCCAAACAGTGCTTAACGATGTTGTCGGCGATGAGCTTAATTACACGGTTATAACCCAAGTTAACGAAAAAATACGTGAGCTTGTCGCTGATTCAAAAAATGAAACCGAGCTGCCTGTTCTTGACGGAAGAAAAATGTACAACATTCTATCCGATTCGGGGGTAAGCGATGAGAAGCTTCAAGCCCTCCCTGCCGTTTATAAGAACAAGGTCGGCGACGGAGTCCTGACCGCAACCAACCTTGTTGAGAATAAAACAACCCTTTCAACGCCCGAAATAACCGTCAATATAAGCAAAAACGCAACCGACAAGGTTCGCACCACCGTTGTTGACGGCAGGCGCTGCCTTATTATCGACCTTGACGATCCCGCAATCCAAATTAACGGGATAACCACAAGGATTGTCGGAAACAGTATTTAAGAGGATTTATCAGATGTTTGAAGCCGTAAAAAAATTCGATGAAAAATTCACCCTGAAAAGAAAGGGATTTTTTGCTATTGGCGCTGTCGCAGTGGCGGTTTTATGGGCTGTCCTGTGGCTTGTTTTCCCGATGCAATGGTATTCGCTGTTCTTTTCCTCAACCGTTGGGAGTTATGTTACGCTGATTTTGCTTGCGGCAGTGCTTATTATGCCGATGTGCTGGATTTTTTCGCTCATTACACGCACAAATCTGTCCGTAACCAAAAGTTTGATAGTGAATATCATTTTTCTTGTAGGGATATTCTTCCTTTTCTCGGCCTTCCGCTACACTATGGCATATCTTATTGCAATTGCCGCCGTGCTTCATATAGCGGCGATGGCATGGGTTCTCGGTACAGCGCCGAAAATCCCGAAAAAACATATTAAACGCACGAAGCCAGAGCCTGTTTTTTATGAAAAAATCACAGGCGGCAGCGTTAAAGCCGAGGATGATTCGGCAAAAAAACAGCCTATCGCTGTAATAGGATTGGCTGTTCTCTATGTAATCGTTATAAATCTTGCTTATATTTTCATCGCTTGGGAGATTGCGTTCATCTTCAACGGCTGACCGCTATTCTTCTATCTTAACCACAACCGCTTGGAAACCGTTCTCCTCAAATCGGGTAAGGAATGTGCTTTTCATATACGGCACGATTTCCTCCTTATCGTTCGGATCCATAAAATAATAGCAGGTGCTGTCATATCCGCAGAGAACAAGCGTGTGCGAGTTGCCGTACCAACAGTAGACCTCATCGTCCGTGCCATTGATTATCCATTCGGACGGCTTGCGGTAGTTGAACGGTTTCATGTCTATGGTTGCCCAAACTATTATCGGAACGCCCTCATCAATGAGCTTTTCGATATCTGCGGAATTTATTTCTTCATCTATGGCAAGCGCAGTGTAGGAAGGATTTTTCTCGGCAAAAAAGCTGTTCATTGCCCCCGCAAGCACCTCCGCAGTACAGCCGTAGCCCCATTCGTATGGGTCGCCCGCAAATACCTTCCTCGGGTCAGGCCCATGCAGCTCATCGTCCTCATCATAATAGAAGTTTTCATCCCATTCGATGTAACCGTCAGTGAAGCTGATTTTATCCGTTTCAAACCCAAGATATTGCAGGAGAGCCGCGCCGCAAACAGCTTCGCATCCAACGGGCAATTCGGGATATTGATTTATTACGGGAACATCTATAACCGACTTATTAAAAAGCCTGCTCGGCTTATCATAGCCGCTGCCAAGCTCCTCAACCGTATAGCCGTTATAGAGGGTATGCTGGTCAACCTTCAGCTCCTCATATACCTCGTGTTCCTCAACCCTGTCACTGTAAAGCGATTCGGTGTAGATATAATCCACGCAGACTGCAAGCGCCGCCACGCATACTCCGAGCGCAGCAACAAGTATTTTATTGCGCATTATATCACCTCCCAAGGCTTACAAGCTTATTTTATCATAAAACACACTTTTTTGCAACACCTTTACGAAAGGAAGATTTATATGTCAGATACGGTAGGACTTGTCCTTGAGGGCGGAACGTTCAGGGGGATTTTTTCCGCAGGAGTTATGGATGCATTTATCGAAGCGGGTGTGGAATTTCCGTATGTTATAGGCGTTTCGGCAGGAATTTCCAACGGAGTTTCATATGTTTCAAAGCAATTCGCAAGAAATATAGATATTCTTGAAAATTACAGAAACGATAAGCGTTACCTCAGTGCGGGTAATTTTCTTAAATGCAAAAGCTGCTTCGGGCTTGATTTCGTTTTCGGAGATATTCCCAAGGAGCTTATTCCGTTCGATTATGAAACGTACCATAAATACAAGGGCAGAGTCCGTGTCGGCGTAACCAATGCGGAGGAGGGTAAGGCGGAGTTTCTCGACGCCCTTGAGGATAACGAGGATTTTATGTTTCTTCGCGCAACCTGCGCTATACCGGGGCTTTTCCCCGCCATTGAAATAAACGGTTCGCACTATTATGACGGCGGTCTTGCCTGCCCGATTGCGATTTCTCAGGCAATAAAGGACGGCTGCTCAAAGAATGTTATTATCCTCACGCAGCCGAAAGGGTTCGTAAAAAAATGCGGAAAAGGAAATGTCGCCGTAAGTCAGCTTATAAAGGCAAAATATCCCAAGGTTGAAATAATGCTTCTTGCAAGGCATAGAATTTACAATAAGCAGGTAAAATTCTGCGAGGAGCTTGAACGAAGGGGAAAAGCTCTGATTATCCGCCCCGAAGAGCCGCTCGACAGCTTCGAGAAGGATACCGTCAAGCTTCGTAAAGCATGGCAGGATGGGCATGATGCAGCAATGGCAAGAATGGATGAAATTAAATCCTTTATCGGCAAGGAATACCATATGTATGAGGAATAACCGACATTTTTCGGGATAAAATATCTATGCGAAAGCAATTTTTTTCCGAAAGGAATGATAGTAATGACCTCAACCAATCTTGACAGGGTTCTCTCGGCGAGCGAAACAGCGAAGATTTTCTATGGCTCGCTTCCCGATTATGTAAGGGGCGCGATTCTGAAAAATTCCGATAAAATCACGGATGAGGAAGCGCTCCACCGCTTTGCGGACAGCATTATGCATGAGTTCACATAAGAAAAGCACGATAAAAAAAGCCTTCGGAAAGGATTTTCCTCCGCCGAAGGCTTTTGTCGTAACGCTTTGTAATTTTACGTTGAATAGAGAATACAAAAGCCGTACCATAACGGCGGACGGTGTTTCCTGCCCCCCTTTCGGCACTTACATAGAGCTTTATCGGAACTTCTTGAGGAGCTTAGCGCCGTCTGTCGGGCTGCTCGTACTTCAATTACAGCGCAGCTCATTTTCACAGAACTGCGGCGTATGCCTGTATGCAATAACGATGCCTATGAAATTTTAATGAATTTGTCCATCTTTTTTATTAATTTTTATTCTGAAAAATCTCCCAAAGCCCTTGACAAAATGCAAATAAAAAGGTATAATTATTCTGTTATCCTCGCCCATAGTATTTTATTTGTGTGGGCGTAATCCAAGAGGAGGTGTATTTAAAATGGCAAAATTGAACGAATCCTATGAGGCCATGGTAATCTACAGCTTGAATAACGGTGAGGACGGAGTTAACGCTCTCAACGATAAGTTTAAGGCTATGATTGAATCGGAGGGTACTCTCGAATCCGTCAACGAATGGGGCAAGAGAAAGCTCGCTTACGAAATTGACGATCAATCCGAAGGCTACTATGTTCTTTACACATTCAACGCTAAGCCCGAGTTCCCTGCTGAATTTGAACGTGTTCTCGGAATTACGGACGGCGTTATGCGCTCTCTCGTTACCGTAAAGTAATTAATATGCGGAAAGGAGCAGGTTGTTATGCTTAATAAAGTTGTCATAATGGGAAGGCTCACCGCTAACCCTGAGCTTCGCCAAACTGCAAACGGAGTCAGCACTTGCCGTTTCACTGTTGCCTGCGACAGAAATTATGTCGGTCAGGGACAGGACAGGCAGGCTGATTTTATTACCGTTGTTGCATGGCGCCAAACCGCTGAATTTGTCAGCAGATATTTCTCCAAGGGAAGGCTTATTTGTATTGAGGGCACGCTTAGATCAAGCAGCTATGACGATAAGCGCCATCCTGAGGTTAAGCATTATGTAACGGAGGTTTACGCCGACCAGGTTTACTTCACGGGTGAAAAGGCATCCGACAGTAACGGGCAGGCTAACTATTCTCAGCGGCAGCAGTATTCCAAACAATATCAAACGCCTACTCCACCGTCTAATTACGAAACGGGAGGAATCGACGCCTTTTATGAAGGCTCCCAAACTCCCCCCAACGCCCCGATTTCGGTTGGCGATTTGGGCGATTTTGAGGAGGTTATCGGAACGGGTGACAGTGATTTGCCATTCTGATTCAAGGCGGCGAATTTCCTTATCTAATTTGTCAGCGCGGCTGTATATCCCCGCCGACAAAATCAATCCCTGCGGCGTTCCTATCGCCCAAACGGATTAAGTTAATCTATAAAAACAGGAGGTTACCGAAATGGAAAAGGATAGAGAAAGATCTCCTCGCGGCATGAAGAGAACACGCAAAAAGGTTTGTATGTTCTGTGCCGATAGAGTTGAGAAGATCGACTACAAAGATATTCAGAAGCTCAAGAAGTGCATGACTGAGAGATCCAAGATTCTCCCAAGGCGTGTTACAGGCACTTGCGCTTATCATCAGAGGGAGCTTACAAAGGCTATCAAGAGAGCAAGATATATTGCGCTTGTTCCTTATGTTTCCGACTAAGACCGATTAATTAAAGAATGGTCCTTCGCATTCATCTGCGGGGGACTTTTTTATGCCGACTTTATTTAAGTCGATGGAAACAGGCTTGACTTTTCGGTCAGAAGTGATATACTTAAAAATAAGGGAGATTGTGAAACATCACGCTTTCGTGATTCTCCGAAAATTTATTATTTTTTATTGGAGGCATTATTGTTATGTCACAGGAGTTTATTGTTGAAACATCGGCACGTCACGTTCATCTTACGGAGCAGGACCTCGAAACCCTCTTCGGCAAGGGACATTCGCTTACAAAGAAAAAGGACCTTTCACAGCCGGGTCAATTTGCCTGTGAAGAAAGAGTTGAGGTTGTCGGACCGAAGAAATCACTTGCAGGAGTTTCTGTCCTCGGGCCTGTCAGAAGCAAAACGCAGATTGAGCTTTCCGCTACGGATGCGCGTTCAATTGGAATCGCCGCTCCAATAAGGGAGAGCGGAGATGTCAAGGGTTCAGGCGCCTGCAAGCTTGTCGGCCCCTGCGGTGAGCTTGAGCTTTCTGAAGGCGTTATTGTTGCAAAAAGGCATATTCACCTCACCCCTGCCGATGCGGAAGAACTCGGAGTTAAGGATAAGGATGTGGTTTGGGTTAAGCTTGAAACAAAAGAGAGAAGCGCTGTGCTCGGCGATGTTGTCTGCCGTGTTTCCGAAAAATATGCAAAGGCTATGCACATCGACACGGATGAAGCAAACGCAATCGGCTCTGCGCCGGGACAAATGGGAGTTATTGTAAAGCTTTGATTACAGCTAATTACATAATAAAAATCGGTCGGATTTCCCCGACCGATTTTTTTATCTAGGCATTAACAAACGCATCAAAAATTCTCCTGCTGACAGGGTTGCTCTCAAAGTCAAATTCAGGATGCCATTGGAAAGCCCAAACAAAGCTCTTTTCCCTATGCCTTACGGCTTCTGCAAGTCCATCGTCCGACCATGCCATAGCTTCAAGATTCTCGCCCAAGGTTTTTATGGCTTGATGATGATAGCTGTTAACTCCCAAACGCTCCGTCCCAATTAAATCATACAAAGCCGATTCCCTGTTTATATTAACATAATGGGCAATGTCAGTATAGGGCGGACTCATATGGTGTTCGGTTTCGCTTAGGGTTTCCGTAGGCAGATCCTGATAAAGCGTTCCTCCTTGAATTACATTTATGAGCTGAATACCGCGGCATATTCCCAGCACGGGCTTGTTTCGCTCCAACGCCTTTTTGTACAGCGCAAGCTCAATTGTATCCCTCGCTTCGCAGACCGCACCGCAGGCGTCCTTTTTTTCCTCATTATACAAGCTCGGTGAAACATCATGTCCGCCTGTCAGAAGCAACCCGTCACACATTTCAAACACCTCCGCCGCATCCTCAATGCCGCTGTGGAGGGGCAGCATAACGGGTATTGCCCCCGCCGCCCTTATTCCGTTCATATACCCGGGAAGCATCCAAATGCTTTCCTTTTCGTCATCCCACAACGGCGTAACCGCAATGATTTTCTTTGCCATAAAAGCTCTCCAATTCCGACATAACGGGCATTTACTCGGCTGCGGTTTACGCCCTGACAGCCTTGTGGAAAATCTTCTTGCCCTTTTTGATTATAACCGAATCCTCAATCGTTATAACAGCGTTCGGGTCAGTCACCTTTACATCGTCAACGGCGATACCGTTTTGCTGAACAAGCCTTCTGCCCTCGCTCTTTGAGGGCGCAAGTCCTGTTTTAAGAAGCAGCTCAAGAATATTCATTCCATTTTCAATCTCATCAGCAGGAATTTCCGTAAACGGCATATTCTCATCATCTGAGCCGCCTGCAAAAAGCGCCTTTGCCGCACTTAGCGCCTTATCCGCCTCCGCTTCGCCATGAACAAGCTTTGTAAGCTCATATGCAAGAAGCTCCTTCGCCTTGTTAAGCTCAGCGCCCTCCATTGTTTTTTCCATTTCCTCTATCTGCTCAATGGGGACAAAGGTAAGCATTTTAAGGCACTTTATAACATCCGCATCGCCAACGTTTCTCCAATACTGGAAGAAGTCGTATGGCGAGGTCTTTTCGGGATCGAGCCAAACTGCGCCCTTTTCCGTTTTGCCCATTTTCTTGCCTTCACTGTTAAGAAGAAGTGTTATTGTCATGGCATGAGCATCCTTACCGAGCTTCTTCCTTATAAGCTCCGTGCCGCCGAGCATATTCGCCCACTGATCATCGCCGCCGAACTGCATATTACAGCCATATTTTTGGAAAAGCATATAGAAATCATAGCTCTGCATAATCATATAGTTAAACTCAAGGAAGGTAAGTCCCCGCTCCATTCTCTGCTTGTAACATTCAAAGGTGAGCATTTTATTTACGCTGAAGCAGGCGCCGACTTCACGCAGAACATCTACATAATTAAGGTCAAGAAGCCAATCGGCGTTATTTACAACCATAGCCTTGCCATCGGAAAAGTCGATAAACCTACTCATCTGCTTTTTAAAACAGCTTACGTTATGTTCAATATCCTCTTTGGTAAGCATTTTTCTCATATCCGTTTTGCCCGAAGGGTCGCCTATCATGCCCGTTCCGCCGCCGAGAAGCGCAATTGGCTTATTTCCCGCCATTTGAAGTCTTTTCATAAGGCAGAGAGCCATAAAATGTCCAACATGAAGGCTATCCGCAGTGGGGTCAAAGCCGATATAGAACGTAGCCTTTCCGTTATTAATCATTTCGCTTATTTCCTTTTCATCGGTAACCTGCGCAATAAGTCCTCTTCTCACAAGCTCTTCATACAAAGTCATTTTTTTATTCCTCCAAATTTTTTTGTAAAAATATCAGGTGAACTGCGTAAAATCTTTCTCGGGAAAACAAAAATCCTCTGACAAGCATCACGCTTATCAGAGGACGAAAAATTTCCGTGGTACCACCTCAATTTATCGGCATAAAGCCGACCTTAAAAGCGCACTAACGGGCGCAAACCGCATATCCCTACTGCTGTTTCGGGATACAAGCTCGGGGATGTATTCGCTGCCGTACCAATTACCCTTTCGCACCAACCAAGGGCTCTCTTAAATTAAAGCGGCGGCAGTTACTTCTTCCTTTCACAGCCTTTCACCAGAATATAATAACACACAATTTCCGATTTGTCAACAGTTGTTTTTAAAAATCAGAACCTTGCCGCACCTCGAACGTTGTATTTTTCCTCAAATTCCGAAACGGGTATAGGCTTTGAGAAATAATATCCCTGGAAAATGTCACAGCCCTTATTGGTAAGATAACCGACCTGCTCCTCGGTTTCGACTCCCTCCGCAACAATGGTAAGGCCAAGGTTTTTCGCCATATCAATGACGGATTTCATTATAATCCTGCTCTTTTCGTTATGGTCGCTTTCCCTAAGGAATCCCATATCGAGCTTGAGAACATCTACCTTGAAGTCCTTGAGCGTGTTAAGCGAAGAATATCCGCTGCCGAAGTCGTCTATCTCAATTTGGAATCCGTAATCACGGAGCTTATCGAGGATATAAAGGTTCTTACCGAGGTTTGTCATAACCGCAGTTTCAGTAATTTCGAGCTTGAGCTTTTCGGGAGAAATGTCATACTGCTCGACAAGCTCTGTAAACGTCTTATATATATCTACATAATAGAAATCCTTCGGTGAAATATTAACCGAAATATGCAAATCGCCCCTGCCGATTTTCTTCCATTCGCTGAGCTGCCTGCAGGCAAGCCTCCATATACACATATCGAGCTGACTTTTCAAAGCTTTCGATAAACATCCCGGGTGGAATCATACCCCTTTCGGGGTGGTTCCACCTTACAAGGGCTTCCGCTCCGAGAAGCGCAAGACCATCCGAGGAAATCTGCGGCTGAAGAAACATTTCAAACTGCTCCTCCTCTATCGCCTTATCAAATTCCGTAATCATAATGCTTTGCATATGAAGCTTATTATTAAGTTCGTCATCGTAATATGCAATGGTCTGCTGATAGCTGTCCTTGATTTTCTGAATTGCGAGGAGCGCCCTGTCGCACATAACCGAAACCTTTACGGATGAATCGGTAATGGGATAAATTCCAATATGAACGTGCATTTTGTACACCGTGCTTGTCATTTTGCCCTCAATTTCGCCGACAATTTTCATTATCTCATCCTCGGTCAGGTAATTCTTATCGGCGCAGACCGCAAACCTATCCGCCGTAAGTCTGCCGCATATAATGCCGAACTTGAATCTTTCCTTGAGTACGGATGAAATCCAAATCAGTATTTCATCGCCGTATTTTTCACCGTAAAGGTCGTTTATAAGCTTAAAATCCTTAACGTCAAGCACAGCAATATAACGCATTGCATCGGGAGATTTTCGGATTTCCCTTTCCACCTTTTCAAAGAAACGCCGCCTGTTATATATTCCCGTAAGCTCATCATGCGTCGCGCGGAAACGCTCCTTTTTTAGCTTGGTGACATCCTCCGTTTTGTCATACATCACTATATAGCAGCCTATATAATTATTCTTTTCATCAAAAAGCGGGCAATATTCAAACTGTATATAGAGCTTATCCTCATCATTATTCATATTGACAAGCCATGAATTTGGCTTTGTTTGGTCAATCTCCTGTTCGGGATTGATTATAGCCTTTATATCGTCAAACTCATCGGCGCGCTTTTCCTCGCCCAGCATTCGGGCAACGGTTTTGTTCTCGTAAACGCAGCTATTATCCTTATCGAAGCAGATTATACCGCTGTTTATATCCTGAACCGAGAATGAGAGCAGCTTAACCACAAGCTCCTTCGGGACATAGAACAGCGTGAAATAAGCGAGCGCAGCAGCGAGGATTATGTAAAGAATCGGTGAAATATCGAATGGGATATGCAGGAAACGGTAAGAAATATTTGCGGCAAGGACTATTGCAAGAGAGGTTGCAACGCCTTGATATTTCTGCCGATATAGCTTTACCGTGGTTATTATTTTGGAAACCATAGCCATAGTTACCATAAGTATAATAAGGTAAACCCATATAAGATGAACATAGTAGGAAACCGTTTTATCCGTCAGCACGTTGCAGTATTCCCCCGAAGAGAGAAGCTCCCTATCAACGGTGTACATATGCTGAGTAAAGGTATTGACAATCAGCCGAATTGTATCGACTGTGCATCCAACATAAACGATTATTTTCGCCGCCTTCACCTCTTGGAAAACGCCGGTATATTTTTGGGTGAATATAAGAAGCGTCACCGCAAGCCAGTCGGTAAGCGCAAAATATAAGCCGAAGCAGAGGAGCGACAGCCACTGAGCTTCGCACACAGCCGCAAACGCATTCGCCAAAACGGTGAGAATCGCAAGGGCAAAGAGCGTCTGAAGCGACGTTCTTATTTTATTATTAAATTTATTCATCCAAAATATGGACACAAACATCAGCGCGGCAAGCAAGCATGATATTGTAAAGAAACCTGAAATCATATTACATCCCTCTTAACTGTTAAAGTGAAAGGCAAAGGCTTCCACAAAGCATTCCCATATGTCTGAATTAATTGTACCACTTTAGTTTCCAACCTGCAATCATTTGGACACTAATTTAACATCAACTTGATTATATCACATTTTTTTAACTCTTGCAACCATTTTGGCATAAAACATCAAATTTTTATCAACAAAAATTTTTGATATGGCGAAAAAAGTGGCTTTTTGTCCACCCCTACGGTTTGACAGGGAGCTTCTTTTGTGGTAGAATAAATATTAGATTATTTACTTTACGGAGCTAAAAAAATTATGTACCAAAAATCATTGAAGGTCGCTGCAATTCACGATTTATCGGGGGTTGGAAGATGCTCGCTTTCGGTCATCCTTCCTATCCTTTCCGTTCAGGGGATTCAAGTCTGCCCCGTCCCGACTGCTATTCTCTCCGCCCACACAGGCGGCTTCGGCGAGGTTGTTATGCGTGACCTTACCGACTATATCACCCCTGCGCTTGAACATTACAAACGTCTTGACTACAAATTCGACTGCATTTACAGCGGATTTCTTGCTTCAAAGGATCAGGTTGACCACTGCAAAAGCTTTTTCGAGCATTACAGCGATTCGCTCAAGGTCGTTGACCCAGTTATGGCTGACCACGGAAAGCCTTATAAAACCTGCACCCCCGAGCTTAGGCAGGGCATGGGCAGGCTTGTTGAAATTGCGGATATTATCACCCCGAACGTTACCGAAGCGGCTATGCTGCTTGGCGAGAACCCTTATCAGCCCGAGCTGACCTCACGTCAAATGAAAAGCTTTCTTGTTCGGCTCAGCGAGCTTGGACCCGAGATTGTCGTTATAACGGGGGTTTATTCGGACGGATGCTATCTTAACATAGGCTTTGAACGGGAACACAGCAAATTCTGGAAGGTGCCATACAACATGATTAACGCAAGCTATCCCGGAACGGGGGATGCGTTCGCTTCCGTTTTGACAGGTTCGATCCTCCGTGGGGACAGTCTTCCGATTGCAATGAACCGCGCCACCGCTTTTCTTGAGCTTGCAATTAAAACAACATACAGCTACTCCACCGACACAAGGGACGGAATTATGCTTGAAAGCTGCCTTCATTATCTTATCGGAAACCCCACCCTTTGCGATTATGAACAGCTTTAAGGGGGTGCGGCTATGATAAAGAATCTTAACATTGTTCTTGTTGAACCGCAAATTCCGCAGAACACGGGCAATATTTCAAGAACCTGCGCCGTTACGGGGGCAAGGCTTCATCTTGTTAAACCGCTTGGCTTCGAGGTCACGGACAGGCAGCTTAAACGTGCCGGACTTGACTACTGGAGCGAGCTTGACATTACATATTATGACGGGCTTTCCGACTTTTTCGAGAAAAACAGCGGCGGGGCATTCTTCTATTTTTCAACAAAGGGGCGGCATATCCACAGCGATATTTCCTATCCCGATAACTCCTATCTCATTTTCGGGCGAGAGGATGCGGGGCTGCCCGAGGAGCTTATTCACAGCAATCCCGAAAGCTGTCTGCGAATACCCATGCGGCCCAAGCTGCGCAGCCTTAACCTTTCAAATTCGGTTGCAATTGCGGTCTATGAGGTTCTGCGGCAATGGGATTACCCCGAGCTTTCCACCGAAGGTCAGCTTACGAAATACAATTGGGATGAATAAACAAAAACGGACTTTCACAGGTATGCGGAAGTCCGTTTTTTTGGGGGGATATTCAATTATCTTCCGCTGTCGCCCTCCGTAAAAAAGGCAGGCGGATTGCCGCTGTCGTAGATTTTTTCGGCGGAAACAAGGCGAATAGTGTCATCGTCATTATCACTCAGCGTGTAGGTTATCGTGAACGCTTTTGCAAGGAAAATTGTATCGGCATACCAATCGAGAGTCACGCTGTAATTGCAGTTTTCCTCATCGTATATTTCATCCTCAAGCAGCGCATAGCCGCAGCTGTACTTTACCGAATCAACGCTGATAGTGTTACTTTCCGCATTATAGCAGGAGAATTCGGAAAGCTCGATTCCGCTCATTCCAAGGAGCTTATTAATGCTGTTCTCGAACCATTCGGCAGAAAAGCTTACGCCGTCCTCCGTAATTCCATCCATACTGTTAAAATAAAGGCAGTAGCTGAGGAGATTATCAACAGCACGTTCCCTTTCAATCTGTTTTTCGGCATGGTCAATGTCAATGCTCATTTCCTCGCCGCCGAACAGCCAATCAAATTCGGATGTAAAGGCATAGCACATCTTCACGGCTTTGCTTGCGTCAATCTCCGCAACGCTCCCCGTAAGTACACCCCTTTCTTCCGCTCCCTCACGGACGAATGCGGAAAAATAAGAATCATCATGGTCGGAAACATCGATTCGCCATATGCTCTCCCCAACGGGGAAAATCTCGCTTGAGCTTTCCGAAATATTCATTTTCACCCTGAATGAGTAGGTTTTCCCACTGTCGCTAAAACCCTGACGGTCACTGCTGTCGGTATTTTCATCATATAATACAGCGTCAACGATTTCCCAGTCGGTAAGACATACCCCATCCAGAAAGCTGTAAGCGTTATAGGAACGTGCGCCGCCGTACTGAACAAGCACATCGGTGTTATGATAAAGAAGTCCGTCCATAAAACTGCCGACAATGGTTCTTGCATCGTCAAAGTCGTCGGACGATTCCCCGCTTTCCTCATCTGCACCTTCCGTTTTTTCCGGATTATCAACCGAAGCGAAATTACTGTCTGATGCTGTATATGCGGTCGGCTCCTGAAGCTCGGCGACAGTTTCATCAAAAACATCGCAGCCGCTGCCCATAAAGCCGAATGCTAAAATTGCACTTAACACCGCATTTGCCCTTGCAGACATTAAATCACCTCGTGCAAATAGTATATATTCTCATTATAGCATATCGGTTACAAGAATAAAAGTATTTTATCGAAATTTGTTATTTTCCACTCACAATGTACAACATTTTTATGCACTTTAGCAACGAATTTAACATAAAAAGGAGTTTGCCGCATCACTGACACGATACATTTGGCGTATTTATCCAATTTATCGCTAAGGCAATACCGAATTCTGCGCATCACTGCCCTTTACAGCATGATTTTATTCGCAGGATTCCGATTTTCCCTCATCATTTTCCTCATAATAGCTTGTAAGACCGTAGGAAAGCGTCATAAGACTGTCCCCAAGGTGAACATTTTCAACGATAATATCCTTATGCGAAACCTTGAGATCGTAATGGCTGAAATTCCAAAACGCTTTTATTCCCATTGAAATAAGCTTATCCGCAAGCTCCTGCGCCGCCGCTTTTGGGATGCAGAGTATTGCTATCTGCGGTTGTTCCCGATTGAAGAATTCCTCAATTTTGCTTATCGGCATAACGTTAAGGTTTGCAACCCTTTCATTTTCCTTGCGCAAATCGCTGTCAAAAATACCCACAAGACTGCATCCATATTCCCTGAAATTCATATGGCTTGCTATAGCCTTGCCGAGGTTTCCGGCGCCGAAAAGCACAGCCTTGTAGCCCTTGTCTATCCCTAAAATCTTCCCGATTTCCTCCCTCAGCTCGACTAAATTATAGCCGTAGCCCTGCTGACCGAAGCCGCCGAAGCAATTCAAATCCTGCCTTATCTGCGATGCCGTAAGCGACATTCTCTCCGCAAGCTCGCCCGATGAGCTTCTCACAACTCCCTGCCTGACAAGCTCGCCGATAAAGCGATAATATCTTGGCAGACGTTTTATTACAGATGTTGAAATTTCCGATTTTCTTAATTTAGACATCTATACTTATAATCATTCCTTTCCAAAGGACTAAAACAGTAAACCGCCAAGGAGAGGACTTCCCCATAAAGAAAGTCCTCCCCCAAGCGAAATTACAGCAGCTCTTTCTTACTTACATGAGCGCTGCAAGGCGTTCGTTTATAGCTTTAAGGAACTCCTCCGTATCAACCCTTGTCTTGTTCGGAATTGATGAAAGAGCTTCAAGGTCGCCCGTCATAATGCCATCCTCAATAGTCTGAATTGTAGCCTTTTCGAGGTTGTCGGCGTACTTCATAAGAGCGTCGTTCTTATCAAGCTCTCCCCTTTTCCTCAAAGCGCCCGACCAAGCGAAAATTGTCGCAACGCTGTTTGTTGATGTCTTTTCGCCCTTGAGGTACTTATAATAATGACGCTGAACCGTACCGTGAGCGGCTTCATACTCGTAAACTCCGGATGGGGAAACAAGAACCGATGTCATCATCGCAAGGCTGCCGTAAGCCGTTGCAACCATATCGGACATAACATCTCCGTCATAATTCTTGCAAGCCCAGATATAACCGCCGTTGGAGCGAATAACTCTTGCAACCGCATCATCTATAAGCGTATAGAAATACTCAATGCCAAGCTCCTCAAACTTTGCCTTATACTCATTTTCGTAAATTTCAGCGAAAATATCCTTAAAGCGGTGATCATATTTTTTGGAAATAGTATCCTTTGTTGCGAACCAAAGATCCTGCTTTGTGTCAACGGCGAAGTTAAAACAAGCCCTCGCAAAGCTTGAGATAGACTTATCGGTATTATGAAGCCCCTGAATAATGCCGTCCGTGCCGTTAAAGTCGTGGATAAGCGCCCTTTCCTCGCTTCCGTCCTTTTTTGTAACAACAAGCTCAGCCTTTGCGCCCTCATCCACTCGAAGCTCGGTGTTCTTATAAACATCGCCGTAAGCGTGGCGGGCAATTGTGATTGGCTTTGTCCATGTCGGGATATAAGGGGTAATGCCCTTGACGATAATAGGTGTACGGAAAACAGTACCGTCAAGGATTGCTCTGATTGTGCCGTTGGGGGATTTCCACATTTCCTTGAGGTCATACTCGGTCATACGCGCGGCATTCGGCGTAATGGTAGCGCACTTTACGGCAACCCCGTATTTTTTCGTAGCCTCGGCGGAGTCGACAGTAACACGGTCGTTGGTTTCGTTTCTGTGCTCAAGTCCAAGGTCATAATACTCTGTATTAAGGTCAACGTAAGGAAGAATAAGTATATCCTTTATCCATTTCCAAATAATTCTGGTCATTTCGTCCCCGTCCATTTCGACAAGCGGGGTAGTCATTTTTATTTTTTCCATAAAAGCTTCCTCCTTTAATTTGTGGGTTACGCAGCGGTTACTTTTTATTGGCTTCAACCATAACGGCTATCCCAATTCCGACAATTGCTCCGACCGCAACGAAGGGTAAGGTCATCCCCTGCCATTCTCCGATAATCACGCCGCCGATTACCCCAAGAGCCGCACCGAGAAGAAAATTCTTCGTGCGAACCTCTTTGGCGGTTCTTTGCTCGTCAGCCCATTTCTTGCAGGTCATAAGCCTTTCGCCGTCATCACCCGTTTCGGGGTCATATGAAAACTCACGGATAAGCTCACATGGAAAATCGGGGCAAAGTCCGCAGTGCTCAACTCCCTTTTCGGAGCAGCACTCCTTTATTTCGCACCTTCCTCCCCAGTAGCCGTACTCCGCATTAACGCAGCCCGGGCAGCCGTATTCCTCACGGCGGCTGCATTCATCGCAGTTCAAGCCGCATTTTGAGCATCGCATTTTTTATTTAAGGCTCTCTCTTGTGTAATCGAGAAGTCCTCCCGCAAGGATGATATCCTTTGTTCTGCCCGTAAGCTCACAGAGGACGGGAATTTCAGCCCCGTTTGTCTTATTTTTTACGGTAAGAGCGGATTCCCCCGCTTCAATAAGCCTTCTTACATCAGCAAGCTCAAGCTCATCCCCCTCGGAGATTCTATCATAGTCGCTCTCGTTAACGAATGTAAGCGGAAGAATTCCTGCGTTGATAAGATTTGAACGATGTATACGTGCAAAGCTCTTCACCAGAACAGCCTTTACGCCGAGATGAAGCGGCGCAAGAGCAGCGTGTTCACGAGATGAACCCTGACCGTAGTTTGCTCCGCCGACAATAATGCTCTTGCCGAGCGATTCCGCTCTTGCGGGAAATTCCTCATCGCATACGGTGAAGCAGAACTTTGAAATAGCGGGGATATTTGAACGGAGCGGCAAAATTTTTGCTCCTGCGGGCATAATATGATCGGTTGTGATATTATCGCCGACCTTGAGCGAGCATTTTGCATCAATGCTTTCGGCAAGCGGACTTGTTGCGGGGAAAGGCTTGATGTTCGGACCTCTGAGGATTTCAACGCTGTCCATTTCCTCCTCAGATGCGGGCGGAACTATCATATTATCATTTATAACAAACTCCTCGGGGAGCTTAAATTCCGGCATTTCGCCGAGGGTTCTCGGGTCGGTAAGCACTCCGGCAATTGCGGAAGCGGCAGCCATTTCGGGCGAAACAAGGTAGATTTGGCCATCCTTTGTTCCCGAACGTCCCTCAAAGTTTCTGTTAAATGTTCTGAGCGAGATGCCCTTTGAATTAGGCGACTGACCCATTCCGATACAAGGTCCGCACGCACTTTCAAGAACTCTTGCGCCCGAATCAATCATAGCGGCAAGCGCACCGTTCTGCGCAAGCATATTGAGAACCTGCTTTGAACCGGGAGCGATGGAGAGCGAAACATCGGGGTGAACGGTTTTTCCCTTTAAAATGTACGCTACCTTCATCATATCCATAAGGGAGCTGTTTGTGCAGGAGCCTATGCAGACCTGATCGATCTTCATTCCCTTAAGCTCCTCCGCCGACTTAATATTATCGGGCGAATGGGGGCAAGCCGCAAGAGGGGCAAGCTCCGAAAGATTTATTTCAATTGTTTCATCGTAAACCGCATCCGAATCGGCGGAAAGCTCCGTCCAAGCGTCCTCCCTTTTCTGCGCCTTAAGGAACTGCTTCGTTACCTCATCGGAGGGGAAGATTGAGGTTGTTGCGCCAAGCTCTGCGCCCATATTTGTGATTGTTGCACGTTCGGGAACGCTGAGAGTTTTTACGCCCTCGCCCGAGTATTCAACAATTTTTCCAACGCCGCCCTTAACGGACATTCTCCTAAGAACCTCAAGGATAACATCCTTTGCGGCAACCCACGGAGAAAGCCTGCCCGTAAGCTTAACATTAACGATTTTCGGATAAGTAATGTAATATGCGCCGCCGCCCATTGCAACAGCAACATCAAGGCCGCCCGCGCCAATTGCAATCATGCCGATGCCGCCGCCTGTGGGGGTATGACTGTCCGAACCGATAAGGGTTTTGCCGGGCACTCCGAAGCGTTCAAGATGAACCTGATGGCATATACCGTTGCCGGGACGTGAGAAATAAATTCCGTGCTTCTTCGCAACCGAGCCGATAAAGCGGTGATCGTCCGCATTTTCAAAGCCCGACTGGAGAGTATTGTGATCAATGTATGCGACAGACCGCTCTGTTCTTACACGGGGAACGCCCATTGCTTCAAATTCAAGATATGCCATTGTACCGGTTGCGTCCTGTGTCAATGTCTGATCGATTTTAATACCAATCTCCTTTCCTTTAACGAACTCGCCGTCAACAACGTGAGCCTTAAGGATTTTTTCTGCCAGAGTAAGTCCCATGCTACAAACATTCCTTTCACAGTAAAAATTTCGGCGCAAAAAAATGCCGTTTACACACATTTTACACTCATAGTAAAGATGCATATAAATTTACACTTTCAATTATACAAAATTTAATTATGTTTGTCAATAAATTATCAAACATTTTTATCCCAAGCGATTAAATTTCGTCATATTATTGCAAAGCTTAAACAATTGTGGTATAATTACAGCAGAAATGCGCAAAAATGAAAGTTTTCCTCTCAAAAATTGCATTAAGGAGGCTTATAAAAATGACAGATGCCGAACTCATCGAGCTTTCCGAAGAAGCTATGAAGTACGCATATTCGCCATATTCAAGGTTTGAAGTAGGTGCGGCAATACTTTGTGAAAGCGGTAAGGTTTACAGTGGATGCAATGTTGAAAATGCAACATTCGGAGCAACAAACTGCGCCGAGAGAACAGCCGTGTTCAAAGCCGTGTCGGAGGGCAGCGCCGACTTTGAAGCGATAGCGATAACCTCATCGGGCGGCGGACTGACCTTTCCCTGCGGAATCTGCCGACAGGTTCTCGCCGAATTTTCCCCACAGATACGGGTTGTTCTTAAATCGGAGGACGGCGAAATCAGCTCGTTCACCCTCTCCGAGCTTCTGCCGCATGGGTTTGCGCTCGATAAACAATAAATTCGATTGCGGCGGATTTCCGTTTCCTGAATGATAAAAAGGCTTGCCATTCAATTTAAAACGGCAAGCCCTTTCTCATTAATAATGCCTGCGGTGTCCAAAAACATCATGGCTTTGAAATTCTACGCCGCCTATAACTCGCGACTGATGTCCCCCTCTCGCCTGTCGGCTCGGTCGGAGCTTCTGCTTAGCAGAGGTGTCCATCGGACACCCGCACCCCCTTCAGACGGGGGAGCATACGGTCTTTCAGTCGAGGATTCATCCCCCACTGAACCCCCCGTTCGTTCGTTGAATGACGGGGCGATGCCACTTATTGAAATTATTTGTTCCGAATATAGTTTTCATCATATGCAATAATTTCATAACCGCCGATGTAATAATCCCTTGATTTGATTTTTACAATTGTATAAAGCATTGTGCAGACTATTATCACTTGGATTAAAGAAATAATAATAAAAACCGATTTATTTTTATCATATTCCCGTTTATGTTAAAAAAGTTATTTCCGCCCTAAATGTGACCCGCATTGTATGATGTCATAAAAACTCCATCGTTTTTTCTGCTATCGGCCTTACGCACTTAATTTTCACCCCGTCAATGTATTTGATTATTCTGAACATAGCGGTTGGTACGCCTTCGCATTCAGTGGACGTAAGCCGTCTGCAGGTGATTCTATACCCCACTGAATGCTTACAAAGCCGCTGTCAAATTGAAGCCCTGTGCAGCCTGTTGGGGCTGCGCTTAGACAGTAAATATTTACGCAAAATTCGCTGATATAAATAAGAACATTTGTTTCAATTTGTAACCTTTGCCTATTGATTTTTTGGGGGGAAGTTGTTATAATAAACCTTGTGGGTTATGTGGAAGGAGCGGAATATGGAACGCAGTTATATTGCAATTGACCTAAAAAGCTTTTACGCTTCGGTCGAATGTGTTGAACGTGGATTTGACCCGCTTAACACTAATCTTGTTGTAGCCGATGAAAGCCGAACGGAAAAAACCATTTGTCTTGCGGTGTCACCGTCCCTGAAGCAGTACGGAATTTCGGGCAGGGCAAGGCTTTTTGAGGTGATACGGAAAATAAAAGAGGTGAACGCCGAACGCCTTTTCAGGCACAGAAAAGCCATACGAAATTACAGGTTTGAATTTACCGAAAAATCCTATCTTGACAGCGAAATAAAATCAAACGGCTCCCTTGCCGTGGATTACATCGTTGCGCCGCCGCAAATGGCGCATTATATGGATTACAGTGCGGAAATTTATCGGATTTACCTTAAATATATCGCCCCCGAGGATATTGTTGTTTACTCCATTGATGAAGTTTTTATTGACGTTACCGCATATTTGCAGGCATACAAAATGACGGCCCGTCAGCTTGCAATGACTATAATAACCGATATTCTGAAAACCACGGGAATTACCGCAACGGCGGGCATTGGCACGAATTTATATCTTTGCAAGGTTGCTATGGATATTGTTGCAAAAAAAATTCCCGCTGATGAAAACGGAGTACGAATTGCGGAGCTTGACGAAATGTCCTACCGCCGCCAGCTTTGGGAGCATACGCCCATAACCGATTTTTGGCGTGTTGGAAAGGGCTATGCAAAAAAACTTGAGGAATATGGTATGTACACTATGGGCGACGTTGCGCTGTGTTCTGTCGGTGCGCCGAATTCCTACCGTAACGAAGATTTTTTATACGAGCTTTTTGGCGTTAACGCCGAGCTTCTTATAGACCACGCTTGGGGATGGGAGCCCTGCACGATTGAGGAGATAAAAAAATACCGTCCCGAGAGCAACAGCATAAGCTCGGGACAGGTTTTGCAGTCGCCGTACAGCTACGAAAAAACGAAGCTGATAGTCCGTGAAATGGCGGATTTGCTTTCTCTTGATTTGGTCGAAAAGGGGCTTGTTACAAATCAAATAGTGCTTACTGTCGGCTACGATACCGAAAACATTTCAAATAACCCATTCGGGAGCAAATATAAAGGCGAGGTTACCTCCGACAGATATGGCAGAAAAACTCCCAAGCATTCGCACGGCACAATAAATCTTGACAGGTACACATCCTCTTCAGCCAAGATTGTGACGGCGGCGGCTGAGCTTTTTGACCGAATTGCGGACAAGCGACTGACCTCAAGGCGATTAAATATAGTCGCCTGCGGAGTTATCCCCGAAGCAGAGGTTATACGAGAAGCCGAGATGGAACAGCTTGATTTTTTTACGGATTTTGAAGAGAAGCATGCCCTGCTTGAAAAGGAGGAAAAGCTCCTTAATCGCGAAAAAAATATGCAGAAGGCAATTATCGAGCTGAAAAAGAAATACGGTAAAAACGCAGTTCTGCGCGGCATGAATTTGGAAGAGGGGGCAACAACAATCAGCAGAAACGGGCAGATTGGAGGGCACAAGGCATAATGGGAAAATATGACGATATACTGAATCTGCCGCACCACGTTTCGGAAACACATTCGCATATGTCAATGCAGAACAGAGCGGCTCAGTTCTCGCCCTTTGCGGCTCTCAAGGGCTACGATGATGCGGTTGCGGAAACGGCACGCCTTACCGACGAAAGGTTGGAGCTTACAGCAGACAAAATGAACGACCTTAATCAAAAAATAGCTTTCCTCAAGGAACACGCCGAAGAACGGCCGAAAGTAACTGTAGAATACTTTATTCCGGACGAAAAAAAGTCGGGAGGACTATATGTTTCCTTTTCGGGAAATCTCAGACTCATTGACGAATATAATTACAGTATGGTTTTTGAGGGCGGAAAGGAAATTTTGTTGGGGGATATATTCAGCATTGAATTATAGGTTAAAATATTATCACAAAACTATTCCTTAAAAATGCCCGAATTGGCAATCCGACTTTATATGAAAGCTTCTTTAGCGATCACACAAATGGACAAAATCCAAATAAGCACATCGGATGTCGGCATATAAATAAACGGCTCTGCAATGTTGATTTCTCATTTTAGTATTTTTTATTACGATTCGCTGCCGCTCAATTATTTAATTGAAAAAATACTGCCCACCGCCCCAAATAATGGAGATTTTTACACATAACCATTGCCTTTCCCGATATTATGCTGTATAATTGTATTGAAAATTCATAGATAACAAAGCTGCTGATGTCAAGGGAGATTTTGATATGGAATATATATGGTGTTTTATTGCTGCATTGGGAGCGGGAATCGGAACAGGTCTTGCCGGTCTTTCGGCGGCAACTATCATGGTTCCGATTATGATAGTTTTATGCTCAACCTTTGCAGGGGAAACGGGCGCTTATCATGCAACGGCAATTGCGCTCGCATCCGACATACTCGGCTCGGCATTCACAACCTCCGTTTACATTCGGCATAAGAATATTGACCTAAAACGTGGGTGGATAATGCTCGTTTGTATCATAGGTATGTGCATTGTCGGGAGCTTTGCGGCTTTTAAGGTGGGGAATGTGGTTCTCGGCGGATTTTCCTTGTTTTTATGCGTTGGAATAGGTATAAGGTTTCTGCTGAAGCCCGATACATCACGGGAAGACACAGTGAATCAAGGCGCGCAGCTTGACATAAAGGGAATTGTTATCTCACTGTTTTTTGGGCTTACTATCGGCTTTGGCACAGGCTTTGTCGGTTCAGGCGGCGGGATGATGATGCTTGTTGTTTTTACCGCCTTTCTCCGAATGGACCGCAAGGCAGCCGTTGGCACAAGCACCTTCATTATGACCTTCACTGCCCTAATTGCTTTTATCAGCCATTCGCTGATTGACCCTACAATTATCCTTGACGACCTGCCTATCCTTATCCTCTGCATTGTTACGGAATCGCTGGCATCCATTGTTTCGGCAAGGTTCGCAAACCGTGTAAACAACCGTGTTGTCGGAATTGTAACAGGTGCAGTTCTGACAGCCGTTGGCGTTATAATGCTCGGCATAAATTACAGAACGCAGCTTGCTTCTTTATTCTCTTGATATATTGTAAATAATTTAAGGCGGCACCGCACAAAATCATTGCGCAGTACTGCCTTAATTTTTTTTACAAAATATATGGGATTATTTCTGCTCCCCGCCCTCAAGGTAATATGTAGCCTCCATATCAGCAACGGAAAGCGCAAACGCAAGCGGAAACATTTCAAACGCCTTGCCTATGGAATTTTTATCCTCGATTCCCGAAAAGCCCATATGATAGCGTATCGCAAAAGCCTCTTCACGGGAAAGGCGCATATATCCCGAAATTATATATACCGATTTTTCGCCGTGACCATACGGGAGAGTGTCATCAATTGTGTAATAAGGCACTTTCTCCCATTGTCCCGCATCATTTTTTGCGTTGCGGTAGTCAACCTTATAAAAATTTATCTTGCATATATCATGAAGCAGAGCGCAAAGGGCAATCGTTTCTTCGGAATAATTCATGTTGTAGACATTTTTTGCTCTTTCACGCTCAAGATAATCCTTAAGGCAGTGATAGACGTTAAGGCTGTGCTCAAGCAAGCCCCCCTCGTGCGAGCCGTGAAAACGGGTGCTTGCAGGGGCAATGAAAAAATCACTTTTCAGCATATAATCAAGGAGCTTCTCCGCCCCGTCCCTCTTAATGTTCTCCCGATAAATCGCAACAAATTCATCCTTAAGACTGTTATTCATAGGCAACCTCCCTTATTGCGGCTTTGAAAGGTCGTAGTATGACCTTACCTTGAGCTTTTCATCAATATCCTTAGCGGTATAATTCGGCGGAAGCATATCCTTATTAACAAGAACGTAAACCTCCTGACCGTGCATATCGAACCAATTATCGCTGAAAACGCAGTCGGTTTCATCGAAATCAAGGCAAACTCCCTTTGCAAAGCTCTCGGAATTAAGCGTGATTCTGTACTTATCGGCAATTGTGTCGGTTTTAAAGGTTATTTTCGGGTCAAGAAATTCAAACTGCTTTGGCAGGCAGTACATATAGGTTAAGCTGCTTATAATTGCACTGTTGTGGAGAAGCATAATCTCAAGATAAACCTCGCCGTAGACATTTTTATCCGCACCCGTCATTTCATTCGTGAGGATAAGGCAATTTTTAGCCGAAAGGGGCGGAACGGAGATACCGTCAAGCTCACCCTCGGCAAGAATTTCCGATGTGTTCCTGCGGAGCCGCCATTTAATCATACCCGTGAACTCAGCCGTTCTTTCGTTGGAAACGTTTATGACAAGGTTATCCCTGTCGCTGTCGTCAACGGAACAAAGCACAGGCGCATAAAATTTTTTCGCATAATAATGAAGCGCCTTCCACCGCCCGAAATAGTCTATGGACGACCATGAAATAACGGGGTTGCTGTCATTAACCTGCCAATAGAGCGAGCCCATGCAGATTCCCCTATGGCGGCGCATCTGCTCAACGTTAAGACGAATCGCGTCCGCCTGAACAATCTGCGTTGCATATATAAGCGACTCAAAGGAATAGGGATAATGCACCATTTGAGCAAGATAATACATAAGCTTCTGATTTCCGTTTTCGCATTTTTGATGAGCTTCCATAACCGTGGACATAAGGTTAAGGTCCTTTTTCTCCGCAAAGGAGGAAATTGTTTTCATGCATGGAATTGATTCAAAGCCATACTCCGAACAAAAACGGAAGAGATATTTTTTGTATTCGGTAAATGGTTTAAGGCTGTGCCATACCTCCCAATAGTGAATATCGCCCTTATTTTTTGCTCCGCTGTCATTGAATCCCCCACCCGATGACGGCGATGAAGGCCAATAGAAGGTTTCCGAACCGTACTGTTCAACAACCTCAGGCGCAAGCTCCTCAAACATTTTAAGGTAGCCCTCCCTAAGGTCGGGATCATTGGGCAAACCCCAATACTGCCATGCGGACTCAATCTCATTATTTCCGCACCACATTGCAAGGCACGCATGGTTGCGCGCACGCTTTATATTATCGACAAGCTCATGGCGGACATTTGCGCAGAACGCCCTATCGTTTCCGTCATAAACGGAGCAGGCGAACATCATATCCTGCCATACAAGAAGTCCGAGCCTATCGCATATTTCGTAAAAATAATCATCGGGATAAATTCCGCCGCCCCATACTCTTATCATATTGTAATTTGCGGAGGCGCAGCTTCTGAGAAGCCGTTCGGTGCGTTCACGACTGCAATTGCCAAGAATATTATCCTCGGGGATATAGTTTGCGCCCATAGCGAAAATTTTTATCCCGTTAACCCTGAAACAGAATTCCTCACCAAAGCTGTCAGGCTCTCTGCAGACCTCCACTGTACGCAGACCGATTTCAAACTCCTTATAATCTATTATCCGCCTTTTATCCGTTAGCCTAACTCTTACCGTATAAAGGTTCTGAGCGCCGAATCCACGGACATTCCAAAGCATCGGGTTTGCGATTATGAAATCCATAGTGAAATTTTTCTTTGTAACATTTTCGCCCGTTGTGGATGTTGTTCCATCCGGTGCAATTATGGTATATTCCACACGCAGGGCGTTGGAGGATACATCCTCAAGATTGGTTTCAACGGAAAGGCGAACGCTGCTCTGTTTATGCTGTTGGCGAACATAAACGCTCTCAATCCTGCCGCCGCTTACTCCGAAAAGCTCCACGCTCCGCCATATGCCCATATCGGGAAGCTGCGGGCCCCAATCCCAGCCATACATATAATGCGCCTTTCTTATATGCGGATAGCCCTCCATTGTGGAGGATACTCCCCATAACGGCTGAACATCGTTTTTATCCTGTATGTACTTTATTGGTGAATGGATGTAAACCCTTACTGTGTTTGAACCCTGATGAACGATTCCCGTAACATCGAATTGGTAGGTGCGGTGCATATTGTCGGCATTTCCGACTGCGCTGTCATTAAGGAATATTTCTGCCGAAGTATCGATGCCGTAAAAACGAAGATACTGTTTCTCGCACATTAAAATATCCTCTTCGGGGATAAAATCATAACGTAGGATAAAATCATTTTCCGATATTTTCACGGCGCTGTACTGATTAAGACCGTAATAAGGGTCGTCAATCATATTATTTTTAAGCATACCGTAATAAATCGACCCCGGCACAGGAACATCAAGACGAATTTTCTCATCTGCAGAAACGGCATTCCAGTTTCCGTTAAGGGATTGAATAATCATTTCAATAATTTCCTTTCTCTGTTTTTTCCTGCGAAAATTAGCTGCGCTGCAATATGCTTACCGCATGTGCGGCTATCCCCTCTCCGCTGCCCGTAAATCCAAGCCTTTCCTCTGTCGTCGCCTTAACGCTTATCCTTGAAATGTCACATTTACAGGCATCGGCAATATTTTTCCGCATATCGTTAATATACTCCGCAAGCCTTGGCCTCTGGCAGATAACGGTTGAGTCTATATTCCCGACCTCATAGCCGTTCTCCGCAACTATTTCATTTACCCTTTCAAGGAGATGAATGCTGTCGGCGCCGCTGTATTCGGGATCGTTATCGGGGAAAAGCTTCCCTATATCCCCAAGCGCAAGCGCACCAAGCATTGAATCCATAATCGCATGAACAAGAACATCCGCATCGGAATGCCCAAGCAAGCCCTTTTCATAGGGAATTTCCGCGCCGCCTATAATAAGCTTTCTCCCGCAGACAAGCCTATGTACATCATACCCATGACCTATTCTTATCATTGCTTATTCTCCGTTCGTTTTTCGGCGCTCTCAATAAGGCACGCCGCTATTGCCAAATCCTCTTCGGTGGTAATTTTTATATTGCGGTAATCGGAGTCTGTCATGCATACCTTTACTCCAACCGCTTCCGCAAGCTGGCAATCATCGGTAAAATCAAGCTCATGATCGTTTGCAAAGTTTATGCCTTTTACATAAACATCCTTGCGGAAAATCTGCGGAGTTTGGGTTATATAAAGTCTGCGGCGGTCGGGGGTGTCGGTTATCAATCCGCCCTCGACATATTTTATCGTGTCCTTAACGGGTACTCCAAGCGCAGCCCCGCCGAAAACCATAGCGTCCTTTAAACAGCGGCGAATTTTTTCGGGGTCGGCAAGCGGTCTTGCTCCGTCATGAACGGCAACAAAGCGTGTTTCCCTCGAAACCTCGGAATATGCGCGAAAAATCGACTCCTGCCTTGTGTTTCCTCCGACAGTAACGGCTTTCAGCTTTGTTATGCCATACTCCACCGCAAGCTTTTTTAGTGCGCCAACATCGCATTCCCTTGCGGAAACAATTATTTCCGTAAATTCATCAAGCTTCTGAAAGGCAAGCATTGAACGCACCGCCACGGGAATCCCCTTAAGGCTGTAAAGCTGCTTGTTTATGCCGTTCATTCTTGAGGAGCTGCCTGCGCAGGCTATTATTGCCGATGCCGTAAGCTCATTCATTCAATGCACTCTCCTTTCCGGACAATATTATTCAACCTCGCTGAAATTTCCGAGCAGACGGAACGAGCCCATTTCCCTGTCCAAATCCTCAAGCAAAGCCTTAACCTTAGAATCAAGGCAGCTGCCGACAAAATCAAGGAAGAACATAAACTCAAAATTGCTGCCGGCAATGCTTTTGCTTTCGATTTTGGTAATATTTATTCCGTTAACGGAAAATTTTGTAAGAAGCCTGTTAAGTGAACCCTTTACATGGGGAAGCGTAAGAAGAATAGATATTATATCGGAATCCGAACCGACAGTAAGGTTCTTTGAAAAACAAATAAAGCGTGTGTAATTTGGATATGCATCGGCAATTTTTCTGCTAAGTATATCAAGACCATGCACCTCCGCACAGCTTTCGGAGCATATGCACGCAACAGGCTCACTGCTGTTCTGTACAAGCTCCGCGGAAAGGGCAGTGTTTGCGTACTCACACCTCTCGAAGCCGCCGTCACTGAGAAATTTTGAACACTGCGACAGAGCCTCGCCCTTGGAATAAACCTTTTTTACATCGGAAAGGCTTGTGCCTTTTTTGGCGGCAAGGCAATGCGTTATTTCAACTCTTATCAAAGAATTGACATAAAAATCATGCTTCGCCATAAGCTCATAGGTTTCAGAGATTGAGCCGATTGTAGAGTTCTCCAGCGGAAGTATGCCGAAATCAGCTTCGCCGCTTTCAACTGCCGAAAAAACATCCTCAAAGCTGTGGTAAAATTTTGCGGGCTTGTTTCCGAACAGCTTTTTGCAGGCTGTTTCCGAGTATGCGCCGTCCGTACCCTGGCAGGCGATTTTTTCCGCATTTTCGGGAACAAAACGCTTGTAATCATCGGCGCAGGGCGGTTCAACCATATCAATATTCTGGAGGCTTTTGCTTATATCCATAATATTTTGGAAAAACAAAGCCGAAACATCCTTATATTCATTCGGGGAATTGCCGACAATGCGCTCAATAACCTCCTGCTCCCTGTTTCCCTGCATAACAGGGATTTTGTTCACCCTTTTAAACTCACCAACTTGACGGCAGACCTCCATTCTTTTCACAAAAAGCTCAAGAATTTCAGCGTCAATTCTGTCAATCTGCCCTCTAAGCTCCGATAAATCCATAGATATGATCAATCCTTTCCCAATTTTAATGCTCCGAATAAAAAATATCCTCTCCTAAACAAAAACGGCATAGCCATTTAAAGGCTACACCGTAATTTGTCGGAATTAACCCCATCCCCTGTCAGCTTTAATCAAAAGCCGCTGAAATTTCAAGTTTTTTTGCGGTTTATTCCGCAATAACATCAAGCTCACCCTTCTTTTCGCCAATCTTTATTGTCTTGAAGGGCTCGGCTGTGCTGCCTATAATAAGCTCGGCGATTTTATCCTCAATATCCGTGCGGATAACCTTGCGTATATCACGCGCTCCGAACTTCTGTCCGTAAGCCTTTTTCGCAATAAGCGCAAGAGCTTTCTTGCTGTATTTAAGAGTAATACCCTTTTCAAGCAGCGGTTCTTTCATTTCATCAAGCATAAGCGCCGCAATGCTCTCGTAGTTCTCGCAGGAAAGCGGAGAAAACGTTATAATCTCATCGATACGGCTCAAAAATTCGGGACGAAGGAAGTCCGAAAGAGCCTTCATTGCCCTTTCCTTGGAAATATCCTCGGCTGTTCTGTCGAAGCCTATGCCGGTTGATTTATCGGTAGAACCTGCATTTGAGGTCATAACAATAATTGTGTTCTCGAAGTTAACCGTTCTGCCCTGCGAATCGGTGACTCTTCCCTCATCGAGAATTTGGAGCAAAATATTAAGAACATCGGGGTGCGCCTTTTCAATTTCATCAAAGAGAACCACGGAATACGGCTTCCTGCGAACCTTTTCGGTAAGCTGACCTGCTTCGTCATATCCTACATATCCCGGTGGAGAGCCTATAAGGCGGGAAACAGAATATTTCTCCATATATTCCGTCATATCAAGCCTAATGAGCGGATCTGTGCCATCGAACAGTTCGGCGGCAAGAACCTTTACAAGCTCCGTTTTTCCGACTCCCGTGGGTCCGACAAAAATGAATGATGCGGGCCTGCGGCGTTTTGAAAGCTGAACTCTTGTGCGCTTGATTGCCTTGCTTACAAGCTCAACAGCTTCATCCTGACCGATAATTTTCTCTTTAAGCTTTGCTTCAAGGTTAAGGAGCTTCTTATATTCGCTTTCAACAACCTTGCTTGCGGGAATACCTGTCCAAAGCTCGATAACCTTGGAGAGATCCTCCTCCGTAACATAAATTTTGCTTACGGCGGCCTCGGCGTCTTCCTTTTCCTTTTGAAGCTTGAGTATCTCCGCCTTTGAGGTAGCGAGCCTTTCAAAATCAGGCTCGGGGTTTTCCTCAATTTCGGTTACGTTTTCCTCTTCCTCCGCAAGAGCCTTTGTAATTCTGTCATAATCGCTAAGCTCCTTGCTGCGAATGCTTCTGCAGGCACAGGCTTCATCCAAAAGGTCGATAGCCTTATCGGGCAGGAATCTGTCATTAATATAGCGCTCCGAAAGAACTGCACACATACGCAGCAAGTCATCGGTAATTTTTACCTTGTGATGCTCCTCATAATATTTTCTTATTCCGAAAAGTACAGCCTCCGTTTCGCTTATGGTAGGCTCATTTATTGTAACGGGCTGGAATCGGCGTTCAAGCGCGCTGTCTTTCTCAATATATTTCCTATATTCCTTGAATGTTGTTGCGCCTATAACCTGAACCTCACCCCTTGAAAGGGCAGGCTTGAGTATATTCGCCGCATTCATCGAGCCTTCACTGTCACCCGCACCGACAAGGTTATGCACCTCGTCAATGAAAAGAATAACATTTCCCGCCGCCTTAACCTCGTCAATAAGACCCTTTACACGGCTTTCAAACTGGCCCCTGAACTGCGTTCCCGCAACAAGCGAGGTAAGGTCAAGCAGGTAAACTCGCTTATCCTTAAGGTTAAACGGAACATCGCCCGATGAAATCTTCTGAGCGATTCCCTCCGCAATGGCAGTTTTTCCGACGCCCGGCTCACCGATAAGGCAGGGGTTGTTCTTCTGGCGGCGTGAGAGAATCTGAATCGTTCTTGCAATTTCCTTATCACGTCCGATAATATTGTCGAGCTTGCCCTCATCCGCTTTCCTCGAAAGATTATCACAGTAGGAATCAAGAAATTTGGTTTTTTTATGCTTCATTGACTTATCTTTTTTATTGGGAGTATGTGTTTCTTCCACAGAAACCTCATCGTCCTCATCATCGGAATCGGCTTTATCGGATGGCTTAACGACCTTTTCAAAGCCCTTGGGGAGTCCGCCGAGGAGATTTTGAATAAAGTTCGGGAACGAACCTGTTCCGCCCCTTTGGAAATAATCCCCGTCGGAACCCTCGGTAATATCCGTCATTTGGTCGGCAAATTCCTCAACCTCGTCGTCGGAAATTCCCATCTGTTCCATATATTCCTTAACCTGAGGGATTCCAAGCTCCTTTGCGCAAACAAGGCAAAGCCCCTCATTACGTTTCTCATCGCCCTGCACTGCCGTAATAAACACCACAGCGGCTCTTTTTTTGCATCTTGTACAAAGCATTTGTTGTCCTCCAAAGAATTATTTTAGGATAAGGGAAAGCAGCCAAAAGGCTCCCGAGTAGATGTATTTAAAGAAATACGTCCCCGAAATAACCTCGCTATTTACAACTGCATTTTCATCCCCTGTCAGCATTATAAAAAAGCTGCAAAGCAGCGATAATGCCATAATTATAAGCACCGCATAGATAAACCCCAGAATACCGCCGAGGAATGAATCGGGCACTCTTATTACCTCAGCCCTGCGCATTATTCCGACAAGCCTTATAAGGATAGAAATAACAATGCAGGCAGCGGCAAATGTAAGAGCAAAAATTACATTTTTCACCGTTATAAGCATAACGGGTCTTATAACATTTTCCTCAATAAGCCCCGCTGCCGAAGCCTCGCCGTTTTGCAATTTGGCAAAGCTCTTATCCTCAATGATGCTGATTTCACTCAGGTACGCCTGCGCGCTTTCCGCTATTTCATCGGGAAGAACCCCTGAAAGCGATTCAGTCAGTCTTGTGCAGTATTCGGTAAACATACTATTAATTTTATCACGAAAGTCGCTTTCCGTCAAGAGTGAATCCGCATATTCCGAATTATTAAGAAAATCCGACAGCGAATCCCCTCCGAAAAGCTCCGCAATAACCTCCTCGGAATTGTATTCCTTTGCAAGCTCGTCAGCCTTTTCCTCCACAACCTTCATAACAGATGGCTTCACTGCGTTGTCGTAGACATATTCATATGAAGCGTTGCTAACGAAAGTTGCAAGAGCCGCCGCCGCCAAAAAACCCACAAGGGAAAGCAGCATACGGATAAATCCCCTTCTGCGGCCGATAAGGACTGCGGCTATAACAATCAATATCGGGATAATATCAAGTATATGTGCAAGAAACAGGTCCATATTTGCAAACATTTCCTTTTTTATCTGAAATCAATTCTGTTTATTTCGTCATATCCCATAAGGAATATGTAGCTGCCTATTCGCCTAAAATCATCGTAATCGCTCTCAAGCTCAACGCTTGACGAAAGCTCGCCCAATGGGCTGTAGGCATAAATTCCGTCCTTGCTGTGGACAAAAACAAGCTCGCCGTCCACCTGAACGGAATTTGCGGAATAATCAAGCTTTACTTCGGTGATTTCCCCCGCTTGACCATCGACCGTTACTAAGGTGGTGTTACGATTTTCCGAATTGGCAAAAATAAGCGCGGCGAGGCTTCCATCGGAGGAATATCCGCTCAAGGTGTAACCGTACTCATAATAATTTATAAGCTGCCCGTTCAAATCGTAGTAGGCGCACATGTTGTCGCCAAAGACTATAATATTCTCCGAGCCGAAAAGCCTTACCGAAATCGCAAGGGTCTCAAGCTCGTCCGTTTCCCACACAGGGACGGGATTTCCGCTTTCGTCATAGTCAATTCTGTCGAACCTATAATACAGCATTTTGGAAACGATAACCCCGCCCTTTGACCCTATGGCGGTTATGTAGCAGCCGCTGTTTTCCGAATCAAATGTGACATCGATTATACGCTCCACCGAGCCATAATTGAAAATATTGTTTCCGCTTCCGTCATAAATCATAAGTTTAGAAAGAAACTTATCGTCCTTGGTAACAACGGCGGTGTAATCATTGCTGCCGAGCTTTGCGATAAGGATAGCGGAATCGGTCGTCTTGCTGTAAACCGTTTTATATTTGCTCATAAGGCTGAATGATGTTCCGCCGAGGTCGTAAATAAGCGCTTTTTTGGATGAAACGGTTAAAATCGGATTGGCGAAGGTATGCTGCTCGCTGAGAATTTCCTTTCCGTCATAATTATAAACGATAAAGTGGGAATCATCGAGGACAGCCACAGCGTTGTCCATCCCCTCAAGCTGATACGACGCTCCCCCGTCAATTGAGATAGGGAACGAGCCGCCCGCAAGCTCCGATGTATTCTCTGCGGTCGGAATTTTTGTGAGTATACCGTCAAGCTTTGGGTACCACATATCCTTTGTAAGAATAACGGCGGCAGCCGCTGCCGCAACAGCAAGGATTACAGCAAGCTTTTTCACAAAGCGCAAAACCCTTTTCTGCTGCCTTTTTTTCCTTAGTTCGGAAACATCCGTTACAGCCAAGCCGCTGCACCCCCTTTATTCTCAATAATAAACCCTGTTTAAATAAAGTCCGTAAGGGACGGCGGTTTTTCCCGCAAGATTTCGGTTTTCCGCCGCAATGATGGCAGGAATCGAGCCCGGTTGAATACGCCCCTCATTAATATAAATAAGCGTTCCAACCATAATCCTAACCATATTATACAAAAAACCATCGCCTTTTACAATAAGTTTCACAAGATTTTCACTTTGTTCCACACGAAAATATTCGACAGTCCGAACGCTGTTCTCCTTCTGCCCCGCAATTCCGCAAAATGAGGTAAAATTGTGCGTTCCAACAAAGTCAGCCGCATTTTCCTCAATAAGCGGAACATCAAGCCTATAAGGATAGTAAAAGGCTCTGTCCGATAAAAACGGATTTTTGGTGGGACTGTTGAGAATAAGGTAAACGTACTCCTTGCCTATGCAGGAATAACGGGCATGGAAATCGTCCGAAACATCCTCGCACGACTTTATCGCAATATCATCGGGAAGAAGTGAATTCATCCCCCGCACAAGGTTTGAACATGGTATGCTATGCTCCGTTTTAAAGGAGAAGCAATATTCGTTCGCATGAACTCCGCTGTCAGTTCGTGAACAGCCGTTGACCTTTACATCTCCATCGGTAAGGTATGACAGCTTTTCTTCAAGAATATTCTGTATGCCAACAGCATTTTCCTGCCTCTGAAAGCCGTGGTATGCCGTTCCCTTGTATGACATTAATGCCTTAATGTTTCTCATAACGCCCCCGCTTTTCTAAGGATAAATGGGTCAACCAAAGATTATATTAAGAAGAATAACAAGGTCAAGGAAGATTAACGAAATTCCCATAGCGATGTAATCCGCAGATTTCGATTTAAGCTCCTTCAGCCTTGTTCTGCCGTCACCGCCGTGATAGCAGCGGCATTCCATAGCAAGCGCAAGCTCCTCTGCACGCCTGAAAGCGGAAACAAACAGCGGAATTAATATCGGGGTAAGCGCCTTTGCACGCTGTAAAAGCCCTCCGCTTTCCATATCCGCTCCCCTTGCCTTTTGGGCGGACATAATCCTGTCCGTTTCTTCAATAATAGTCGGAATAAAGCGAAGCGCAATCGTCATCATCATTGCAAGCTCATGGACGGGGAATTTCAGCCTTCCAAGCGGCGCAAGCAGCCGCTCTATAGCGTCCGTCAGGGTAATCGGAGAGGTTGTATAGGTCAGCAGGGACGAACCCATAATAAGCGCAATTATCCTTACAATCATAAACGCCGAGGTTTCCAATCCCTCATAGGTTACCTTGATAAATCCCAGCTTAAAGAGAGTTACTCCATCAAGGAAAAACAGATTCAGTATAGTTGTGAAAAGGATAATCGGCACAATCGGTTTAATGCTCTTCATCATAAGTCTAAGCGGAATTTCCGAAATAAGGAATGAAATTATCAGAAATGCACAGCCCGCCGCCAAACCGAGAAAGTTATCCGCGCTGAAAAGCATAACGATAAAAACGGCGGTAATAATTATTTTAAACCTTGGATCAAGCCTATGGACGGGCGATTTTCCCGGGAAATATTGTCCGATAGTAATATCTTTTAACATAGCACGCTCCCTATTAAGACCTTCTTGAGAGATATTCCGTAATGGTTTTTACCGCAAAATCGGTGGTGTAAACATCGGTGCGAATGTCAACTCCCTTTTCCTTAAGGGCCATAAAAACCCTTGTGATTTGCGGAACGGAAAGTCCGATTTCGGTAAGCTCCTTCGCACGTTTAAAAACCTCCGGCGGGTCGTCATAGCAGAAAACCTCCGCCCTATTCATAACGAGAATCTTTGTCGCAAATTTTGCGACATCCTCCATGCTGTGTGAAACAAGCAGGACAGTTGACTTCGTTCGGCGGTGGTACTCCTTTATTCTGTCAAGGATAACATCGCGCCCCTTTGGGTCAAGCCCCGCCGTTGGTTCATCGAGGATAAGTATTTTCGGCTCCATCGCCATGACTCCCGCAATGGCTGTTCGCCGTTTCTGTCCGCCCGAAAGTTCAAATGGGGATTTCTGCAAATTCTCCCTCCCAAGGCCGAGCAGGTCGGTTATTTCGTTAACTCTTCTGTCAATTTCCTTTTCGTCAAGCCCCATATTTTTGGGGCCAAAGGCAATATCCTTATAAACGGTTTCCTCAAAAATCTGATATTCGGGATACTGAAAAACAAGACCTACCTTAAAGCGTATATCACGAATTTTGACATCCTTATCCCAAATATCCTGTCCATCGATAAAAACCTTACCCGAGGTTGGCTTGAGAAGACCATTGAGATGCTGAATAAGGGTTGACTTTCCCGAACCCGTGTGACCGATTATGCCAACAAGCTCGCCCTCCTCAATTTCAAGGTTAACGTTTTGGATAGCGCTCTTGCTGAATGGAGTACCTATACCATAGGTGTAGGTAAGATTTTCCGTTTTTATAATTGCCATAAAGAAGATTTCCTTTCAAAGGGTGAAATACATTTCCTGTTTTATGCTCCGTATGCGGATTTTCTGACGCTTGCCGCAGAAAAAATATTTGCAATGGGGATAAAGGAAGCTATTGACATAAGGACAGCCTTTTTCGTGCTGAAAATCCCCGATTTTTTCATGTGCACAGCCGCGCATACAGCCAATGCCGCAGCTTCCGCATATACAATTCCGAATCCGGTCAGAAAAACAATCATCCCGACTATCTGCGGCAAAAGATAAACAACGGAGCTTGCCGCAATACACGCCATAACATAAATTCCGAGCGGAATCGCAGCGGCGATAAGCAAGGGGCAGACCACGCAAATGCACATGATTACTGCAAGCACAACAGACGAAAGCGCTAAGGTTCCCGCAAGCGTCGGCAAAAGCTCTATTATAAAGTCAACAAGACTTACAATAAATCCAATTCCAAACACAAGCGAAAGCACCGATACAACAATTCCCCAACCCGAAATGATCCCTGCTGATTTTTTATGATATACCAAATCGGAACAATTCTCACAGGGTATCTTTAGGAATCTGACAACCCCCGCAACAACGAACGCCGCACCTATCAGAAATATAATTGACGGAAGAATAATCGTGTACTTCGCATGGGACACAATTTCAGCAAGGCTATCAAAATATGCGTCGGACTCAAATTCGCCCGCAAAAAGCCTTGCCTGAATTACAATCAAAACCGAAAGCAGCGGAATCCCGAGCATAAATGCGGCGGATGCCGCCTTTGGCAAAGCCTTTCCCTTTCTGTAAACAAAAACAACGCCCAACAGGATATAAACTGCGGCATAAGCAATTGACATTATCATAATATTTTACCCCTCAAGCAGCTTTAGAAGCGCCTCTGTACATTCTTCCTCGTTGATGATATGCGTGTCCGACTTGATTCCCTTTTTTCCAAGCTCATACATAAGCTCCGTAACCTGCGGGACATCAAGACCGATTTTCTTCATCTCCTCAACTTTGGAGAAAATTTCCTTCGGCACACCGTCCATAACAATTTCCCCCTCATCCATAACAACGATTCTGTCCGCCTGTGCGGCTTCATCCATGTAATGAGTAATAAGCACTATTGTAATTCCGTAATCCTTGTTAAGGCTTTGTATTGTTTTCATAACATCACGCCGCCCGTTTGGGTCGAGCATAGCTGTCGGTTCGTCAAGAACAATGCAATCGGGGCGCATTGCAATAATTCCCGCAATTGCAATTCTCTGCTTCTGCCCTCCCGAAAGCATATGCGGGGCGTGTTCACGGTACTCATACATACCGACCGATTTAAGGGCTTCGTCAACTCGCTTGCGCATCTCATCGTGGGGAACTCCCATATTTTCAAGCGCAAAGGCAACGTCCTCCTCAACTATGGTGGCGACGATTTGGTTATCGGGATTCTGAAATACCATTCCCACATGGCTTCGTATATCGAAAATCTTGGTTTCGTCCGAGGTATCTATCCCCTCAACATAAACCTTGCCTTTATCGGGCAGAAGAATAGCGTTCATATGCTTTGCCGCAGTGGATTTTCCCGAACCGTTATGCCCCAAAACAGCTGTAAAACCGCCTTTTTCTATATCAAGGGAAACGCCTTTGAGAATAACCTTTGCGGGTTCATTGCTTTCGGGGTCGGCGGGATAGCTGAACTCCACATCCTGCACGGAGATAATATTTTCCATTTTGTTTCCTCCATATTTATTCAAAAAGCTGAACTGCGCTTACCGCTGCAACAAGGAGCAGGGCAATTCCAACGGCAATGTAGGTGTATCTGACCGCTTTGAATTCCTTTCCGACAAGCGGCGTACCCATTTTTGATGTAAATGCTTTACCCTTGCCGATTATTCCTGCTATAATAAAATAAATTCCGCCCAAAAGCGCAAGCACCGACATAGCCTTTCCTCCGTAATAAATAAACTGTAGCGGTTATTCCGCCGTCCATATAGCCGTAGAGCCGCAGGGAAGTATGAACCTGCTCTCCTTCACGGGCAAGCCTATCTCATCTGCGGATACCCTTCCGCCATATTTTTCCCCAACTGTTTCTCCGATAATATAAGCCATGACCGACGGCGAAAGTCCCGTTGTGTAGCTGTTTAACAGGAAGAAAAGCGGGTTATCGCTCAAAACCTCCGTGCAAAGCTTAACAAGGTCAAAGATGCAGTCCTCAAGCTTCCATATTTCCTGTCTCGGACCTCTTCCGTAAGAGGGCGGATCCATAATAACGGCGTCATATTTTCTTCCGCGCTTAATTTCCCTTGCAACAAACTTTTCGCAGTCGTCAACTATCCAGCGTATGGGCTTGTCCGAAAGCCCCGATGCGGCTGCGTTATCCCTTGCCCACTGAACCATACCCTTTGAAGCGTCAACATGGCATACCGAAGCGCCCGCATTTGCGCAGGCTAGGGTCGCTCCGCCCGTGTATGCGAAAAGGTTAAGAACGCTGATCGGACGAGTGCAATTTCCAATAAGGCTTGACATAAGCTCCCAATTGACCGCCTGTTCGGGGAAAAGGCCCGTATGCTTAAAGCCTGTGGGTCGGATATTAAAACGCAAATCACCATAGGAAACGATCCACGAATCAGGAATTCTTTTATGGAACGACCACTGACCGCCGCCCTTTTCCGAGCGGTGGTAGTGTCCGTGAGCCGAATCCCATAGCGGCGATTTATGCCCTGTTTTCCATATTATCTGCGGATCGGGGCGGATTAAAACAATATCGCCCCATTTTTCAAGCTTTTCCGAATCGGAGCAGTCGATAAGGGAGTAATCCTTCCAATTTTCTGCTGTTCTCATAAAAAATCTATCCTTTTAGTCCCGAATTGGGCAGCGTTCTCTTATTTTATCGGCAATTTTTATTGCCATGTCGTTTATAACATCAAAATGCCTGCCCTCTATCATAACGCGAATGAGGGGCTCTGTTCCGCTTTCACGGACAAGGATTCTTCCGCTTGTTCCAAGGTTTTTCTGATTAAGGGCAATAATGTCCTCAATTTCTCTGTCATTCTTCCATTTTTCTTTCCATTCGGCTGAAATTTTGACGTTTATCATAACCTGCGGATAACGCTCCATAATCTTGGCAAGCTCCGAGGCTTTGCAGTCGGAACGCTTCAGAACGGAGAGAAGCTGAACCGCTGTCAGCTGACCGTCGCCTGTGGTTGATAAATCGCGGAAGATAATATGCCCCGACTGTTCCCCGCCAAGGTTATATCCCCCCGCAAGCATCTGCTCGATGATATATCTGTCGCCGACCTTCGTTGTAACCGTATTTATATTTCCCGCTTTTGCGAAATGCGTAAAGCCGAGGTTTGTCATAATTGTAACAACCGCCGTATTCTTGACAAGGATTCCGCGGTCACGCATATCCCTTGCAAAAATTGCAATGAGCTTATCTCCATCAATAATTGCGCCCGTTTCATCTACGGCAAGGCATCTGTCCGCATCGCCGTCAAAAGCAACTCCGATATGGCACTTATTTGCAACGACAAAGCGTGAAAGCCCATCAAGGCAGGTTGAGCCGCACCTATCGTTAATATTCATTCCGTCGGGATTGCTGTTTATAAGCATAACCGCTGCGCCCAAGCCGCTGAAAAGCTTTTCCGCAGTTGAGCTTGCCGAGCCGTTTGCGCAGTCTATGGCAACCCTTATCCCGCTTAAATCGTGATCAATGGTTTTCATAAGGCTTCTTATGTAATCCCACCCGGCATTTTTATCATAGGTAATCCTTCCGATATTTGCGCCGCCCGAAATCTGCTCCTCGATTTTCTCCGGTGAATCGAGGATAAGCGATTCGATTTCCTCCTCAATATCATCGGAAAGCTTATATCCCTTGCCCGAGAAAAGCTTTATTCCGTTGAATTCCATGCTGTTATGCGATGCGGAAATCATAATTCCCGCATCAGCCTCACGCTTTCTGACAAGATATGCAACGGCAGGCGTAGGAACAACGCCGAGAATAGCGGCGTCCGCACCTATTGAGCATATTCCCGCCGCAAGGGCGGCTTCAAGAACATCGGAGGAAATTCTTGTGTCCTTTCCGATAAGAATTTTAGGCTTATGTTTTGTTTTCTGAGTAAGAACCATTGCGGACGCTCTGCCGATTTGCATAGCCATCTCGCAGGTAAGCTCGGTTATTGCGACGCCCCTTGCGCCGTCCGTACCAAATAATCTTCCCATAGTAATTTTCTCCTGTTTAATTAAAGGTAAGCTGCTCCGTATCGGGAACCTCTCCCTTAAATTCATAGCCCATATGCTTGTAAGCAAGGGGGGTTGCGCACCTTCCTCGGGGAGTTCTCGAAATAAATCCCAGCTGCATAAGATACGGCTCACAGACATCTTCAAGCGTAACCGCTTCCTCACCGATTGCGGAAGCAAGCGTTTCCAAGCCGACAGGGCCGCCGCCATATCCCTTTATAATCATATTCAGCATACGCTTATCCATATTATCAAGCCCAAGGCTGTCTACCTCAAGACGGTCAAGGGCAATTTTAGAAATATCCTTATTAATTTTTCCGTCTCCTATAACGTCGGCAAAATCACGGACACGTTTAAGAAAGCGGTTTGCGATACGGGGAGTTCCTCTTGAACGCCTTGCAATCTCAATCGCTCCTCCCCTATCGCAGGCTATGCCCAAAATAACTGCGGAACGCATAATAATATCGGTAAGCTGTTCAACAGAATAAAGCTCCAATCGCATCATCATTCCGAAACGGTCACGGAGAGGGGATGTAAGCTGACCTGCTCTTGTTGTTGCTCCGACAAGGGTAAACTTAGGCAGATCTATTCGGAGCGAACGTGCAGAAGGGCCCTTTCCTATAATTATGTCGAGGGCGTAGTCCTCAAGCGCAGGATAAAGAACCTCCTCGATTTGTCTTGAAAGGCGATGAATTTCATCGATAAAGAGTACGTCATTTTCCGACAAATTTGTAAGCAGCGCCGCAAGATCTCCGGGCTTTTCTATTGCCGGCCCCGAGGTAATCCTTATATTAACCCCCATTTCATGAGCAATAATTGCGGAGAGGGTGGTTTTTCCGAGCCCCGGAGGGCCGTACAGCAGCACATGGTCGAGGGGTTCGCCTCGCTTTTTCGCAGCTTCTATAAAAATTGAAAGATTCTCCTTAACCTTGTCCTGACCGATATATTCGGAAAGACTTTTAGGGCGGAGGGTAACTTCAAAATCATCTGTATCATTTTCCGTTTTCTGCGGCGATACCATACGTTCTTCAAAGCTCATTTCGCTTGTTTCAAGCAACCCGTTCACTCCTTTTTACAGCAGTTTTTTCTGTTTATATTCCTTCGTTTGCGGCGAATCGGCTATAATGAGGGGAATTGTCATTTCCTGCTCCGTCAAGCCGCCGTGGTTAGCCTTATTCATATTTTTCGGCTTTGCGTTAAGCGTTCTGTACCTAAGTCCGACATCGGAAACCGCGCACGCCAGATAATCACCGATAAAATCATATGTTTTTGAATGGAAATTTCCCGTTCCGAGGAGATTTCTCGCAAAAACCTCACGCCTTGGAAAAAGCATAAAATCATGCCCCACAAGGTTTGCGAAGCTGCGTTCAAAATCCGTCCGTCTGTCCGATTTAACAAAGAACGACATTGCTCTGCTCTCGATAAACGGCGGCATAGCAAGGCATTCGTTAAGCTCGGGGATTCTGTCGATAAGAATTTCATCGGAAATATCTATCATTCCGTGGTCGGAGGAGATTATCATAAGTGTGTCCGTAAGTGAATCCATTGTTTTGCCGAGCATACCGCTGATTTCCTTAAGCTTATTCCTTGTTTCATCGGAATAACAGCCTGTTCTGTGCGCAGTATCATCGGGGCTGCACCATTGAACATATGTAAAAGTATTCTGTTCAGTTGCGCATATCTTCCCTATAAGCTCACAGACACGTTCAAAGGAATCGGCAGTTTTATGAATATTTCCGTTTTCGGCAATGCGTACCTTTGACTGCGAAATTGTAAACGGCTGAACATCGCCGATTACCGATTTTGCTATGTCCTTATAGATGGTTTCATACGGCATAACAAATTCCGCAGCGTTTGAAATAAGTCCAACAGGCTGCTTGGTGTAGGAGTCAAGATTGCTGTAAACATCGATGCTTCGGCAAAATTCCTTGAAGAAAAGCGACCACCCGAGCCAGCCATGCTCCCCGGGCGAAACACCCGTATAGTAGCTTGTCATTGCCGCAGCGGTTGTTGAAGGAAAAACCGAAGTGATATTCTGAACGAAATTTTTCCGCAAAAAATCTCCGCCCGAAAGATTTCGTTCAAGCATATCAGTACCCATTCCGTCAAGCACAACAAGGATAACGTTTTTATAGAATTTACCGAGCTGCTTATCGAGGGCGGGCAGGGTTGAATATTCATAGGGCGCTCTGTAATATTTCATTATTGAAGAAATTATGCTCAGGACAGAGCGGTTATAATCAGGATAACATAACATAAGCCAAAATTCCTTTACATTGATGCCGCAATTGCTTTAAGCGCATTTTTTATAAGATCCTCAACGGAAAGCGATGGATCAAGCTTTGCAACCGCCGATGCCGCTTCCGCCTGGGAATATCCAAGCACAACAAGGGCCGAAACAGCCTCCGAAACATTTCCTCCGCCGATAACCGCCGTCACGCTTTCCGCGCCGCCGACAGATGAAGCAAGCTGTTCATTTGTAATTTTATCTTTAAGCTCAAGAACGACTCTCTGGGCAAGCTTAGGACCTACACCCTTTGTTTTTGTGAAAGCCTTATAGTCCCCCGTTGCAACATTAAGGGCGAACCCCTCGGGCGTTGTGTCGGACAGGATAGCAAGCCCCGCCTTTGGACCTACACCCGAAACGGAGATAAGCATTTTAAAGCAGTTAAGCTCCTGCTCGGTGGCAAAGCCGAAAATTTCCACGGCATCCTCCCTTATGTAGAGGTACGTCAGCAGAAAAGCCTCCGAGCCGACCCCGCCAAGCTTTGAAAGTGTATTAAGCGTTGTTCGGCAGGCATAACCCACACCTCCGCATTCAACAACGGCAAGGTTAGGCTCTTTATGGGTTAATTTTCCTCTTAAACTGTATATCATATATATGTACTCCTTGCGTTAAAACTTCGGAATCTTTACTCCCCCGCTTGCGTGGCCGTGGCAAATCGCAATGGCGAGCGCATCGGCTGTATCATCGGGCTTAGGAACGGCTGAAAGGCCGAGAATTCGCCTTGTCATATCCATAACCTGCGCCTTTTCGGCGCGCCCATATCCCACAACCGACTGTTTAACCTGCAAAGGGGTATATTCAAAAATCGGAACTCCTGCGTTTGTCGCCGCAAGAAGTGTAACTCCCCTTGCCTGGGCGACATCTATACCCGTTTTTTGGTTGGTATTGAAAAAAAGCTTCTCAATCGCCATAGCGTCGGGATTGAAACGGGCCAGAACGGCGTTCATGTCATCAAAAATAGTTTTAAGGCGAATATTGAATTCGGTTCCTGCCTCGGTTGTGATTGCTCCAAACCCAACGGGAGTGAATTTATAGCCATCATACTCCAGCACCCCGAAGCCGACAATAGCGTAACCGGGGTCAATTCCAAGAATTCTCAAAGTCAATTCACCGCCATTATCTCAATCTTAATCTTAACAATTCATTATAACACATAAACGCCATTCCTGCAAGGGTTTTAAAAACTTTTTTAAACAAATTCTATTTTTGATGGATTAATACGCGGGGCATTTGAAATAACGGCGGATATATGTTATAATACAATTATTGACACAATTTAAACAAACATGGGAGGTTATCGAGAGTGGGGAATTTTATTTTTTACAAATTGGAATATGCGGAATTTGTTTCAGTTAAAGACTTAAAATTAAATTTTTCCGAGCATTGTCACAGCAATTCCTTTGTAGTATCTGTTGTAACGGACGGTTCTGCGAGATTAAAACGTGATTTTGCGGAATACGAAATTGCCCGCAGCGAGGATTTCATTATAGAGCCTTACAAAAATCACTCCCTAACCTCCGACAGCAAAGCTTCTATGATTACAATGTGCATAGACAAAAATCTCTTATATTCATTTGACGAAGCGATACTCGGAAAATGGGTTGCCCACGACTTTATCGAACGAAAATCCGATTTTAAGGAAAACCCAAATCACACCGTATTTGAACCATATTTCAAGGCGGTTGAATTCCTGCATGACGGCGAATGCATCAGCATTTACGGAAATGAAATAATCGGCGGCGAAATGCAATGTTGGACAAAGGGTTACATTCTTCGCAAATTCAATCACAATGCCTGTGCCTATGAAGTAAGGCGAGTAAACGGCAGGGATTATCTCATCATTGAATGGAAAAGCGGCGATTATCGCCGGGGTGGCTTTGATACGGATTATTACGTATTCGTCAGAGGCTGAATATGAAAACAACAAAAGCCGCGCTCACAATGTGAAACGCGGCTTTTGTTTTAATATCGAATCCTTACCTGTTCCTTTTCTTTGTATTTGTTGGACTTGTATTTTTTCAGTTTCCGCATTGCCACATGAACCACCTCCGAACGGGCATGAAAAAAGAGCGGCTGTGATAGCCGCTCTCGGATATAAAATGGATCAAGGTTTAGTTGGATAAATCGGAATTTGTTAATTAACCCAGCCTAATTCCGAAAGACTTGAAATAATGTCAGAGGGTATATCGGCTCGCTCACCATCCGATATTTTCTCTATGCTGTAAACCGTAGTCTGTGCAGGATATGCTTCTTCTACCAAGTAGACTTCGATTTTGATTCTGTCACCATCGGTAAGGTCAGTAAATAAAATCGTATCATCATTCGGTTGCATCGTACACGGATAAGCGGGATTTGCACCGACAGGGTCAGCAATAATCATATCTGCTCCGTTGTCACATTTCAAATAAAATCCCTCAATATACCACTTCTCGGTAGAAGGAGGTGTATTTTCGTTGTCTTGATCAGAAGTACATCCGATTATAGGCAGTGCAAGCGCCAATGCCAAACATAATGCAATAATCTTTTTCATATCAAATACCGCCATTCTATAAAATTCCGATTTATACCTGCATTTCGCAATCAGTATACCATATCAGAACGAGGAAAGCAATTCGGCGGTATTTCCAATACGTGAAATATTTATCAAATGATAGGGCATATATTTTTCCTAATCTATTGGGATGAACGCATTTTTGTCCTTGCAACAGCCATAGCCGCCGTAAACAAAGCTATGGCAAAAAGCATCTCAACACCAAGGTATGTCATATATTTTGCCGCAGTAAAGGCTGTATCGCCCAAACCGAACAGCATATTGTTTGCCTTAACATACCAATATGCGGGAAGAAACTTTGCCGCACTCAGGACTTCGTTCCCAAGCATTTCCTGCGGAACAAAGACTCCACACAGAAAACACATTCCAAGGCTTATAACATTTGAAACCATCGACAGCACATTTGCGTTTAGGTCAAACTGTGCCGCAAGAACTGCCGCTCCTGTGAAAATTATAACATAAACAAAGCTGTTGAGCATTGCCAAACCGCCTGTTTCCGTGAACATTTTCCCACCGTAGCAAACCACTCCAAGCAGCATAAAAGCAATCCACACGGCGGCGGTTACAACGGACGAGCCGAGTATAAGCTGCATCGTTTTTCGGGAGATAGGCAATGCGGAGCTGTCCATTCTGCGGCGAATATCCGACTGATTGAAGGTAATGAGGATAGGTGTAAGTCCGAGCATCATTATTAAAACAAGAACATATGCAAGGTACTGTATAAACATCGCAAAGTCGCTGTCCAATGCTTCGCCCGATGAAAAGCTTTCCACGGTGACTTCCACACTTATGTCGGATGCGGCGCTTGTTTCGGCACAAGCCTGCTGTGCGCTCATTCCCCTTGCGATAAACATACTTGCCGCCGAAACATACTCTGTAAGCTGTGTATCAAGATACTGCGACTTATAGTTTGCGTCCTTAATGCTTTCAAAAAGCCCGTCTGTTTCTCCGTTTTCAAGCTTTTCCTCAAAGCCTTCATTTATTGTAAGAAAATAGCTCAATGTGTGATAATAAAGCGCATCCTGAATGCTTTCATCATCAGTGCCGATATCGACAATATTATGATTTTTAGCGATATACTTCGCAAGCTCACGGCTTGCGGCGGAATTATCGAGGTCATTTACGGATACAACCAACCGTGTCTGCTCAAATTCGTTATTCTGCGACGCATCGCTTGCCGTGCAAATTAAAATAATGGCAAAAATAACAAAGTACATAATTACTGTCGGAATTTTATGCACAGCTATTTTCAAAAATGTTTTAAATACTCGCATATTTCTGCCTCCTTGTAAGTAAAAATCCTCCGATTGTAAACAAAGCCGAAATTATGCAAAGCGTAAGCAGATTTTGCAGCAGTCGATCATAGGTATCGTAAATATTGAGCGAATAGAAGCTGTCGGTAATAAGCGCCGCAAGGCTGATTTTATTAAGCCAAGGAGCGTACATTTGAACATAGCCGTACATATTGCCGACCATAAGTCCGCTGAAAAAGCAGAGGATAAGCGAAACAGCTATGAGGATTGCTGTTTTTGCTCCCTCCCCCATTCTCCCGAACGAGCCTACGAAAAAGCCCATAGAAATTCCCGCAAGCGAGCCTACTGCGATAATTCCGATAAGCGGCAGAACAGGCGCGCCAAAGTCTATCTTCAGGACAGCTATAAGGTAAAGAAGCGAAACCGCCGAGCATAAAAAGCTCACCAGCGTTACCGCAAGAAGTCCCGCCGTAATCTGCACAAGCTTATGTATCGGGGAGGTGCATCTTCTTGCGCCTATTGCCGATAAATTTCCCTGCGTATTTGTAACAACCGCAAGCCCTGCCATACTTCCGAAAAGGCAGCTCATTGCCAACAGGTTGTAGAAATACTGCACATATGGGTCACGGTTTCCGCCGGTAAAGCTGCGTTCGGTTATACAGCTTTCGGAAATATTCATAGCTTCAATCACATCGGCAAGCTTTGTCGGGTCGCTTTCAAGGGTGTCGGATATGATTTTTTCGTTCATTTTGTATTGGTCAAGGAAAAATTTTATAATTGACGCCTTGGTGGATTCACTTTTTACCGAAAGAGATATATCCTCCCCGACAAAAATAACTCCGCTTATATCGCCGCTTTCCAAAAGCCCCATTGCCGAGGTCTTATCAATTGCGGTTTTATCTATGGAAAAAAGCGCGTTATCACCACTCGAAACAGCGCTGAGAGCCTCATCAAACGCCGAATTCTCCGCATCATTTTCATATACAACAGCAATGGGAATCTCCTTAAAAAGCTCATCATCGTATAAATCAGCGAAAGCTATTTTGAAAAATGTTCCGAGGAGTATCGGGAAAGCAATCATCCAGAACATGACTTGGGTATTTCTCACGGCGGATATAAACTCATATTTAAACAAATGAAAAAACATTGTAATCGCCCCTTTCCGCCCAATTAATTATCACGGAGCTGTTTGCCCGTTATTTCAAGGAAAACATCGTTAAGCGTCGGCTCTTCGGAGAAAACTCTGCCGAACTTAATTTCCTGCTCCTGCAAAAGAGTAAGCAGACGAATAAGGTTATGCTTGCCGCCATGATATTTAACGCAAAGCTTCCCGCCTTGGAAAACAGCTTCCCCGATATGGGGCAGTTCACGCACCATACAAAGCTGCTCATCGGATATATCCATAACCTCAACGGTGATTTTTTCTGTGTCCTTAATCTGCTTTTTAAGCTCCTCTTTCGTGCCGATTGCAATTTGTCTGCCCTTATCCATAATGGCAATTTGAGTGCAAATCTGCTCAACCTCTTCCATATAGTGCGAGGTATAAATAACAGTTGCGCCGCGGCGGTTCAGCTCAACGATACCCTCAAGGATTTTATTTCGGCTTTGCGGGTCAACGGCAACGGTGGGTTCATCAAGTATAATAAGTTTGGGTTTATGAGCAATTCCGCAGGCAATATTAAGGCGGCGTAAAAGTCCGCCCGAAAGCTTTTTGGGGCGAAATTTCGCAAAATCTTCAAGTCCTACAAATTCTATAGCCTCCTGTACGCACTTTTTTCGCTGCTCCTTGTCCCTTATGTAAAGCCCGCAGAAGTAGTCTATATTTTCATACACCGTAAGCTCATTTATGACGGCTACATTCTGCATAATAATCCCTATCTGACGTTTTATGTTATAGTTGTCGGGCTTCATTTTTTCTCCGAAAATCTCAATGCTGCCCTTATTAAAGGCTAAAAGTGACAGAAGGCAGTTTATAGTGGTTGTTTTTCCGGAGCCGTTGGGTCCAAGCAGTCCGAAAATCTCGCCATCGAAAATTTCCAGGGAAAAATGGTCCAACGCAATAAGCTCTTTATATCGTTTTACAAGGTTTTCAATTTTTACAACAGTTTCAGGCATTTAATTCATCCTTTCATATTTCATGATTTTATTTTATACAAAAAGCATTGTTTCCGCAAGTGCAAAATGTCACAACTTGTATGTGACAAATGTAATTTTTGCATAATAAATGTCCTCATACGGCTTCTTGCCAAATGAGGACTGCGTTTTTTATTGCATATGATTAAAATAAAAAATTGCAAGCTGGGTTCTGTCACGCACATCGAGTTTCAGAAAAATTACGCTCATATAGTTTCTTACCGTACCCTCGCTTAAATGGAGCTTCATTGCAATTTCCTTGTTGCTCATGCCCTCTGCGACAAGGCAGATAATCCTGTGTTCCGTTTCGCCGATGTCAAATTCCGCATAGTTGAAGCTATCCCTTCTCTCACCGTTCATAAGCTGCGGAATGCGTGTCATAACCTGCGCCCCGAACACGCTTTGTCCGTTCATAACGGCTTTTAACGCAGGAATAATACTCTCGAAATCCTGCTTAATTATGTATCCCTTTGCGCCTATTCCCAAAGCCTTTACTATGTATTCGTCATCAGAAAATGTGGTAAGGAAAAGTATCCGTGCGTTCGGCTGCTCGCCGAGAATTTTCTCCCCCGCTTCAAGGCCCGTCATATCCTTCATTCTTATGTCCATAAGGATAACATCGGGGTTATGCTTCCTGTAAAGCTCCAAAGCCTGTTCGCCGCTGCTGCCGAGAGCGCAGACTTCAACCTCACCGCTGCTTTCAAGTATTGTTTTAAGCGAAACCGCCACAAGCATATCATCGTCAATAATTACAACCCTCATATCATTTATAACCTCATTCTATCCTAACATCAACATCACTTACATTAACATACACAACAATATCCTCATCGGTAGGATTTTGCATATTTACGCCAATTTTAAACCATACCCCCTTTTGAACCTCAATCTCTGCGGGCATACCCTGAGTAAGATATACAGGGGCATACTCGGTTTCTTCATTAGCGCCAACGGTTTTTAAGCGAACCTCCGTATCGGCTAACCCCTCACCCGAAAAAACGGTTATTGTGTTTTTACGAGAAAAAATTTCTTCCTCCGAATAAACAAATTCCTCTTTACTTTCTGCGGGAATGACAATTTTAATATCAAAATCGGATTGCCCTCTGTTACAGGCAGACATAAACAAAGCAAGAGATAAAATTGCGACTAACGCAAATATTTTTTTCATAGTAATACTCCCCTTTAATCCGCCGTATATCCGCCGCTTTTGGGAATGGATGCGAACACCTTAAACCCCTCGTCAGAGCTTTCTATCCTTAAAATTCCGCCGAGCGATTCGGTGCGTGAACGCATATTTTCAAGACCTATTCCGCCGCTTGGAGTTGGGTTAACGGCAGTCGGATTTGCTCCGTTATCAACAACAGTAAGCCGATAGAACGCAGGGTTTTCCCGAATTGAAATATGCACCCTGTCACCGCTGCTGTGCTTTGCGATATTGTTTAGAGCCTCTTTAATTATACCGAGGAACGCAAGCTTTATTTCCCTCGGTGAATTTTCTCCGCATCCATAATCGAACGATGCCGAAAAATGCTTCGGCAGAGATTTTATAAGCTCCCTGACGCTGCTGCCCATATCTATCGAATCATCATGGAGATCGTGTACGCTTTGACGAATGCTTGTCATTGCCCCGTCTATACTTTGACGAATGCTTTCGAGATTTTCCCGCTGCTGTTCGTCCTTTGTAACAACAAGAAGCGCACCCATTTGCAGCAGGCAGCGGGTAAGAATATGCCCCACATTATCATGAATTTCCCGAGCAATGCGGTTGCGTTCCTTCAGCTTTGCGGTGTAGACCTCATAATCACGCAGACGGATAAGATTGCGGTTCTTTTCGGTAAGAAGCATATTAATTTCCTCGGAGTTGTCACGTGTTTCAATCAAGCCCTTCTCAGCCAATTCAAGCCGTTCTGTTTTTAGCTCTGTCACTATTGAAGCAACGATACCCACAAGGCATAGGAATGCCATACCCGTGTCCGTTTCGGCAAATGCGAGAAGCATCGCCGCGGCTGCAGCGGCGGAAAGAGGGACATTTCTCAACCGCGCAACATCATAAACAATAACAGGCAAGCCATAGCAAAAACGGGGTTCTAACAGGCAAAGAAGTATATATATCCCCGATGCGGCGATTACGGTTCTGCGTCTATCGGTACAAAAGGTAAGCATCGAGAGTGAAAAGGCAATAAATGTAACCGCCACGGCATAAATCTCGTTCCCGCCCGCTGTTGCTATCACGGCAACAAGCAGCGAAATTGCCGCCTTGTCAAGCATTCGTGTATTCAATATAAACCCTCCCCAAAAATCTGTGCTTACATTCTATCATATTGGCAGTGATTTGTCAAAGGCAGGGCGGAATTAAGGCGCCGCCATACTACAAAGCACAGACAGATGATAAAAATATCGGCATAATAGTGCATGAGTAAAAACGGGCTTTTGTATTGCAAATATAAAATTTTTAAAAACAATGAAAAATCCCTTGAAAATATGCGAAACATAGTTTATAATAAAGAAAATATTGTCTGCGATATCGTTCAACGTATAGGCGGGAAAACGCACAGAGGTGAAATTATGAGGGTTCTTTGCGAAAGCATAAAGCAGCAAACGATAATCAACTTTATTAAGGTTACCTCTAATAACCCGGTTATTTCTGCCCGGCCTTGATGTAAGTGGGCAAA
>JAJQIG010000053.1 GCA_021199335.1 Oscillospiraceae bacterium | reverse complement strand
TCAAAAGCATAGAGAAAGTAATTTGAAGTATAAAATGATTCATATTCCAGTTTATCGACCTGAACTCAATACATTTTATATCCAAGAGCGACTATACAGCCGCTCTTTTTTTCATGCCCATCTGGAGGTGATTACGATGGATTATCCGACACATGCGATTCCAAGCACAATGTGACGCCGGAGGATGGGAAGTCGGCACGGGTGCTGTATACCATTCAACAGAGGGTGCGGATGTTCGGCGGACACCCCTGCTAAGCAGAAGCGCCGACCGAGCCGACAGGCGAGAAGGGAACATCAGTCGTGAGTTATAAACCGAAGGGCTGTCACAAAATTGCGTTAGGCACATTTTGCGGCAGCCCTTTTGATTTAATCTGCCGCCACAGTGGGTGTCAAAGCAAAATCATGCCGCATATAATAATTCGAGCGGAGAATAAAAACTCCGCCGACGGTTTGCGGAAGGCATATCGCAGAAATATGAAAGGATGAATTTAATGGAAAAATATATTTTTGCTTTTCCCTCCGTTACAATAGCAATAAAGGCTAAGACCATCCTTAAAAGCAGCGGATATCGGACTGATATGATCCGAACTCCGAAAAATCTTTCATCGGGCTGCGGATACAGCGTTGTCGCAGAGGGCGATCTTGAAACAATTTCAGAGATTTTATCGGAGGAAGAAATTATTCCGAGAGCAGTTGGAAAGGCTTGAAATCCGCCGCCGAGCTTATATGCGGAGGACATCTTCCCTATGTTATTTTCGGGCGGAACAAATCTTATCGCTCCGCCCCCTGCAAAGGAGCTTATTAGCCATTTCATAAATTTCAAGTGAAAGGTTACAAATGATTAACTTTGATAATTCTGCAACAACATATCCAAAGCCGCTTTCCGTCCGTAAAGCAGCTGCGGACGCTATGGTGTGCTATGGCGGAAACCCCGGGAGAAGCGGACATAAGCTCTCTATCCAAACTGCCGAAGCAGTTTACAGGGCAAGGCAGACAGCCGCCGATTTCTTCGGTGCGCAAACGGACAATACAGTTTTTACCTCCAACTGTACCCATGCCCTCAACCTTGCCATAAAGGGCATTGTAAAAAGGGGAGGACATATAGTAATTTCAAGTCTTGAGCATAATTCAGCCGCTCGTCCCGTTCATGCCATGTTAAAGGAGGACTGCTCCTATGACATTGCGGAAATAAGCGAGGATGACGATGCCACTGTGGAAAATTTTGCAAGGCTCATTTCCCCGCAGACCGAGGCGGTTGTATGTACCTTGGGAAGCAATGTAACCGGCAGGATACCGCCATTTGAAAGAATCGGAAAGCTTTGTAAGGAGCGAGGAAAATGCTTCATTGCGGATGGTGCGCAGGCTTGCGGCGTTATAAATGTAAAGCTGTCGCAGGGGATAAACATACTTTGTACCGCAGGGCATAAGTCGCTGTATGGTCCATCGGGGACGGGTCTGCTGGTTTCCGATGGAAAATTTGACATAACTCCGCTTATGGAGGGCGGGACGGGCAGCACCTCATTGGAGCTTGAACAGCCCGATTTTCTTCCCGACAGCTTAGAAAGCGGAACAGTCAATACAAGCGGGATAATAGGACTTGGTGAGGGAATTCGTTTTGTTTCGACTCTTGGAACGGATAAAATTTTTGCGCATGAAACGGCTCTTTGCAGCCAATTTATAAACGGACTGCGATTGCTTGAAAATGTCGTAATTTACCGAGGAGAGGGGAGCTATCTCCCCATTGTTTCCTTTAATATAAATGGCTTTACCTCAAATGAAACTGCGGCGATGTTGAGCGATATGGGATTCGCTCTGAGGGGCGGACTGCACTGTTCAAGCCTTGCCCACAGGTATATAGGAACAGCCCCCGAGGGAACAGTTCGTTTTTCACCGTCGGTATTCAGCACAAAATCAGAGGTTGACGGCTTATTGGCAGCGGTAAGAAAAATTTCGGCAATGGCGGATAAAAGTGGGGGTGTCATGGGCAAGGGGCAGGAGCTTCATGCCCTATAACTCACGACTGATGCCCCCTTCTCGCTTGTTGGCTCGGTCGGCGCTTCTGCTTAGAAGAGGTGTCCGCCGAACATCCGCACCCTCTTTAGGCGGGGAAGCATACGGTCATACAATCCCCCACTGAAACCCCTAGTCGTTCGTTGAATGACGGGGCGATGACCCTTATTGAACCAAAAAGGCGCAATTCGCAAAGGTTAAAGCCTTGTGAATTGTGCCTTTATTTTGTTTCTGTGTCAAAGCTTTTCGGTCTGAACGGCTTTTCAAAAAATCGCTTTATCTTGAAGAAAAAACCGCTTTCAAATTCAATGGGATAAACGAAGATTGACTTGATTCCCGCAAGATTTGCTCCCAAAATGTCGGTGAAAATCTGGTCGCCTATGGCGCAAACGCAGTTTTTCGGCAGCCCGAATCGCTTAACGGCGATATTATAGCCCTTCGGGAGTGGCTTTGCCCCCTCGGGGACAAACTCCAACCCGAGCATTTCCGCAAACGGCGCAACCCTTGGGGCATGGTTGTTTGAAACAACAAGCAGATTCATCCCTGAATTTTTCATTAGTGAAAGCCATTCGGGAACACCATCCGCAGGTTTGGGGTTGTTATGGGTGGTAAGGGTATTGTCCAAATCGAGGATAAGAGCCTTCACGCCCATTTTTTCAAGCATTTCGGGAGTTATTTCAAGAACGCTTCTTAGTGCGGCAGTTGGTTTGAAAAGCATTTCGGAGATTCCTTTCGGGTAAAAGTTTTTGCGGATAAAACAAAGGCGGCGGCAAAATAATAATTGCCGCCGCTCTGAATTAAAGCGTTAAAATTAATACTTACGCTTACGAGCAGCTTCGGACTTCTTCTTGCGCTTTACCGAAGGCTTCTCATAGTGTTCTCTTTTACGAACCTCAGCGATAACGCCGTCCTTAGCACAGCTTCTCTTAAAACGCTTAAGGGCTGTTTCCAAGGATTCGTTTTTGCCAACACGAATTTCTGCCAATTTAATTCCCTCCCTTTGCCGCAAAGGCAGAGGTTTATATTAGATATAACTTCATAATTATACAACAGATTCAGCCAATTGTCAAGAGCTATGCGAAAAATATTGCACAAAAATCACGCTGTATTTTTGTTTTCGTTTTTTCTTCTCCTGTACGTTTATCTTGACTGAAGCAGTTATTTAACAACAATATTTACCAATCTGCCCTTGACATAAATTTCTTTAACAATGATCCTTCCCGCAATTGCTTCCGCAACGGCAGGGTAGGCCTTTGCTGCCGCAAGAACCTGTTCCTGCTCAGCATCGGCGGGAATATTAAGCTTAGCCTTGATTTTTCCGCTTATCTGAACGGCAATTTCAATGGTGCTTTCAGCGCAGAGAGCTTCATCATAGGTGGGCCAGCTTTGCTCGTTGAGGACTCCGCCGTAATTCATTACCTCGTAAAGCTCCTCCGTGATATGGGGCGCAAATGGGTTGAGCAGAGTAATGAGTGTGCGGAATTCCGCACGGTTTATGTGTCCCGCTGCGGATATGTCGTTAACAAGTGTCATCATAGCGGCGACAGCTGTGTTGAACTTCATTGCTTCAATATCCTCGGAAACCTTCTTGATTGTCCTGTGCATAGCAGAGGTTAGCTCGGGGCTGTATTCATCGCCGTTTTCAACCTTGTCCTGCAATGCCCATATTTTATCGAGGAAACGCTTACAGCCCTTCATGCTGCTTTCGCTCCAGGGTGCAGCCTGCTCATAATCGCCCATAAAGAGCACATAAAGTCTTAAAACATCTGCGCCGTAAACATCGACAACATCATTCGGGTCAACAACATTTCCCTTTGATTTACTCATCTTTTCGCCGTCGGGTCCGAGAATAAGACCCTGCGCGGTTCTTTTGGCATATGGCTCGGGGGTGTTTACCTCGCCGATGTCATAAAGAAATTTATGCCAGAAGCGTGAATAGATAAGGTGACGTGTAACGTGTTCCATACCACCGTTGTACCAGTCAACTGGCATCCAGTATTCAAGCGCTTCCTTTGAAGCGAACGCCTTGTCATTCTTCGGATCGCAGTAGCGGAGGAAGTACCATGATGAGCCTGCCCACTGCGGCATTGTGTCGGTTTCACGTTTAGCGTCCGCGCCGCATTTGGGGCATTTGCAGTTCACAAATGAGTCGATTTTGGCAAGCGGGCTTTCACCGTCCTGACCGGGCTGGAAATTTTCAACCGGCGGAAGCTCCAGGGGCAGCTCCTCATATGGAACGGGAACAATTCCGCACTTGGGGCAATGTACAATCGGGATAGGCTCGCCCCAGTACCTCTGGCGGTTAAATGCCCAGTCCTTCATTTTGTACTGTACGCCCTTTTCTCCGATTCCCTTCTCTTCAAGGAATGAAAGCATCTTAGCGACAGCATCCTTCTTGTTTGTTATCCCGTTGAGAAAATCGGAATTAATCATTTCCCCATCGCCCGTGTAGGCTTCTTCCTCGATGTTTCCGCCCTTTATAACAGGGATTATGCTTATTCCGAACTTCTTCGCAAAGTCATAGTCACGTCCGTCATGTGCGGGAACAGCCATGATTGCTCCTGTGCCGTAGCCCATCATAACATAGTCGGAAATATAAATCGGGATTTCCTTTCCGGTGATGGGATTTACTGCGGTAAGCCCGTCAATTTTAACTCCTGTTTTATCCTTGACAAGCTGTGTCCTTTCAAATTCGCTCTTCTTTGAGCATTCAGCCTTATAAGCATCAAGAGCATCAATGTTTCCGATGCTGCTGCGGTATTTCTCGATAATGGGATGCTCAGGAGCAATAACCATAAAGGTGACGCCGAAAAGAGTATCGGGACGTGTTGTATAAATACGGAGAGTATCCTCCTGCTCTTTTATCTTAAAGTTCACAAAGGCGCCCGTGGATTTGCCGATCCAGTTCTCCTGCTGGAGCTTGATATTGGGCAGATAATTAACGTCATCAAGACCTTGAAGAAGCTTGTCCGCATATTCCGTAATGCGGAGATACCAAACCTCCTTTTCCTTTTGTATAATGTCGCTGTGGCAGACATCGCACTTTCCGCCTTGGGAATCCTCGTTCGAGAGAACAACCTTACAGCTGGGGCAATAATTTACAAGGGTTTTGTCCCTGAAAACAAGACCGTTTTCAAACATTTTAAGGAAAATCCACTGTGTCCATTTGTAGTAGCTTTCCTGCGTTGTGTCGATAACCCTTGACCAGTCGAATGAGAAGCCGACACGTTTAAGCTGATTTGTGAATTTAACGATGTTGTTATCAGTAACCTTGCGGGGATGTACGCCTGTCTTTATGGCGGTATTTTCCGTTGGAAGTCCGTAAGCATCGAAGCCTATCGGGAACATAACGTTGTAACCCTCAAGGCGCCTTTTTCTCGAAACAACCTCAAGACCCGAATAAGCCTTGATATGTCCAACGTGCATACCTGCGCCCGAGGGATAGGGGAATTCAACAAGAGCGTAGTATTTCTTCTTGCTGTGATCCTCGGATGCTTCAAAGGTCTTGTGTTCATCCCAGTATTTCTGCCACTTTTTTTCCGTTGCGGCAAAGTCATAGCGTTCAGCCATTGTAATCAGTCCTTTTATATGAATTATTTATCGGAAATCAGTCCCGAACCCACTTTGAAATATCAACCTGTTCGCCGTCACGCCATAAACGCTCAAGGTTATAAAATTCCCTCATATCCTTTGAAAAAACATGAACGACAATATCGGAATAGTCAAGGATAATCCAGTTTGAACCGTTGTTTCCCTGAACCTGACGAGGCTTTTCTCCCGCTTCGCCGAGCTTGAATTCAACCTCATCCGCAAGCGCCCTTGTTTGAGTTGAGGATGTTCCGTCAGCAATGACGAAATAGTCCGCAATAATGGATAAATCCCCGATTTTTATAACCTGAATATCTTCTGCCTTTTTGCTGTCAAGCGCCTTTACGGCAATTTCAAGCATTTCCTGCTGTGTCATTTTACTCCTCCGTTTTTTGAAATTTTAGTATATTGGTTGTATGCTTCAATTGTATGGAGCGGAAGGTATGCTCCCTTTCCAACGACCTCTGCAACGGAATATCTGAGTGCTTCAAGCATTGCATAGTCAACGCTTTGATAAGCCGCCCTGCGCATCCTGTCAACATCCTTGTAGCTGCGTTCTGCGGAGATAAGGTCGGCGAGGTAAACAATTTCCTCAATTCGGCTCATATTTGCGCGGGCGGTTGTGTGGTAACGTATTGAGTTTAAAAAATCCTCATCGGTGAAGCCGAAAACGTGCTCGGCATAATAAGCGCCTGCAATCGCATGATAAAGAGCGGGTGATAAAAGCTCCGCTTCGCAGACATTCCGACGTGATTTTTTTACCATTGCAAGCTGTTCCTCGGTGGGAACTTCCTTGCAGCAGTCATGAATAAGTCCCGCCGTGTAAGCCTCTGCAGGATTTTCATAGCCGTAAAATTCCGCAAGCTTTTTTGCTTCGGCGGCAACGTTAAGACTGTGAGTGAGCCTTTTTTTGGAAAGCCTTATATTCAAAATGTCGGTAAGCTCATCGTCCGAATACATTCAAATCCTTCCTTTATCCGTAAATATTATTTGCCACAATATATTTTACTACATTTTCGGGCATATAGCAAGTCATATCCCGATTTTTCATAATTTCTTCACGAATTAAGGTAGAGGACATTTTATAAGGCGAAATTTTCGTTAAAATAACATTGCCATAAGGACGAAGCTCCTCCGCCGCATCCGTAAGGAGGGCGAAATCATCATTGTTATTCTCCCTTGAAGCGGCAACAATCGTGCATATTTTAAGAATGTCCTCAAACTGCCGCCATTTTTTAAAGGATAGAAGCATGTCGCTGCCGATTATAAGGAAAAGCTCATCATCGGGATAACATTTCCTGAAATGAGTGGCGGTATCTATCGTGTAGCTGACCCTTTCCGCAGAAATTTCATAGTCGCTCACCGTAACAAACGGCAGCCCCTTAAATGCCAAGCGGCACATTTCAAGACGATCCTTTCCCTCAGCAACAAAGCTGACCTCATCCTTTTTAAATGGGGAAATATAGGTCGGAACGACAATAACCCTGTCGATTTCGACTCTTGAAGCTATCTCCCTAACAAGGTTAATGTGACCATTATGAACGGGGTTAAAGCTGCCCCCGAAAATAGCTGTTTTCATAATCAAAATGTGATTTTCGGCTTCTGCGGATTCCTCTTGAAAAGCACGAACTTATTTCCGATAACTGTAACGACCTCCGATTTTGTCTTTTCAGCAAGCTCGCCCGCAGCCTCCTCAGCGTTGAGCATAGAGCTGTCAAGAACGCTCATTTTAACAAGCTCCCTTGCCTTTAAAGCATCGGAAACCTGAGTTATCAACGTGTCTATAATTCCGTTTTTGCCAACCTGCAGAATGGTATCCTCCTTGGCGGCAATGCCTTTTAAAACAGAACGTTGTTTGCTTGTAAGCATTATGCGTTACCTCCCTTGTCTGCTGCTTCAAGATATTCTCTCAGCTTTATAATAGCCATTGAGCGGTGGCTTACCGCATTTTTTTCTTCGGGGGAAAGCTGCGCAAAGGAACGGTCGCCATACATAAATATGGGGTCGTATCCAAAGCCGTTTTCACCTATGCATTCGTAACCGATTTTGCCCTCGCATTCGCCCCTGAAATAGTGCTTTTCACCATCGGGCGATATAAAGCAGATGACGCATACAAACCTTGCGGTGCGCTTATCGTCGGGAACGCCCTCAAGGTTTGCGAGCAGCGTCTTTTTGCCCTGTCCCTTGGGTGCATATCGTGCGGAATAAATACCCGGCGCGCCGCCGAGCGCATCAACCTCAAGCCCGCTGTCGTCGGCAATAACCGCCGTGTGCGTCATACCGTAAATGGCGTCCGCCTTTATGGCTGCGTTTTCCTCAAAGGTTGAGCCGTTTTCCTCCGCTTCTATCTCAATACCCGCCTGTGACTGGGAAATAACCTCATATCCAATGGGGGAGAGCATCTCCTGTATTTCACGGAGCTTGTTCTTATTGTTTGATGCAAGAATCAGCTTCATTCTTCGTCCTCCTCGTCCTTTTTGTTTCTTCCAAAGCTTATCTCCTTGAAAAGAAAGCCGAATTTTCCGTTCTTGGGATTCTTTTCCTCGGGTTTTTCGTCCTCAGCCTCATCGGCAGGTTCTTCGTCAGCCTCGGATTCTCCCGAGATGTCCTCTTCCTCTGCGGCATTATCCGTCATAGGCAAAATTTCTTCTTCAGTCAGATTTTTCGGCTCCTCACCATCGGTAAGACACTCATAGTTGTAATCGAAATCCGCTTCTGTCGCAAAAAGGGCTTCGGCAAAATCATGTGCGTTGAACTCCTGTAAATCATCGGTCTTTTCGCCAACGCCAACCAGCTTTACGGGAATGTTCAGTTCATTTCGGATGGAAATTATTATTCCGCCTTTTGCCGTTCCGTCAAGCTTAGTGAGTACAATTCCGGTAATATCAGCGGTTTCGCTGAAAATCTTAGCTTGGTTAACGGCATTCTGCCCTGTGCAGGCATCAAGTACAAGCAGCGTTTCAAGTGAACATCCGTCAGCCTGTTCATGAATGATACGGTTAATTTTCTTTAGCTCATCCATAAGATTTTTTTTGTTGTGGAGTCTGCCTGCGGTGTCGCAGATAAGAACGTCAGTGCCTCTTGCCTTTGCGGCGGTGATAGCGTCAAAAATAACGGATGCGGGGTCCGAACCCTCCGAATGCTTAACGATGTCCGCTCCCGCCCTTTGGGTCCAGATTTCAAGCTGTTCTATGGCTGCGGCGCGGAACGTGTCGGCGGCAGCGACAAGAACCTTTTTGCCCTCGTTTTTATATTTAGCGGCAAGCTTTCCTATGGTGGTTGTTTTTCCGACTCCGTTTACACCGATTACAAGTATAACCGCTGGCTTGGATGAGGTGTCGATTTTTTCATCCTCACCGAGCATTTCCACAATAATATCCTTGAGCTCGCCCTTTATACTGTCGGGGTTCGTAAGCCCTTTCTCTTTAACCCTTTCACGAAGCCTTTTGCATATTTCAAGGGAGGTTTCAACGCCTATATCGCAGGTTATAAGAAGCTCTTCAAGCTCCTCGAAAAAATCCTCGTCAATTTTGGTAAACGAGTTTAAAAGGGTTTCAAATTTGCCCATCATCGAATCTCTGGTTTTTCTGATTCCCTCGGCAATTTTGCTGAAAAATCCCATAGGTAAGTCCTCCTTTTAGTTATTAAGGTCTGCGGGCGGTTGTTCAAGGCGCAGAATTTTTGATGTTCCCTTCTCCTGCATGGTCACTCCGTACATAACATCAGCTTCATCCATTGAACCTCGCCTGTGGGTTATAAGGATAAACTGGGTTGTGTCGGTGAATTTGCGGAGATAGCGTGCGTATTTGGTAACGTTTATGTCGTCAAGCGCCGCTTCGATTTCATCAAGAATACAGAACGGCGCAGGCTTTAGCTTAAGTATGGAAAAATAAATCGCAATTGCAACAAACGCCTGCTCTCCTCCCGAAAGAAGCGAAAGATTATTGATAACCTTTCCCGGAGGAGCGACCTTGATTTCAATTCCCGATTCGAGAACATCCTCGGGGTCGGTAAGAGTAAGCTCGGCGTGTCCGCCGCCGAAAAGCTCGGCAAAAATGCTTTTAAAGTTCTCATTTATTTGGTTGAAGCTGTCTTTGAATTGGCGGCGCATATTTTCCGTAAGCTCATCGATAAGCTTTTCAAGCTCACGCTTTGATGATTCAACGTCATTAAGCTGCTCCGACATAAAGTTATATCGTTCCGAAACCTCCTTGTATTCCTCTATTGCCGCAACGTTAACGCTGCCCAGGGCACGAATTTTCTGCTTTATCTCCGAAAGATTTCGTTGAACTGCAAGCAGGTCGGTTACAGGCTGTGCAATCTGCATCGCCTCCGAAAGATATATGTTGTACTGCTCCGACATATCCGCAATAATCTTATCATATGCGCTCTGAACGGAGCTTTTTCTCTCCTCCAAACGTGTTATTTCACGGCTGAATTTTTCCTTGCTTTCGGAAAGCTCACGAACCTTTGCGCGCGCTTCGTTGGCACTCTGCTCAGTTAGGTGCTGTTCCGAGCGAACGGCGTTGATTCTTTTGTTTATCTCCTCAACGGTTTCCTTTGAGCCTGCAAGCCTTGCGTTAAGCTCGCTTATGCGCTGCTCTTTATCCTTTATTATACCATGTTGAGCGTCAAGTTCAAGAGCAAGCCTGGCGGAATTATCGCCTATTTCAAGGCACTGCGCTTCAAGGCGGGAAATTTCCGCCTTAACCGCTTCAATATCCTTTGAAAGCTCGGCTTCATGCAGCTTGAGGGAGGACATTCTTTCGGTAAGAGCTTCACGTTTTTGCTGCATTCGGATACGCTTCTCCTCATTTTCGGAAACGGTTTTTTCCTTAGATGAAATCTCTGCGGAAATCTCCTCTAAGGCTTTTTCGTTGCTGCTTATTTCCGAATTTGTTTCGGAAAGGCGTTCCTTCAGCTTTTCCTTGTCGGAAACAGCGTTTTTGAGCTGCTCTTCGTTTTGCGCAAGCATAGCGTCAATTCGTTTAAGCTCCGATTCAAAGCGGATTTTGTCGGACTGTATGGTGTTAAGCTCGTCCTTTGCGGCTTCAATGTCAAATCCAAGCTTGTCGGTTTCAGCCTGAAGCTTCTCGCAGGATTGCTTTATCTCGGCAAGCTTTTTTCCAAGGCTTTCTTTTTCGGCAGTAAGCTTTTCAATATCATTTTTACGGGTAAGAACTCCGCTTGATTTTGAGGATGAACCGCCTGTGAAAGAACCCCCCGCATTTATTACTTGTCCGTCAAGGGTTACAATGCGAAATTTGTAACCGTATCTTTTAGCAATGTTTGTCGCAAGATCGATATTTTCCGCAATAACAATTCTTCCGAGAAGGGAGTTGAAAATCCCCGTCAGCTTCGGGTCAAATTCAATAAGGTCAACCGCAAGGGCGATAAAGCCGCTGCAGCTTTCAAGACCGTTTTCGCCAAGTCTTGCGCCCTTTACCGAGGTTATCGGAAGAAAGGTTGCGCGTCCCGCTTTGGTTTCCTGCAAAAACCTTATTCCACGCTTTGCTGTTTCCTCGTTCTCAACAATAATGTTCTGCAAAGCTCCGCCCATAGCGGTTTCAATCGCAAGGCTGTATTCCGAATTCACCTTTATAAGCTGCGCAGCAGAGCCGTAAACTCCGCTGAGCTGTCCTGTCCTTGCCGCCTTGAGAACCTGCTTTACGGAATGTGCAAAGCCCTCCATGCTGTTTTCAAGGTCGGAAAGCATTTTGATTCGCTGTTCCTTGTCACGAATTGCGAAATTGAGGTCGTCAAGCTGCTTTTTTGCGGCTGAAAGCCTTTCCGTTCTTCCCGAAAAAAGCTTTGAAAGACCGCCGAGTCGGTTGTTAAGCTCACCTGTTTTTTCTTCAATAAGTAATAGTCCATCGCTTGTTTCGGTTTTTTCTCGGCGAAGCTCCTCGCAGGCTGTTCGGACAGCTTCGTTCCGCAGATCTGCGTTGTCAAGACGCGCCTCTATGTCCTCGGCATTCTGCTTCCCCGTTGCTATGGAAACGCTAAGCTCCGATTGCTTTATATAAAGCCTGTTAAGCTCCGACTGAACATCGGAAAAAATGCTGTTGAAGCCTTCCTGTTCGTTTACTGCTGCGTTAAAATCCGCATTTGCGGCTTCGTAATCGGATTTTGTCTGCGCAATGTTACGCTCGATTTCTTTTACCGCCGCAAGATTTTCTTCGATTGCCTTTCTGTTCTCCGTGTTCGAGTTCTGCGAAAGCTGCTGCTGCTTTTTTATGTCCTCAATGGCTTCATTGGAGTGGAGAATATCGTTTTCGCATACGGCGATGTCAGCGTGAATTTGTGTGTTTGAACGCTCCGATTCAAGGATTTCGCTGCGCATTTCTTCTATGTGCAGCGCGCCCTGTTGTATTTTTAAGGAAAGCTCCTCTGCTTCCTCTTCAAGCCTTGAAATATCGGCTTCTATGCCGTTGTATTCATTCGTGCTGATAAGAAGTTTGTCGGAGAGCTCCTCCGAATTTTTTTTAAGGTCATCAAGCTGCCGAACCCAGACCGTTATTTCAAGCGATTTTTTTGTATCGGAATACTCAAGAAATTTCGCCGCTTTTTCCGATTGAATGCGAAGCGGCTCAACTCGACCCTCCAGCTCACCGATAATGTCGCGAAGTCGGAGAATGTTATCCTGAGCCGCCGCAAGTCTGCGTTCCGCTTCTGCCTTTTTGTAGCGGAATTTAGAAATTCCCGCAGCCTCCTCAAAAATTTCACGGCGTTCGTTCGATTTTGCGGAAACAATTTCGGCAACTCGGCCCTGCCCGATTATGGAGTAACCGTCACGTCCGAGTCCGGTGTCCATAAAAAGCTCACAGACATCCTTTAAGCGTACCTGTGAACCGTTGATGAGATATTCGCTTTCTCCGCTTCTGTATAGCTTACGTGTAACGGAAACCTGTTCCGATGGAATTTGCAAAATCCCTTTATTATTGATTATGTTAAGGGTTACCGAAGCAAATCCCATGGGCTTCCTGAACTGAGTTCCCGAGAAAATGACATCCTCCATCTTTGCTCCTCGGAGTGTGCGTGAGGATTGCTCGCCGAGAACCCAGCGAACGGCATCGCCGATGTTTGACTTTCCGCTTCCGTTCGGACCGACAACGGCTGTTATGCCCTTATCAAAGTTAAGTTTAATTTTATCGGGAAAGGATTTGAAGCCTTGAAGTTCCAATGATTCCAGATACATTTTGCTGCTCCTGTTCGTTTAGCTTTTTGATATTTTCATTCCGAAAATATCCGTTATGTTTTCATCGGGCACAAATTTAAGCGCAATGCCCTTTTCTTTAAAATAAATAAAATTGCATTTTTTGTGTCCGTACGCAATGCTGACAGATTTCGGATTAACGCAGACAGTATAACTGTTCCTTTGCAAAACCTGTCGTTCAAGCTGACGGCGAAATAAAATACTCATGCAAATTTCCTTGAAAGCGGGATGGTAATATCCTCCCAAAGCCTTTGAACCGACACCTTCCGAGGAATGAAGCCCGAGCCGAATAACCCTTATACCGTTTTTCTCAAATTTTTGGAGAATGTCGGCGCAAAGCTCGGCTTCTTCCTCAAAGGGAACGGTTTTGTATTCCCCGCTTTTGTATAAATCCCCAAGCTTTGTGCCGTCAAGAATAACGGTTGGGTAAATCCTAACTGTGTCGGGGGAAAGGGCGATTATTTCATCCGCAGTAAAAATATCATCATCGGGCAGGGATTTATAAAGTCCCGTCATCATTTGAAGACCAAGCTCAAAACCGTATGATTTAATAAGAGCAGATGCTTTTTTCACATCATCTGCGGTGTGCCCCCTCTCATTGGCGGTAAGAACTTCGTCCCGCATTGACTGCGCTCCAAGCTCGATTGAGGTTACCCCGTAACGCTTCAGAAGGGCTAAGATTTCTTCGTCTATTTTATCTGGGCGGGTAGAAATTCTTATTCCGATAAGACCATATTTCGCAATAAACGGCTGCGCGGCATCAAGGAGCGACAGCATATATTCCCTGCCTATCGCTGTAAAGCTGCCGCCGAAGAAAGCTATCTCAGTATTATGCGGTTCTGAAAGCTTGGGGCAGGCATCCTTTAGAAGCTCAGTAACATCATGCGCCGTGGGAGGCTTTTCGGCGCCGCTTATGGTATTTTGATTGCAGAATGAGCATTTATTGGGACATCCGATATGCGGAATAAAAATCGAAATGTTGCTGTGCCGCATATTAATTCTTGTAACCCATAAGGGAAAGGGCTTCCTTTGCCGCCATTTGCTCAGCCTGCTTTTTGCTGTGACCCTCACCCGTTCCGATTACGTTTGAATTAAGCATAACCTGAACCACAAATCGCCTGTCATGATCCGGCCCCGATTGATCCTTGAGGACATATTCAACCTTTTCTTCGGGATTTCTCTGAATGACCTCTTGGAGTGCAGTTTTGTAGTCGTTGAGGGACTTTGCACGGTTCTTGTCAAGATGCTCCGGCATGAAGCTGAGGACATACCTCCTTGCCTCCTCCATTCCGCCGTCAAGGAATACAGCGGCAATGACGGCTTCAAAGGCATCCGAAACGATTGACGGACGGTTTCTGCCGCCGCTGTTCTCCTCGCCCTTGCCGAGGAGAATATGCTTTCCGAGATCTATCTTCTTGGAAAATTCAAATAGGGCATTCTCACAGACGAGGGATGCCCTTATCTTTGTAAGCTCCCCCTCGGGCAGATGCTTAAAGTGCGTGAAAAGATATTCCGACACTACAATTGAAAGTACGCTGTCACCGAGAAATTCAAGGCGTTCGTTGGAGTGCCTGTGACATTCGTTAGCATAGGATGAGTGGGAGAGAGCTTCATAAATAAGCTCCTTGTCCTTAAAGGTATATCCGATTTTTTTTTCAAATTCCGAAAAATTCATTTTAAAATCCTCTTCAAATTAAGCTGCGGTTTATTCCGCAGCGTTATTGTTGTCCGATTTAAGCTGCTCAATGGAGCGTGAAATTTCACCGATTACATCGCCGTCAACGCAGTTTTTGGCTTGACGTATCGCATTGTAGAATGCCTTCGCATCGGAGCTTCCGTGCGCCTTTATAACCGGCTTTGAAATTCCCATAAGAACTGCGCCGCCAACCTCGGAGTAGTCAACCTTTTTCTTAAACTCCGCAACCTGTTTTTTAAGGAGGAGGTAAGCAATTTTTCCGCCAATGCCGCTCATAAACATTCCCTTTAAGGTGTGGGAAAAATATGAGCCCATGCCCTCGTAAAGTTTAAGGGCAACATTCCCCGTGAAGCCGTCCGAAACCGCAACCTGACATACGCCGTTGGGAATTTCCCTTGCTTCAAGGTTTCCGTAAAAATCAATGGGAGCCTTCTCCAGCATATGGTACGCTTCTATGTCCATAGCCCTGCCCTTTGTGTCCTCTGCGCCAACGTTTATAAGCCCCACCTTAGGTGATTTTATGCCAAGAACCTTTTCCATGTAACAGCTGCCCATAATGCCGAATTGAACCAGCATCTCGGGGCGGCAGTCAACGTTTGCGCCCGCATCTATAAGCATCATATATCCCGTGTCGGTCGGCATAACGGGCGCGAGAGCCGCACGCTTTATGCCCTTTAAACGCTTTGCGATAAAGGTTGCGCCAACAACAAGAGCGCCGGTGCTTCCTGCGGAAACGAAAGCGTCTCCCTCATCGTCGGCGAGCGCCTTCAAACCCACCGCCATTGAACAATCGGAACGCTCCTTAATAATCGAGGTGGGTTCTTCGTGAATATCGATAACCGATTCGGTGTGTTTAATTGTAATTTTGTCCAGTGATACCCCGTTTTCCTCTGCATATTTTTTTATTTTATTTTCATTTCCCGTAAGAATAATCTCAACACCGAGCTTTTCCACTGCCATAGCTGCGCCCTTAATAACCTCGGCAGGGGCGTTATCGCCGCCGAATGCATCTACAATAATTTTCATATGTATTACTTTCCTTTCAATTTTTCCGCCTTTGATTTAAGGAAATCAATTAGGTCGGCATGGTCGATTTTGTTTCCCGCAATTACATAATTTGTGCCGTTTGGCATAAGAAACAGAATGTAATTTTTATCGAATACAATTTTTTTAAGGGTATCATAGTTTATAAATGCCGCGCCTTTGCTGCTTCGGACGGAAAAATGCTCGTCATAAAAGCTATAAAGCCGCATATTTTCGTCTTTGTAGAATCGTTCATAGATTTTTTCCGAGTTTGACCTTGCGGATAAAATCGCAAACAATTCCGAAAGAAAAAATATTCCCGAAACTATCGTTATAAGGTAAAAACCCATAATGGCTGAAACCGCCGATAAAATAAGGGAAACCACTTCCGAAATTACGGTCATTTTGCCTATACGCCTACCCAAAAAGCAGACGGTTTCAAGGTCATATGGCGAGTTAACCGTAAATAACGGTGTCCTGCCGCTTTCCAAAGTAATTTCCGCAGGGCAGATAATTTCATTTTCCGTCTTTATCACCTCACAAAATCTTTACAGTGAATTTTGAACCGAGCTTGTTTTCGAGAACGGCATGAAGAAGCTCCGATTCCTTGCCCGTAAGCTCCTTTTTGGGAATAAGAAAGGTTTTTGAATTCCTGCCGAAAAGGATAAAAACAAGGCTGTTTTCCATTGCTGATGAAAGATTGTCATAGCTCAGGCTTAATCCCTCATATTCGCTTATAAAAGTAAAATGGTGCCTGTAAAAGCTGTAAACAAAGTATTCGCTGTCATTGGGCGCAAGCCGTGCGGTTTTTTTCACCGAAAGCCTCGGAAACAGACAGGCGGCAGCGGCGGCAACGGCAAAAATAATATAAGCCGCAGCGGCGGCGTAAGACCTGCTTGCAAAGGCGATGATTATTATATTGAGAAGTATAAAACCGCTCATCAACGCCGCAAGAACAAAGCCCACCTTTTTGAAGCTGCTTGTTTTGTAAATAATTGCTTCTTCAAGCTGCTTAAAATCGGTTTCACCGCATCTCACGGAAAAGCTCACAAGCGGAGCTTTTCCCTCATCGGACGTGAAAGAAAATTTAAGTTCGGGTAACTGTTCTTTTTCCATGATTTAAGACCCTTTCAGAGCATTGTCGAGGGCAAACAGCGCCCTGTCTGCGATGATTTGATAACGCTGCTGCTTGTCCTTAATTCGCTCGCCGATGTCGGGGAGAATGCCCATATTTGCGCCCATTGGCTGAAACCTCTCAACGGTTTCGTCCGAAATATAGCTTGAAAGCGCCCCAAGCATTGTTTCGGGAGGTAGAATAAGGCTTTCCTTACGGGACAAATGCCTTGCAAGGTTAAGCCCCGCCAAAATTCCGCTTGCGGCGGATTCCATATAACCTTCAACGCCGGTAATCTGCCCTGCGAAGAAAATTTTTCCGTTGCTCCTCAAAGAAAAATCCGATTTAAGCAGCTTCGGCGAATTGAGAAATGAATTTCTGTGCATAACTCCGTATCTGACAAACTCCGCATTCTCAAGCCCCGGAATAAGTGAGAAAACACGCTTCTGTTCGCCGAATTTAAGATTGGTTTGAAATCCGACAATATTATACATAGTCCCTGCGCTGTTTTCTTTTCTGAGCTGAACCACCGCATAAGGACGTTTTCCTGATGAAGGATCTGTAAGCCCAACAGGCTTCATCGCACCATAGCGCATGGTTTCCTCCCCTCGCTTTGCAAGAACCTCTATAGGCATACAGCCTTCATAAACCGTGAAATCGTCATTTTTGTTGTGTAACTCCTGCGGACGGTCGAATTCGTGCAGCGGGGCGGATTCTGAGTTTATTATCTCATAATAAAAGCTAAGATATTCTTCCTTTGTAAAGGGGCAGTTAATGTAATCGTCCGTACCCCTTCCGTAGCGTGCGGCAAAGAACGCCTTGTTCATATCGATTGAATTAAACGTTACAATGGGTGCGGCGGCATCATAAAAGCTGAGATAACCCCCGCTTAGACGGCTTATGCTTTCCGCAAGACCTCCCGATGTAAGGGGTCCAGTTGCAATAATAACGTTCCCATGCGGAATTTCTGTCACTTCTTCATTAATGATTTCAATGTTTGGGTGGGCATTTATTTTCTTTGTGACAAGGTCGGAAAAACGGGTTCTGTCAACCGCAAGCGCACCACCGGCAGGTACGGCGGTTTCTTCCGCACAGGGAACAGTGAGTGAACCCAGTCGGCGCATTTCTTCTTTAAGTAAACCCGCCGCCGAATTTACTCTTGATGCTTTAAATGAATTTGAACAGACAAGCTCCGCAAAGCCGTTATATTTGTGCGCAGGCGAAAATTTCTTCGGCTTCATTTCAAAGAGCCTTACCCTCAATCCGGCATTTGCAAGCTGCCATGCGGCTTCGCATCCCGCAAAGCCTGCCCCGATTACGGAAATTTCAACTTCGGAGTTGTAATTATTATTTTCTGCCACGGGCATAACGGCTTCACTTCCATTCTAAAAAACTCATGCGCGGCAGCGGAAGAGGTTACTTTTCCTTCTTGATTGCAACCTCATATCCGCAGCCATCTTTAAGGCAGAACATCTTTCCGCCTTTCTTAAAGAGCGTTGTGCCGTCATTGCATTTGGGGCATTTGTCCGAAACGGGGGTGTCCCATGTCATAAAATCACAGGTTGGGTTATCCTCGCAGCCAAAATATTTCTTGCCCTTCTTTGATTTCTTCTGAAGAACCTTTTTGCCGCATTTTGGGCAGATTCCGCCGGTTGGCTTAATTATTTTTTTGGTGTTTGTGCATTCGGGGAAGCCTGTGCAGGCAAGGAATTTTCCGAAACGTCCGATTTTGATTACCATAGGCTTACCGCAAACCTCGCAGATTTCATCCGTTTCCTCATCGGGAACCTTGATTCGCTTGCCATCCATAGCCTCTTCAGCTTTTTTCAGAGTTGAATCAAATTCGGTGTAAAATTCCGAGAGAATGTCGACCCATTGCTTTTCTCCCGTTTCAACCTTATCGAGATTGCTCTCCATTATTGCGGTGAATTTCGCATCGACAATATTCTTGAAGTGGTCTTTCATAAGTTCCGTTGTAACCTCGCCAAGACCCGTTGGCTTAAGCTGCTTTCCGTCACGTTCAACATACATACGGTTCACAATGGTGGAAATTGTGGGCGCATAGGTTGACGGACGTCCGATTCCGTTTTCCTCAAGCGCTTTAATAAGGGTGGCTTCGGTGTATCTTGCGGGCGGCTGAGTAAAATGCTGGCTGCCCTCAATGCTTTTTACCTTGAGAATATCCCCGTTTTCAATGGGGGGAAGAACCTTGTTTTCCTCATCATCCTTTGATTCCTCATATAAAACGGTAAATCCGTCAAATCTGACAGAAAATCCTGTTGCTTTGAAGGTGCATCCGTTTGCATCTATCGTTGCGGAAACCGTGTCGAGGGAAGCGTTCTCCATCTGGCTTGCGATAAACCTTTCCCAAATGAGCTTATAGAGCTTATACTGCTCTGCGGTAAGGCTGTCTTTAACCTTTGCGGGGGTAAGCGAAGGCATTGACGGACGAATAGCTTCGTGCGCATCCTGTGCGCCCGCCTTGGTTTTGTAAATTTTCGGGGTGGAAGGGACATATTTATTTCCATAGACCGATTCGATATATTTGTAAGCCTCCGCCCTTGCTTCGTCTGAAATGCGTAGGCTGTCGGTTCTCATATAAGTGATAAGACCCACGGCGCCCATTCCCTCAATATCAATACCCTCATAAAGGGTTTGAGCGTTTTTCATGGTTTTGGCTGCGGCAAAGCCAAGCTTCTTGGAAGCCTCCTGCTGCATTGTTGAGGTCGTAAACGGAGGAGCAGGTGATTTCTTCCTCACGGATTTCTTCACGCTTGTAACAGTAAAATCTGCGTTCTCAACACGGCTTAAAATCGCATCTGTTTCCTCCTTGGAATGAAGCTCCGTTTTCTTGCCCTCAATTCCGTAAAATGAAACTGCGAATTGCTTTTTTGAGGAAGGACCGGTCATTTTTGCATCAATCGACCAATATTCCTCCGGTTTAAATTGTTGAATCTTTTTCTCACGGTCAACAACAAGTGAAACCGCAACCGATTGAACGCGTCCTGCGGAAAGACCTCTGCGAACCTTTTTCCAAAGGAACGGCGAGAGCTTATATCCCACAATTCTGTCGAGAATTCGCCTTGCCTGTTGGGCGTTTACAAGGTCAAGATCGATTGTACGGGGGTTTGACATACCATTCGTAACGCCTGTTTTAGTAATTTCATTAAAGGTTACACGGTTATTTTCGTTCATCGGCAGGTCGAGCATCTGCGCAAGATGCCATGAAATGGCTTCCCCTTCACGGTCGGGGTCGGTCGCAAGATAGACAAAATCCGATTTCTTCGCTTCCTTCTTTAAGCTTTCAATAAGCTCCTCTTTTCCTTTTATATCGGTATAAACAGGCTCAAAATTATTATCGACATCAACGCCGAGCTTCGACTTTGGCAGATCACGTACATGACCCATCGAAGCAACAACCTCATAGCCGTTTCCAAGGTATTTTTTGATTGTTTTAGCCTTTGCAGGCGACTCCACAATAACAAGCTTTGACATTTATATTCATTCTCCTTTAATATGAATGCGGACTTTTCCGCAGTAATAATCAGACGTAGTATGTTTGCCCCTCATCGGAGAAAATATATCCCCCGATTTCAAGGTCGGTAAGTATTGAAAGCACATCTGTAACATCAAGATCAACATCTTCAATAACATCATCAATGGTGATTGGCGTGTGCGAATTTGCTATTGACTGATAGATAAGCTTTGCAACGCCTTCAAGGGGCGGCTTTTCAAATCTTCCGGTGGCGAACTTGGGAAACTGAATCACGACAGGCTTAGAAATCTGAGCTTCGAAAGACGTAGGAATCCGAGCTTCAAAGGGCTCGGATGCCTGAACCTCAACGGACTTGGGAGATTTACCCTCGGCAGACTTGGGAGCTTGAATCTTTACAGTCTTGGAAATTTGAACCTCATCCTTGTGTTTCGAATTCTTCTCACTCTTGTTTTTTGCCGATGATTTATTTTCTATCGGTATATCATCGGGATTAAGACTGATATAATCCGATTTCCGCTCCTTTACAGGCTTATGAGTGTAATTTTCAAAATATTCTTGAATAATATCCGAGGCGGAGAAAAGCGGAAGCGCACCGTCACGAAGAAGTCCCCTTCCTCCGTTGTATCTCGGATCAAAAATATCATGCGGAGGAATAACCCAAAGGTCGCTTCCCTGAGAGATTATATACGATGCAGTGTTAAGAGATCCGCTTCTTTCCGAGGCTTCAATAACAGCAGCGCCCATTGAGATGCCTGCCAAAATGCGGTTTCTGGCGATAAATGATGAGGGTTTTGCGGATGTCTGCGGAAAATATTCCGAAATAAAAACTCCATTTTCAAGAATTTCATCGAAATACTGAGCATTCTGTTGCGGATATATGTGGTCAATTCCGCTTCCGAGAACGGCTATTGTTTTTCCGCCGTTTCTAACTGCCGCAAGGTGGGCGGTAATATCCGTCCCAACGGCAAATCCGCTTGCAATAACTATATTGCTGCGAACAATTTCTCCCGTGATTTTATCGGCTACCTTTGCGCTGTATTCGGAAATTTTTCTTGCCCCTACAACAGCGAGGATAATGTCGCTCCTCAGAATTTCCTTATCGCCCTTGTAAAACAGTAAAATCGGGGGATTATAGATATTCCTCAGCCTTTCGGGATAAGCTTCATCGTCAAAACAAATTATGCCGATATTATGGCGTTTGCAGTAGGAAATTATACCTCTGAGCTGATCCCCGTGGGTTCTTGAAGCGGATTTAAGCTCCTGTTCGGTAAAAATGCCCTCCGGCTTAGTAAAAGCGATTGCTCTGTAAAGCCCCTCAAGGGAGCCAAAATATTCCTTCAACTTATGTATACGGGGATTGCCCGCACCGAAACAGGATAAAAGAAAAAGCAGCTTTATGATATCATCGTTGTTTGAGCTATTCATTTTGTCAACTCCCACATGATTATGGATGCTGCTGTTGCGGCATTGAGCGAGTTGACATTTCCGTGCATATGAATAGTAAGGCTGTGACTGCATCTTGCGATGATCTCCTCGGGCAGACCGTTTCCTTCGTTCCCGATAAGTACGGCTGAGCCATCCTTGAAACGGCAGTCAGTCAGGGATAAAGCATCCCTGCCGACAACCGCCGCATAGGAGATTATGTTTTTTTCCTTAAATTCGGCAAACGCTTCATCGGCGGATGCCACGCATATTTTCATACGGAAAAGGCTTCCCATTGTTGCCCGAACAGTCTTGGGGCTTTGCACATCGCAGCAGTTAACAGCGATAACGGCGTTTATCCCCATAGCATCGGCGGTTCTTATAACGGTTCCCATATTTCCCGGGTCTTGGATATTGTGCAGCATAATGTACCTTCCGTTGCTTTTTATCGCATCGGAAATGCCGCTTGTATCTATAGCTTCGCACGTTGCGAAAATTCCTTGAGTACCCTCGGTTGAAGCAAGCCTTTCGCCAAGCTCGTCCGAGATAAAAAGAGTTCTTTCCCTTGCTCTTTCAGGCAGAAAATCCAATGCTTCACCGTGTTCGGAGAGCTTTTTCATACAGCCCTCCGTTATCATAACGCAGTGAAGCTCTGCATTTTCGGCAGCGGCATCCTTTATGAGCCGTAAACCTTCAAGTGGAAACATTCCATATTCAGTGCGATATTTTTTTGCAGCCGAAAGCTTCTGGAAAAGCTTTATGCTGCCATTATCCTTTGAGGTTATAATCCGCTGCAAAAAAATCGACCTCCAAACCGTAAAATAGCCTGTATATTCCTTTGCCCATATACTGCAAAAGTCAGAAGTAAAAAAATATTACTTCTGACCTTGTAAGTGTTTATTAAAGGGCAGCCTTAGCTTTTTCAGTAAGAGCTGTAAAACCTGCCGCATCGTTTACGGCAATCTCGGAAAGCATCTTTCTGTTAAGTGTGATTCCTGCCTTTTTAAGACCGTTCATAAAAGTAGAATAATTCATTCCGTTGAGCTTGCAAGCTGCGGAAATTCTTGTTATCCAAAGCTGTCTGAAATCTCTCTTCTTGAGCCTTCTGCCGATATAAGCATACTGACCGGACTTCATAACGGCTTCCTTAGCCATCTTGAAGTGCTTGCTTTTAGCACCCCAATAACCTTTTGCGAGCTTTAATGTTTTATTTCTTCTCTTTCGAGTAGCCATTGCTCCCTTAACACGAGCCATAATCTTTTACCTCCGTTAATTAATAGTTGATGATAGAAAGCGTCTTACCGATTATTTGTAAGGGATAAGCTGCTTTACTGTAGAAGCGTTTGCGGTGCTTGCATAGCCTGCCGCTCTTGCAATTCTCTTGCGCTTTGTAGCCTTCTGAGTAAGTCTGTGTCTTTTGTTAGTTTTCTGATACTTAACAAGACCTTTCTTGGTCAGCTTAAAACGCTTTTTAGCGCCTGAATGAGTTTTCTGCTTAGGCATAGGTATATCCTCCTTTAAATTTAGGCTGCGTATTTTTGAGATACGCATCCACTGATGCTGAAACAGCTTTTGAAATTTCAGCTTAAAATTTTATTTTGAAGCCTTTGGGGAAACGAACATAACAAGCGCACGTCCCTCCATTTTTGACGGCTTTTCAACTGTACCATATTCCGAACAAGCCTCCTTGAACTTGTCAAGAAGCTCCTCACCGAGATGCGGGTGCGCAATAGCTCGCTTGCGGAAACGAACGGAAACCTTGAGCTTGTCGCCGCCCCTGAGGAACTTGACAGCTTGGTTTACCTTTGTATTAAAATCGTTCGTATCAATGGTTGAGAACATTCTGATTTCCTTGATGTCAACAACCTTCTGGTTTTTCTTGGCTTCCTTTTCACGCTTGCCCTGCTCAAAAAGATACTTTCCGTAATCCATAATTTTGCAGACAGGCGGCACTGCCTGGGGAGCGATCTTTACCAAATCAAGCTCCTTTTCTTCAGCAAGCTTGAGAGCCTCTTTGGCGGAAATAACGCCGATTGCCGAACCGTCCGAATCAACGACACGAACTTCCTTGTCTTTAATTTCTTCATTAATCTGTAATTCTTTAACGCTTATTGTAGGCACCCCCAAAATAAAAAATGAGCGGAAAGCATAGTTTTCCGCTCATACAAATTACATAAATCCATGCATAGTAAACCAAATCGACCATGCTGTTATACATAACAAAGTATCGACCGCTGCTCGCCTTATGCGGCAGGGTGAGAACGGAAGTTCTGCTTTATTTTACACTGACATACAAAAGTCAACGTTTAATATTATAACACAAAAAAAACGTTTGTCAAGGGCTTTTAAAAAAAAATTTCAATTTCCCGAAAAAATTACTGTTCCTCGTCATCCGCTGCCGCAGGCTCTGTAGCGTTCAGCTTATTTTGGTAAGCTTCGTTGTCAAACCAGCTGTCAAGAACCGTTACGGAGATTGAATAGCCCGTTGCGGTTTTTACATACTCGGTAATTTCGCCGGAAGTAATAAGGCTCAGAATTTCCGTTTCGGTAAGATTGAGATATTCCGCCGCTTCGCCTTCGGTGAGGTATTTTTTCTCACTCATTTGAACGTGTTCGGGGGAATTGTAAGTGTTTGTGTCAGAAAATTCCTTTTCGGAAACGGTTTTGTTCAGCTTTCTTACGCCGCCGCCGATGCTTATTCCTGCAATAAGTATGCATATTCCGAGAAAAATCGAACCGATAAAGGATGCGTTAACAGTGCTGCGGCTATGTGTTTTATTCTGATTTGAAGCCATGATAATAAACCTCCGATTTATTTTATTTTAATTTCTCTGCCAAGACTAAAGGAGTAAAGATACGCTTCCTTGACTTTTTTGTCGAAGATTTTTTCAAGGGCAGCGCTGTAAAGCAGCAGCTGGCGGCGGTATCTGTCTGCGAGGATTATTTCGCTGTTCACACGGTCGGTTTTATAATCCACAAGGACAATTTCCCCGTTTTCCTCAAAAACACAATCGGCTATACCCTGGAGCATACCATTGGTATTATTATACTCCAATCCAAGCTCATCGTCAAGCCCAAGTTCGGATATTTCGATAAGAAATTTCTGTTCTCGTCTTATTTCGGGTGAATTTTTTATTCTTCCGTAAAAATCCGAGTCAAAGAATTTTTTAAGCTGACTGAGGTTTAGCGCTTCCGCCTCCGCTTTTCCGAGAAGTCCCTTTTCTTCAAGAGCCTTTGCCTGCCCTATAAGGTCTGTTTCGGCGGCGGAATAATCGGCATACTGCATAAAGGTATGCATGGCGGTTCCGATTTCCGCAGGGGTGAGACTGCTGTAGTCGGCGGAAAAATCAGGACGCCGCAAAAAAATCTCATCGTTTTCGCTTTTTGCAATTTCGGTAATGGTGAGCTTTGCAAGGGTATTCGGCAGACGGCTTTCATAATGGAAATTGAAGCTATCGAGAAGCTGTCTTACGCTTTCCTCATCGGGAACGGCTTTTTCCTTTTGCTCTTTGTCCGCCTCTTCCAAGGCCGAATCCGACTCTGTCACGGTGATTTTAGCCTTGCTTGACCTTATGGGAATGTCAGGATTGACCTGAATCCTTGAACCGTCGGGGTGGGTGAGGAGCGCCATGAGCAGCCAGTCAAGCATTGACCGTGCGGAGGCGGCAACTACAGGCGTAACTCCTCCCAAAGCGGCGATGTTCATGGATATTGAATCAATTTTCGCCGCGGTTTTGCCGTCATTGGGGACGGTAATAAAAAGCTGTTCCTTTGCCCTTGTAAGAGCAACATACAGAAGGCGCATTTCCTCGCTGATTGTATCCTGCCTGTTAATGCGGCTTATAACATACTGTGGGAATGAGTTGTATAGCTTGAGGTGATTCCTGTCCTGGATTTTAAAGCCTATGCCATAGTCAAGGTTAATCTGCATATAATCGCTTGAATCTTTAAGGTTAAAGGGCTTTGAGGTTCCGCAGAGGAATACAAACGGATATTCAAGGCCCTTTGCCTTGTGTATGGTTTTAATTGAAACAGCATTATCCGCAGGGGAAACAATTGAAGCGCGGACGAAATCTCCGCCCTTTTCGGAAATGTCGTGAAGATAGCGGATAAACCCCGACAAACCGCCTGCGGAATTCTGCTCATAGCTTTTTGCATATTCAAGAAGCAGCCGCAGATTCGCCTTTTTCTGATCCCCATCGGAATAAGCCTGAACCGATGAGAGAAAATCGGTGCTGTCATAGATTGTCCGAATAAGCCGTTCAAGGCTTTGTGAAGCGGCGCAAATTCTAAGCTTCTCATAGATCTCAATAAATTTTTTCAGCTTTCCGGCAGCGGAATAGCTTTCCTGATTTTGCATTGCAAACAGCACACATTTATATATATGGTCATATTTATTTTCCGTCAGAAGGCGAAGCTCAGCCATTTCATCCGCCGTAAGCATAAACATTGGCGACATAAGCACCGATACAAGCGGAATATCGCGCATGGGGTTGTCTATAACGGTAAGAATATTTACAAGAACCGCAATCTCACGGGATTTAAGATAGCCCGTTGTTTCTTCGCAGGTGGCTTTTATACCAATCTTCAGAAGCTCATCGGCATAAAGCTGCCCCCTTGCCCTGTCACGAAGCAGAATGCAGAAATCCTTGCATTCGCAGGGGCGAAGCTCTCCTTTGTCAAAAACGGTGCGAAGACCGAGCATGGACGAAATTTTAATCGCCACAGCCCTTGCTTCGGCGCAAACCTCCCCAACGGTTTCACCTTCATCCGCATTTTCGGAAGCATTGTTTACCTCAGCGTTGTCGTTCTCTGCGGAGGGATCATATTTTGTGAAAATAAACTCCGCCGAGCGGTTGGCTTCGGGGTAAACGGCGCCCGCCTCCAGCTGTTCATTGACGGTGTAGTCAATATCCCCGACAGCTTTGCTCATAACCGTCGCAAAAACATCATTTACAAAATCCACGACATCCTTACTGCTTCGGAAGTTGCGATTTAGCAGGACTGCCGCATTTTTTCCCTTGTATTCGGGAGTATATATATCAGATGATTCGAGAACATCTATAAAGTTTTTCGGGTTTGCAAGGCGGAAGCGATAGATTGACTGCTTGACATCACCCACAACAAATAGGTTATCACCGTTTGACTCCGCCGTTCCGCCCCTTGAGAGCATACGGAAAATGGTGTTTTGGATATTGTTGGCATCCTGGAACTCATCAATCATTATAAGGCTGTAATATTCCGAAAGCTCCCTTGCAAGGGGAGTTTTGCAAATTGTCCCTTTTTCGTCCTTGGCGCAAAGAAGCTTTACGGCAAGCTGCTCCGCATCGGAAAATCCAAGGGCGTTTTTCTCACTTTTAATCCTTGCTGTTTCCGTAATAAGCTTTTTCACAATAATTGACAAGCCGCGCAGCACATTACAGCATTTATCGTAATCATCAAATATGTCCTCCAGGGAAAAGAATGCCTCCGAAGAAAGCTTTGCTGCTTGTTCCTTGTAATTTTTACGAATTTCCTTTACCTTTTCAACAATGATTTGTTCTGGTGAACCTTTATCTGTTTTGGGATATCTGCATACTTCAAACTTAACGGAGTCGAAGCCAAAGCGTTCATTCCATTCAAGCGAGGTGTCCATTGCTTTTTCGGCAAGCGAAATGAAGAGATCACGTTCGCCGGAAATTATGTCGGACGCTTTGCTTTCTCCCGCTTCCGAAACAAGCTCCGCAGCATAATCGGCAAGCCTCGCAATTCTGTTCAAGCTGTCCGAAATGAATCCTGCGTAAGCCTTCGCAAGCGGATCCTTTTCGCTGTCAAACGGTTCTGAATAACGTATGGTATAGCCGTCAAGGGCATCCTCGGGGAATGGGAGCGACATAATAAAGCGGTGAATTTTAAGAACAACTCTCTCAAGGTTGGAATCATTCCTCGAACCCTTGCAGGTAAAGTCGGTGAGTTCATTCATCATCTCGGGATTTTCTTCGTAAAGCTGCTCAAAAACATTGCCCAATGCCTTTGAAACAATAAGCTCCTCCTCTGTTTCGTCAAGAATGCGAAAGCCCGAAGAAATATCAAGCGACTGAATATTTTCCCTTATCATATCAAAGCAGAAGGAATGAATGGTAGAAATTTTCGCTGCCGAAATAAGTGATTGCTGCCTGCAGAGCCAGTAATTGTTGGGTTCAAGCTCAAGCTGTGCGGATAGAGCATCGGAAAGCCGCTGCTTCATCTGTGCGGCGGCATCGTTTGTAAAGGTTACAACGATAATTCTGTCGGCGGGGACCTTGTTTACGGGGTCGGATAAAATCCTCACCAGTCGTTCAACGAGGACGGAGGTTTTTCCGCTTCCCGCCGCCGCAGAAACAATGACGGCGGTGTCCCTTGCGTTTATGGCATCCAACTGCCTGTCTGTCCAATTTGACATTATTGTTCACTCTCCTTTGCCGAATCCTTTATGATACCTAGGGACTCCTGCATTTTCTTTTCCGCTTCGGGGTCGCGAAGCCTTGGGATAACGTTCGGGTATCCGCATATGGATTGGTAATCGCAATAGGCGCAGGGGGATGTGTTCTTTTTGGCGTCGGTAAGGGGAGCGGCTTCGATTTTTCCCTGCTTTATCGAAGAAGCGGTTTCCCTAAGAAGGTCGGATGAATATTTCCTCAGCTTCTCAAGGGCGCGCTCCGAAATAATCTTTGAGCGGGAAGAAAATTCGCCGTCCTTTTTGACATTAACGGGAATAAAAATTCCCGAAATATCCTTCTCCATTGCACGAACAATGTCCAAATCGGCAATAACTATGCCGTCCATTTTTTCACCGAATAGGGCAGCGCTTGTTATTTCATCATCGCTCGCTTCTCTTGAAAGTGACGGAGCGTTGTCCTCAGCGTGTACATAAAGAACCCCCGCAGGCAGGGCGGTGTGATAACGTCCCGAATTGGCGGCTGCTTCGGGGTCGGTAAGGGCGAACATATACAGAAGCATCTGCATATTTATCCCGTAATAAATGTCGGCAAGAGAAAATACCTTTGTTCCCGTTTTGTAATCAACAACCCTTATATACGTAAGGTCGTTTTGAGTATAAACATCAACACGATCCACCGCACCGATGAAGTACATTTCGGTTCCGTCATTGGCTGTAAGCTTAATAGGCTTTTCGTCGCCGTCAAACGCAAAGGTGTATTCAAATTCGGATGGGGTAAAAAGCGACTGGGAAAATTCCGTTTTGAGATGAATAAGAATGTCGGAAACGGTGTCCGTAAGCCTACGGTATGCGGCAAGATAACGCTTTGTTTTTCCGTAGCTTCCGCCAATATCCGAGCTTATAAAATATTCGGAGAGCTTTTTTGTTACAAAATGAGTAATTTCTTCTCTGCTCATGGCAATAAAGCTGGTTTTGCTGTATGCTTTAAGAAATTCGCAAAGGCAGTAATGGACGGCAGTTCCCCTTGACGGAGCGTTAAGCTGTGTCTGCTGCCTTGGGTAGATCCTAAGACCCTTTTTGCAGAAATACATAAACGGGCATTTTTTGTAATCCTCAAAGCGTGAGGCAGAAAGGGTAATGACTTGACCGTAAAGGCGGTCGGTCAGTGCTTTTCCGGAGTTTAAGCGAAATTTTGCCGAATTAGGATTTTCGAGAAGTTTGAAACGCTGACTATTGCCGTCATTAAAGTCCTCCAATGCGGCTTTAAGACTTGCAATTTCAGAGCTTCCGCGCTTGAATCCCTGAACATATTGATAATAAGCGCTCTGCTCCGTTGTGCAGAAATAAAGAATACCAAGCTTTTTTTCGGTAAGCTTGATGTCATTTTTAAACATTGCCGCAATCTGCCTTACTGCAGATGAGGGATAGAGTGCGTTTCCCGAAACTGATGCAATGGGGTAGCTTATGTAAAGCCGCTCCGTTGGTGCGGAAAGTGCGGCATAGGCTGCATATCGTTCCTCCGCAAGCTTTTCGGGGGAATTGCCGTTTATCTCCACTCCGCTCTTGCCGAGGGCTGCCAAGTCCTTGTCGGAAAGAAGCGCCGAGGGATTTGCGGCAAAGGGGAATACACCTTCGTTTGCGCCCAGTATAAACACGGCCTTCGGATTTGCAAACCTTGCTGTGTTCAGGGAGGTAAGCTGAACCGCATCAAGGGTTTGGGGCGGCGCAGAAATCGTCAAAAGAGCCGCAGCCGTTTCAAAGATTGAGGAAAAATCCGCTGCAGTTATCGGAGTATCACCCAATGTTCGGCGAAAGCTTTGCAGAAGGTCGCAGAGCATATCCCAAAGCTGTTTTGTTTCACGAACAGCTGTAAGAACGGCGGCATCTCCGCTGTTTGTTCCCTTTATAAGCTCGGAAATTGTTTCGGGAACTTTTACCTCATCGAGAAAATCGGCAGTAGCCCTGCATATAGCCTCTGCAGTGGTGTTCGTGCATTTTCTGCGGAGATTATCGAGGGGTTCGGTGACGATAAGCCGTGCGGCTTCAGCAGCTCTGTCCGAGTCGGAATTATCATGGATTTCAAACGGCTTGTGCCACATCCCGCCCTCAACGTTCCATTTGTAGCAATATTCCTCCAGAATGTCAATCTGTTCGGTATCAAGTGGGAGAAAGCCCGTTTTTATGTATCGCAGGAAATCCTCTGAGGACGGATTTTTTACCGAAGCAAGATTAAGGGCTGTTCGGACGAATATAATAAGCGACTTGTGGGAAACCCTGCCGTTCTCATCGGAATAATAGGGAATTTCCGAGCGTTCGAGGGCGGCGTCCAGAATGGAGGAATAATTTTCCTTCTGCCTTGCGGTTATAACAATATCCGAATAGCGATACCCCTTCTCACGGACGAGATGATTAATTTCCGCACAGATAAAATCCGCCTCGGCATAAGGCTCAGCCGCCTCGTATATGCGGACAGCTTCACAGCTTCCGTTGAAGCCGCTGCGTTGGGAGCGAAAAACATTTTTGCTTAAAAATTGAAGCTCCGGGAAAAGGAAACGGCGATTTTCCGTCAAATGGTCGATGTTAACCTTTACACTGTTTTCAAAAGCAAGTCGGGAGAGCCTTGCGGCGGTTTTGTCGACAGTTTCAAATGGGGTAAGACCCATCCTTGCAAAGCCGTCCGAGGAAAATTTATCCGTTGTAAGGCAGACCGTAACGGAATTGCTGTCACGAATTATAACCTCAAGCATTTCGCATTCATCGGGGGTGAAGCTCTTAAATTCATCGATAAAAATATCGCAGTCGGAAAAGTAGCCGTTTTCGGCCGCTCTTTTTGATGCTTCGGAAATGTCGGTGTGACTGTCCTTGTAGCCGTTTTCCTCAAGAATGCGGGAATATTCGGAGCAGATAAGGGCAATATCCTCCGCTTTTTCCTTTATTCCGTCATCCATAAGCGCAGTTTGTCTAAGCAGAAGCTCCGAGGAAATGCCGTTTGCCGAAAGGGTTCGTACAAATTCCAACGCATCGGATATAAACCTTGTTTTCAGCGCCTGCCTTGAGTAAAAGTGCAGGGCTTTTCTTTCGTTAAGCTCGGAAAGCGCACGGTACATTATGACTGTTCGCACTGTGTCATCGGCATACCTGCCCTTGAGACCGCCGTGCTCGATGAAAATATATTTTGAAAGTCGGGAAAAGCTCAGAACCTCCATGCGGTTGAATTTTTTCAGACCCATAAAGTTGTAAAGCATACGATTGTATTCAAAGTTAAATTGGTCGGGGACAATGGCGAAAACCTTTCTTCCCGATGAAACAGCCCCGGCAATTCGGTTCATCATTTCATAGGATTTTCCCGTCCCCGCTTCGCCTGTAATAAGGTTCAGCATACTATCAACACCTGTCATTTGTATAAATTCCGTTTTTGCGGTTAAGGATATTATAGCACATAATTTAGAAAAAGTCATCGAAAAATAAGGAAATTTAAAAAAACGGTTGGAAATTTTTTTATAATGTGGTATAATAAAGTCGGTTATAAAATTTTACGGAGGAATTATGAAATGAAAGAAATTATCCTGCTCAAAGAGGGCGAAATTGCTATAAAGGGTCTTAATAAACGCAGCTTTGAGGATGCTATGGTAAAAAATATCCGCCGCAGACTTAAACCTATGGGAAAATTTGAATATGAACGTTCCCAGTCAACTGTTGAGGTTAAACCGCTAGATGACGACGTCGATTTCGATGCCGTTGAGGAATGTATCTCAAAAATTTTCGGTATAGCCGCCTATTGCCGTGCCGCCGTGGTTGAGAAGGACTTTGAGAGGATTGCCGAAAAGACTATGGAATACGTTTCGGAGGAGCTGGAGAATGCGCGTACCTTTAAGGTCAACGCAAAACGTGCGGATAAGCAGTTCCCTATGAAATCCCCCGAAATATGCGCCGAGCTTGGGGGAAGAGTCCTCAAAAAATTTCCGCATCTCACGGTTGATGTTAATAACCCCGATGTTGTCGTTACGGTTGAGGTGCGAAGGGACTTTGCCTATATCCATACCGGAAACAGAAAGGGAGCGGGCGGTATCCCCGTGGGAACATCAGGTCAGGCAATGCTGCTGCTTTCGGGCGGAATTGACAGCCCCGTTGCAGCATATATGATGGCAAAACGAGGGGTCAGACTTTCGGCAATTCATTACGTTTCGCCGCCTTATACTTCCGACAGAGCAAGGCAAAAGGTTGAACGGCTCTGTGAAAAGCTTACTCCGTGGTGCGGGGATATTGCGTTTTACTGCGTTCCGTTCACAAAAATTCAGGAGAAGCTTCGTGATAATTGCCCCGAAGAGCTGTTTACTATCCTGATGCGGCGCCTCATGATGGAAATTGCCCAGCGAATTGCGGAGGAAAAGGACATTCAGGCGCTTGTTACGGGCGAGAGCGTGGGTCAGGTCGCAAGCCAGACCATGAATGCGATAGTTTGCACGGATGCGGCCTGCCGTATGCCCGTTTTCCGTCCTGTTATCGGTATGGATAAAACGGAGATAATAGAGATCGCCCGCAGAATCGATACCTTTGATATTTCCATAGAGCCTTATGAGGACTGCTGCACCGTTTTTACCCCGAAGCATCCCAAAACAAGGCCCATTCTTGCCGAGGTTGAGGCGGCGCAGAATGTGTTCGATTTTGAGCCTTATATCAAAGAAGCTGTCGAAAATACAGAGCTTAAGGTTATCCGCTCGGACCGTGCGTGAAATCGGATAAGTAATCCGAGGCGTCCGTTTTTTCAATAAAAACTTGCATTTTGCAAAATAATGTGATATACTAATAGCATTATTGTCAGATATTATGTTACGGCGGCTTTCATTCCTGACAGCCGTCGGGATTGGAGCAGAATTTTTATGGCATTTCCTATCTTTACACCGTCTTTTTTTAAGGAATTGGTGGATGTTACAAAGCCTGTGGAGGAATACAGCGATTTGGCGGGTATAATAGTATCCCCCGCCGCTGTGGAATACGTTCTTTATCTCAGTAACCCCGATGTTGTAAGAAGACTTATGGCTGAGAATGAACCGCTTTCCTTCAAAATGTCCCGCATAACGGGGGAAGAGGAGGCTATGTTTGCTAAACGAAGCAGCGAAGCGGTTGCGGTTAACCCCTCGGCTGAGTATTACTGGCAGCTCCGCACGCTTATGATGGTCGTCCTCCAAAATAGGGAGGTTACCTTTGAGAAGCGTATGCTTCTTCTTAACTATGCGATTAAGACCGTCCAAGGTATGATTGACAGTCATCAGCCTAATCTTATTCCCGAATTTGTTAATAAATTTGGCGAAAATAAGGATTATGACAAGGTGCTTGAATATTTCAAGGGGATTTCCCCTCATCCCGAATATTCCCTTGCGGATGGGGTTTCGCTGCTGAAATCTGTTGTAAAATCATCACCTGAGTATAAGGAGGTTCTCGGCGCAATTTATAAAAACCTCGGAGTAAGCGGCCCCGAAACCTTGAATATGGTCGATATGAAGAGCTATGTTGAGAAGCGGCGTAAATTTTCCGAAGTGTTCATGGCGGAGCATTCAAACTGGATTGAAAATATCATGATTAACTATGTATGGACTTATTCTTTGCCCTATGCGTGCAGCGATAAGCTCGGCATTTGGGATAATTATGTTTTCTTCTGTGTTCTTTATAACGCATACAAAGTCCTCTTTACCTGCTATATGGACGGCAGGGGAGAGGAGGATTTCGTTAAGGCGGTTTCCGCATTTGACGGCGCATTGCGCAAAAGCGGCAGGGATATTGTTTGGAAAATGGTTGCCGCAGTAAAAAATGCGGGTCAGGATAATAACGGCGATATGGCAATTCTTGTTTTAAGCTGAATTAATTATTGTAAAGCATGAGGGCGGCGGATAGAGAACGGAGGTAATTCCGTTCTCTGTTTTCTGTGTTTTGCCCTTTGTTTTTTCAGGAGGTTTTTGTTATGGATAACAATAACGCTAAAGGAAACGCTGAATACAGCAAAAAGAAAATCTCGATGGAGAATCGTCCGCAGTTTCCGAAGCGCGCGGTGATTACGGGCGGTATGCCCTACGGCAATAAGCAGCTTCACTTCGGCCATGTGGGCGGAGTTTTCGTTTTTGCCGATGTTTATGCGAGATTTCTCCGCGACCGCATCGGAAAGGACAACGTAATTTTTGTTTCGGGAACGGACTGCTACGGCTCCCCGATTGCCGAGAGCTACCGTAAGCTCTGCGAGGAGCAGGGCTATAAGGGCACAATCCATGATTTTGTCCGTTCAAACCATGAAAGTCAAAAGAAAACCCTTGATGATTACGAAATAAGCCTTAACCTTTTCGGAGCATCGGGCCTTGGAAGAACAGCCGAAATCCACAATGAGGTGTCGGATAAGCTTATACGCAGGCTTTATGAAAACGGCTATCTTAAAAAGATTTCTACGGCTCAGTTTTACGATGAAAAGGTCGGAACATTTCTTAACGGACGCCAGGTCGTGGGAAAATGTCCCGTTCAGGGCTGCCAGTCGGAGAAAGGATATGCCGATGAATGCGACCTTGGACACCAGTATATGCCGATTAACCTTATCGACCCGAAATCTACATTGACAGGACTTCGCCCCGTTTTCAGAAATGTGGAAAATTGGTATTTCCGCCTTACCGACCAGTATGCTCTCCTTAACGAATATGTTGATATACTTAAACAAAGGGATAATGTGCGTCAGGTCGTGACAAAAACAATAGGGGAGTTTCTTGAAATGCCTGTTGTTTACGTTATGAATGATTATATGGACGATTACCTTTCCGTTAAGGATAAAATGGCCCGGCATGAGCTTATTACAGAGCCGAAGAAAACTTCCTTTACCATTAAATTCAATGAGCTTTCCGAACGTGACAAGGCTTGCGAGCTTCTTACCGAAAAAGGAGTCCGTTTCAGAACGGGAAAAACCCTTGTCCCCTTTAGGCTAACCGGAAATATCGAATGGGGAGTTCCTGCGCCCGTCCTTGAGGGAGAAGATCCCCTTACCGTGTGGGTATGGCCTGAATCGTTGTGGGCGCCGATTTCATTTACGATTGCCTACCTCGAATCAATCGGGGAGGATACCGAAAAGTGGCGTGATTATTGGTGTTCAAAAGATGCGCAGATTTACCAGTTCATCGGTCAGGATAATATATACTTTTACGGGATTGCACAGACTGCAATGTTCTGCGCGCTCCAGGGGAAGGATAATATTACGGCGGATGTCCCCGACGGCGGATTGCAGATGTCAACGCTTGTTGCGAACCACCATATACTTTTCCTTGACAAAAAGGCTTCAAGCAGCGGTTCTGTAAAACCGCCTATGGCTGCGGACCTGCTTAATTATTATACCCCCGAGCAGCTCAGAATGCACTTCCTTAGCCTTGGACTCGGAATGAGGAGCGTAAGCTTCCAGCCGAAACCGCTTAACCCCGCCGCAAAGCCCGAGGACAGCGACCCCGTTACAAAGGAAGGATTCCTGCTTTCAAATGTGTTCAATAGAATTATCCGTACCTGCTTCTATGATGCGCAGAAATACTTTGACGGAAAAATGCCCGTTGGTGCGGTCGATGCGGACATACTTGCGGAGTGTGAAAAGGCTGTGCTTGAGTATGAAAGATATATGTATAAGTTCAAGTTCCATCAGGTAACGTATGTCCTTGATTCACTCATAAGGAAAGCAAGCAAGTATATGGCTAAAAGTAAAGGCGATGCCGATAAGGCTGACGATAACGACCTCCGCAGGAAATGGATGATAAATGTTTTCCATATGATAAAAACGGCGGCGGTACTCCTTCATCCGATTGCCCCATCGGGAACGGAAATGGTAAGGGAATATTTTCAGGTTGATGAAGGCCTTTGGTCATGGGACAGCATCTTCGATACCTTTGAGAAAACCCTCGGCGGCGAAACGGAGCATCAGCTCAAGTTCCTCGAACCGAGAAAGGACTTCTTTACAAGGCATGAGAGCCAGTTTAAAACAGAATAATGATTCATTAATGACAGCGGGAGCTTTGTACACTTTAAGCTCCCACTGTCCTTTTTTAGTGCGAATTCAGTGGATTTGCAAAATATGTTAATTTTGTGTACTGTAAAGTGATTTGTAAGCATTGGTCGAGGATATGATCAGCTGTTATATTTAACTAAAAAATAAAACGATTTTTTGTGTAGAAATTATCCTAAAATCAGCTTGTTAATTCGAAAGAAATATGTTATAATTACTGTGTCGATATGTTGGGGAAGTGCATTCACTTGAAGTATTTCTCCGTTGGAATGTGATCCCATTGCGGATTTTGCATAAATATTGTTTTTGGAGGTTTTTACTATGGCAGAAGGTACCGGATTCTTGAAAACAGTCAACTTTGGCGGATTTGATAAGAAAGACGTTCTTGCATATGTTGATGAATTAAATACTAAGATTTATACGCTCGAGGCTGAGCTTGATGAGAAAAAAGCGCTGCTTGAGAACAGCGAGGGCGGTTCCGGAGTTAACGATGAAAAATATGAGGAGCTTCTTGCTGCCGATAAGGCTAAGATTACCGAGCTTCAGACAAGCAACGATTCTCTCAAGAATCAGATGAAAACAATCGAGGATGAGCTTGCTGCAAAGGATAAGGAAATTGAGGAGCTCAAGGCTCAGAATGAGGAGCTTGAGGAGCAGCTTCAGGAAGCTAAGAATAAAGCCGCAAGCGCAGGCGCTGCCGAAAACAGCGCTATGGATCTCGGCAATGTGTTCCTTGAAGCGCAGAAGTCGGCTAATATGATAGTTAATCAGGCTAAGGAAAATGCCAGAAAAATGGATGAGGATGCAAAGAAGCTTGCCAATCAGGTTGTTGACGATGCTAATGGCAAGGCTTCAACAATTGTTAAGAATGCCGATGATAAGGCTTCAAAGATTCTTTCCGAGGCTGAGGACAGATCCGCTGAAATGAAGAGCGCTGCCGAAAGCGTTAAGGCTGCAGTTACCGAAGAGGTTAACGAAATCGAAATTAATGTTGCCAAGCTCAGGGAGGTTCTTGAAATGTTCTCCGGCGAAAGCCTTGCAAAGCTTGATGAAACCAAGGAAATTATCGAAAGAACTCAGGCATCCCTTAAAAAGGGAGGTTCGGCCGCTCCTTCCGCCGCTAAACCTGCTGCGGCACCTGCGCCCGCTCCCGCTCCTGCCCCTGCTCCCGCCGCTCCGAAGAAAGCTAATTTCGGATTTGATATGAGCGAGCTTGAAAATCTTACTAAGGCTGCGGAAGCTGCCGCTGAGAGCGAGTCCAATTGATTGCAGGAAATACATAAATGGCTGAAATTTACGATATAAATGTTTCTGAGCTGCGCTCTTATTGCGATAAGCTCAGGATTGGCGATAAGGTTCTCCTCACAGGTACGGTGTATACTTCGCGTGATGCCGCGCATAAACGCTTTGATGCCCTGCTCGATGAGGGAAAGCCTCTGCCTTTTCAAATGGACGGGGCTGTAATCTATTATGCGGGTCCTACTCCTGCCGCCCCCGGAAAGGCAATCGGCTCATGCGGTCCGACCACATCGGGACGCATGGATGGCTTTGCGCCGAGATTGCTTGACTGCGGCCTTTGTGCTATGATTGGCAAAGGCGAACGTAATCAGGCTGTCAAGGACGCCGTTGTGCGTAATAATTCTGTTTATTTCTGTGCGATAGGCGGAGCAGGCGCACTTGCCGCAAGCTGCATTAAAAGCTGTGAGGTTATAGCTTTTGAGGATTTGGGCTGTGAGTCGGTCAAAAAGCTTTATGTGGAAAAATTCCCCGTGACCGTTACGGTTGATTCCCATGGCGGAGATCTTTTTAAAGAGGGCAGAAAGGCTTATTGCAGGATATAATGATTTAACGAAACGGTTTGGAAGGCTGCTTCGGCGGTCTTTCAGGCTGTTTTTCTTAAAATAACGAATAGACGGCAAAATAGCTAAAAAATTTTTTACCATTAAGCAGATATTAACAAAAAAGACAGATATTATAATAAAAAAAATCAAAACTCTTGACAAAAAACGTTTTAGTGTTTAAAATATGAGGTGTAGTTTGTGTTGGAGGATGAGGTGAATGTCACCATATCGGCGGAGCTTAATAATATGACCGATAGCGAGCTTATCTCTGTTGTCCGTTGCAATAAAAGCGGAAAAAGCGGCAGGGATGCTGTTTCTGTGTTGATTTCACGATACCTGAAGCTTGTCCTGAAGAGGGCAAATTTCTTCTCCGACAATTATTATGACGTTGAGGATTTGACGCAGGAGGGTATTCTTGCCCTGTATAAAGCGATTGAAAGCTTTGACCCGTCTAAAGGCGCAAAATTTTCCTCTTTTGCCGATGCCTGTGTGAGCAACAGAATAAAAACCGTTGCGGCGGCATTCGCTAAAAATAAGGAGCATCGGTGTGATATATCCTCCGACGACAGCGATATTGCTGTTTCGGATGCTTCTCCCGAAAAAATATGCCTTGAAAGGGAAAACAGCAGAAGCATTAATAGGGAGATTGTTTCTCTGCTTGCACCGACGGAGATAAAGGTTTTCGAGCTTTACCTTGACGGAATGTCCTATAAGGAGATAGCTTCAAAGCTTGAAATTTCCGAAAAATCGGTGGATAATGCGGTCTTTCGCATAAGGAAAAAGCTGAAAGCATTTTTGATTCGGTAGTTTTTTACATTTTTAAGTTCATATGGCCAAGTAGCTTAAAGTTCAGAGCGTTGTTTTTCAAAGGCAAAGGTGTCGGTGCGAGTCCGTCCTCAGGTCCAATAATATTTTTAAGCGAGGGAAATCAAAATGTACGAAGACAAGACATTAGTATGCAAGGAATGTGGAAATGAGTTCGTATTCACAGCCGGCGAGCAGGAATTTTATGCTGAAAAGGGCTTTGTAAATGAACCCCAGAGATGTAAGTCCTGCCGTGATGCAAGAAAGAACAGCAGTAGAACCGAGAGAGAAATGTTTGAAGCAACCTGTGCTTCATGCGGTAAGATTGCAAGAGTTCCTTTCAGACCCAGAGAAGACCGTCCTGTATATTGCAGCGAGTGCTTTGCTAAGATGAAAGAAGAAGGCTGATTTTAGAGGAACGACTCAGTGATTTTGGCGGCGGGGTTTAAGAGCTTCGCCGTTTTCTTTTGCCGATTTGCAGAAAAATGAAATACCACACTTAGCTTATATAACTTTTTGTTATATATAAATTATTCTTTAGCGCTTGACAGATTGCGGCTTGAATGATATAATATATGCATATACTAGTAAATGCATTGATGGGAAGAAAGGCTTTTTCATCAGCTTCAGAGAGCCGTTGGTTGGTGCAAAACGGTGCGGTGATTTGGTTATAGCTCGTCCCTGAGCAGTTTGCCGAAAATCCTTGTGTGAGTAGGTTAAATCGGGTTCTCCCGTTACAGAGATACGCATTGGATGTCCCTTTCAAGGCTGAGATGCGGTGAGGGCGGATTTTTTGTCCGAACAAGAGTGGTACCGTGGAAGTTTGTGCTTTCATCTCTTAGTGAGATGAAGGCTTTTTTATTACCCTTAAGCTCCCTGTCCCTGCCATAAGCGGGGGCAAAGAAAATCAGCCACAAGCGGATTTTCACGAAAAAGTCGGAACGCATAAACAGTGCCTAACGGCTTTGCGCTTGGGGATTTATTCCTTCTTAGCATAACTCAATTCCTCACGTGTAAATATTCCAAATTGTAATTTTAACTTAAATTACAACATTTTGTAGTAAGAATAATTATGAAAGGATAACTAAAATGAAAAACTTTGACAAATACACAAGGGGTTATTATATGCCCCCTGTTCCCTGTTTCGATTGGGTAAAAAATGAATATGTAAAAAAAGCACCTATTTGGTGTTCCGTGGATCTCCGTGACGGAAACCAGGCTTTGGTTATACCTATGTCACTTGAGGAAAAGCTCAATTTCTGGAAGTACCTTCTCAAGGTTGGCTTTAAGGAAATCGAAATCGGCTTCCCTGCAGCCTCCGAAACAGAGTATGAGTTCTGCCGCACCCTTATCGAGAAGGATATGATTCCGGATGATGTTACAATACAGGTTCTTACACAGTCAAGGGAACATATAATCGCCAAAACATTTGAGGCGCTCAAGGGCTGCAAAAATGCTATCGTTCACCTCTATAATTCCACCTCCGTTGCCCAAAGGGAACAGGTTTTCAGAAAATCCAAAGATGAGATTGTCGAAATTGCTGTTTCGGGCGCAAAGCTTTGTAAAGAATACCGCGAAAAAACCGAGGGTAATTTCCGATTTGAGTATTCTCCCGAGAGCTTTACGGGAACCGAACCTGAGTTTGCCCTTGAAATATGCAACGCTGTCCTCGATGTATGGCAGCCCACGGAGAATGATAAGGTCATAATGAATTTGCCCGTTACCGTTGAGGAAAGTATGTCCCACGTTTATGCTTCGCAGATTGAATATATGTGCAAATACCTTAACTATCGTGAAAATGTAATTGTTTCGCTTCATCCCCATAATGACAGGGGCTGCGCCGTTGCGGATACGGAGCTTGGTTTGCTTGCGGGCGCAGACAGAGTGGAGGGTACGCTTTTCGGCAACGGTGAGCGTACAGGCAACGTTGATATTATAACGGTTGGAATGAATATGTTCGCTCATGGCGTTGACCCGGAGCTTGATTTCTCCAACCTTCCCGAGATTACCGAGGTTTATGAGAATATGACCCGTATGCACGTATACGAGCGCCAGCCGTACAGCGGTTCGCTGGTGTTTGCGGCATTTTCAGGCTCACATCAGGATGCGATTGCAAAGGGCATGAAATGGCGTGAGGAAAAGCATCCCGAGCATTGGAATGTGCCATACCTTGCAATTGACCCGAAGGATGTCGGCAGGGAGTATGAGGGCGATGTTATAAGAATCAACAGCCAGTCGGGAAAGGGTGGAATCGGCTTCCTTATGGAGCAGAATTACGGTATAAGTATGCCGCCCAAGATGCGTGAGGTTTTCGGTTACCATGTAAAAAGTATTTCCGACCACGCACACAAGGAGCTTCAGCCCGCCGAGGTTTACGATGTGTTCAAGGAAAATTACCTTAACAAATGCGATAAGTTCACTGTTTCCGAAGCTCATTTTTCCCAAAAGGGCGGAATTACTGCCACTGTTACCGTTCTTTATAACGGAACAATGATTTCAAGAGAAGCGGCAGGAAACGGACGTCTTGACGCTGTTTCAAATGCGGTTAAGGATGCCCTCGGAATCAGCTATTCCATTACAACCTATGAAGAACACGCCCTTGAAAGAGGTTCAAGCTCACAAGCCTGCGCCTATGTCGGAATCGAAACGGAGAAGGGTACATATTGGGGTGCGGGAATACATACCGATATCATAGATGCTTCAATTAAGGCTCTTGTTTCGGCAATAAATAATAGCGGCATGGTTAAGTAAAACGAAAAAAGTATCTGCTCCATATGCATATAAAACGCATATGGAGCAGATTTTATTTGGGGGTCTGAAATGAGTTATGTTCTGTCTTTAAAAATTGCCGCAAAGGCTATTCCCACAGCAAGAACCACAACGGATATTCCTAAAAGAATCGGTTCGGAGTAGGAACTCGAGTTATTTTGCGAGGGTGCGTTTTCTTCTCCCTGCGGCTGACCTGAGGAGGACGGCTCTGAGTCGTTTTCCCTCGGGTTGTTTGAGTCGGGAGTGTCCTGCGGCGCTTCAGAAGAATTATCGGGAGATGATCCCCCGTTGCCTAAATCCTCGTTGACTTCGTAATCCGCACTGTTTTCGTTGCTTTCATCGGGGGGAGCAGTGTCCTGCCGAGGGTTGGCGTTGCCCGTGCTGTCGGTTACAGAGGTAACTGTACTGCTTTCAGCAGGAGATTCGGGTGGATTCTGAACGGTTGCCGCCGTAGTTGCAGCGTTTTCCGTTTCTGCGGCAACCGCCGATGTCTCGGCACTTTCGTATTCTGTGTCCATATCGGGAGGAGTAAAGTCGCCATCGGAATTATCGGGAGGGTCGGGCATTTCACCATCGGGAGGTGTCCCCCCGCCCTGCGGCATCTCCCCGTTCGGCGGGGTATTACCATCCTGCGGCATTTCGGGGGGAGTACCATCCTCCTGCATTTGTGATGGGTCAAATCCGGAGTTAGCGGCCGAGAATTGCTGCTTTGAGATTATGTCGGAGGAGGTTTCCGATGCATCGAAGGTTCCGTGTCTGTTGCCAAAATCTCCGCCGTTCATTCCGCCTTTTCCTCCGCCGTTGTTCATTGAACCCATATCGCTGAGGCTTATTCCCGAACCGTCAATAAGGGAGGAACTGTCTGCCGATTGTCCATCCGAGGTTGAGGGTATAGTTCCGTTAAGCTGACCGCTTACGCTTTCAGCACGGAGCATACAAAATTCTTTAAGAGTATCAACGCCTGCCAGAAATTCATCATAGGTGCAGAATTTTGTCGGGTCCTTCTCAACGTAGGGTGAAATCATTTCGATAACGCTGTCAATCATATCTTCAAAATAGCCGCTGTCAAAATATTCGGTAATAAATTCCGAGAAAATTTCGTGATAAAGCTCGGTGTACTCTTCATCTGCAAAAATCCATGCAAGCATGGGCCGTGATTCTGTTGTTCCTCCCGAAACGGGGGAGTCGATGGGAAAGTTAATCATTGAGGTTGCGTCTGAACCTCCCGAACTGCCTGCGCTGAACCCACCGAATGCAAGGTTGTAATCCCACGGAATCATCGAAAGAACGCCGTCATTTTCATAGAGATAGTAATTGTGAATCATCGAGCCCGTGTAGCTGTCAAAATTGCATACAAAATTGTGAACCACAAAATAATGGATAACCTCGTCAATGTCAACAACGCTCTCAATGTCCGTTCCCTCGTTAAGGGTTTTAAGCGATGCGATAAGCCGTTCCTTGTCGGAGTCGGAAATATCGGTTTTCGCATTGTCAAAAATATTGCTGTAGCTGTCAAAATCATCATCGGTGTAAACGAGCTTTACATCGTCTGAACCCATTGAAAAGCCGCCGTTTCCTCCGCCATTGTCATTGTTATGATTTCCCCCGAATCCGCCGCCTGCCATATTTCCGCCGCCGTTCGGAGCGTTTCCGCCAAAGCCGCCCTTTCCGCCAAATGAGTGGGCTTCGTTTGAGCCATCTGATGAGGCATCATCGCTGCTGCCTGCGGAGAATTTTTCCTCAAATTCCTCCATATCAAAATCGCCGCCGTTTCCTCTGCCGCCACCCATGCTTGTGCTGTCGGGCTTATAAAGGTTACCGATGCTGTTGTAATTTCGGCTGAGAAAGCTGTCCTCAACGGCTTCTACGGCTAAGTAAAGTCCCCAATCCTCGCCGTTGACGGTGATGTATGCGAAGCTGCAAAGCGGAGCATCCGCGCCCATGTAATTCATCATCTGATAAACGAGATAATCCTTCATGTAGGTGTTATCCTGAATTATATTATTAAGGCTCAGTTTATCAAGACCGTGGTAGGTGTTTGTGCTGTCATAATGGTCGAATTCTATTTTAAAGCTGTAACGGTTGTTCCCGTAGGAGGAAACGGAGCTCAGCGAGGTGTTGCCCTTTGCCCTTATAGCAATATTTTTGTAAGCTTCTCCGTCAATGACCGCAGCGCAAACCTCATATTCCTCGTCCTCGCAGTTTTCGATAAAGCTGTCCCAGTCGTCCATTACAATATCTATAGTGTGAACCCTTGATGTGTCAAAAAGTCTTGTTTCGTAGCCGATAACCTTTGCGCTCGCCTGTATTCCTATCCTTTCTCCGCAGCAGAAAACTGCGGCTATTATAACGCAAAGCGCAAGAACTATGCAGCAGATTTTATCAATATGTCTGCTTGTGGACATAGAAAATCTCCTTCCATAAAAAGTGATTATCCCATATATTCGCCGTTGTAGCTTACAAGAACTGCGCTGTTTACGCCGTTCATTTCGGAAATAATGTTAATAAAGTCGGTATTATCGTCCTTGAGGCGAATTTCATAGTTGATCTCAACCGAATTTTTTTGAGCGGTTTTGCTTTTTACAACGCAGCGCGTAACCTGCTTTTCAAGAAATTCTTTTACTTTAAGCTCATTTTCATGGCTGTCGCAGCTTATAACAACTATATAAGGGTTAAGATGAGATTTTCTGTTAACGAAAATAAGAAGAATAACGCCAATAACAACACTTCCTATAACCGCAAGAGGAATCATTCCCGCCGCAAGAACTATGCCGACCGCAATTGACCAAAAGAGAAACGCAATATCAAGCGGTTCTTTTATTGCCGTGCGGAAACGAACGATTGAAAGTGCGCCGACCATACCGAGTGAAAGCACAACGTTCGATGTAACAGCCAAAATAACAAGCGTTGTAATCATTGTAAGCGCAATAAGGGTTACGCCAAAGCCCGAGGAATACATTATTCCCGAGTAGGTTTTTTTGTAAACAAGGAAGATGAAAAGTCCAAGTCCGAATGCAAGTACAAGCGCAATAATCATATCGAGAATGCTTACGCTCGTAATATTTTCAAGAAAGCTTGATTTAAAAATATCGTTGAAGGTCATAATTTTTATCTCCTTTTAAATAAAATTCAGTTTATCCGTAAATTCTGCATGAAGCATATTTTGAGAATGAGCAGGTGCGTCTGTTTTTAAGCTGAACCGTGTCGGCTATGACCTGCGGCAGGAAGTTATCCCATTTTACCTCAAGAATAATTACCGAGTCTTCTGTCGGCAGGGTTACACATTCGGAACTTAAAAAATCTTGAACCGCAAAGCCTGTTCGGATGTTGTAATCAAGCGTTATCCTGACATTCCCTGCGGGAAAAACAAAAGCCTCCCTAGTGTAATCGACAATTGTTTTCGCCTCAAGTCCCCGACAGATAATTTTTTGGCGAAACTCCTTTATAAGCTCATCGTCGCTGTATTTCATCCAGTCGGTATCGCCGCAGACTGTCTTCTGAGCCTGTTCCGCCGTGAGCGGAGCGCTCTCCTTGCTGCAAAGACCGTTTATTTTGCTTTTCTTTTCAAGTCGAATAAATGAGTTGTCATTATTATAAAGCCTTATGCGGAATTTTTCACGCTTATTTACTCCGTTGATTTTTTCAAGCAAGGCAGTATCATAAATATTATCGAAATATACGCTTCTGATAAGATATTTCCCGTCAACCGAGTGTTCATCGGGCTTCATAACCGCTGAAAGACTTTGGCGGAGGGCAAGCATATCGGAAAGATTGATTTCCTGTTTATATTCGTGTCTGAAATTCAAGCTGCAAACTCCTTTCTGCATTTACTTTACTTAAATTTTACATTCCGAACCTTAAAATTAACTTAGAAAGAATAAATTCCGCAAAAAAAGGGTTCGAACGGGTGAAAAATCCGTCCGAACCATAAAAATTCAATAAGGGTCATCGCCCCGTCATTCAACGAACGACTAGGGGTTTCAGTGGGGGATTGTATGACCGTATGCTTCCCCGCCTAAAGAGGGTGCGGATGTTCGGCGGACACCTCTTCTAAGCAGAAGCGCCGACCGAGCCGACAAGCGAGAAGGGGCATCAGTCGTGAGTTATAAAATTTGCGTTCAAAAATAGCCGTTTTGATTATCTGTTTTCGCTGACATATGTGCCTGCACGGTTCTGAATAATGTCCGCAACCTCATCAACGGTTTTTTGTCCGCTGAAATACGCTTCCGCTTCCTCCAGAATAATATTTGTAAGGCTGCTATCAGATTTTCCCAAGGTTGTAGCGGACTTGATGTAATTCATCATTCTTTCGTTATCCTCATCTGTGTTAACATCAATTGTAACGCTGCTGTCGCCTATCCAGTAGCTGTTGTCATATTCGACCTTTTCGCCGTTTTCGTCAAGGTAGTACGGCTTTTCCTTTGCCTCTTCCATAATGGATGTGTATGCCGATTCCATAATTGGGAATGAGCCGTTTCTTTCACTGACACTCATTTGGTAATCTTCTGAGAGAAAATACTTGATAAATTCCCATGCGCCGTCAGAATTATTCGCCTTTGAGGAAATTGTAAGATGCATATCGGGTATAATCATAGCTCCGTTACCCTCATCGGACGGGAATCCTATAAATGTAACCGTTTCGCCGAATCTGCCCTGTTCAATTTCTTTTATTTGGCTAAAGTTATAAAGGTAGGTTTCGTAAAGAATGGTGTTGCCTGTTCTGTAGGATGTTTCTAATTCCTGCCAGTAATCATCGTCGGAGTAAAGCTCTTCATAATCAATTTCATCGGGGTAAACGTTTGCTGCCTCAAGAAGCTGCTTGAAGCTGTCACTGTTGAAGGAGCATTCGCCTGTTTCGGAATTTACATAAGAACCGAGCGTGCAGTACAGCATTTCCGAGAGAAAATTGGACTTTGTCAGTTCATTGAACATTGCCTTATCGGGGTTGGCGTTCGCAACGGCAAGATAGTCAGCCATTGTCCAGCCCTCGTCCTCGCCCACGATGGAGGTTTTTCCAACAAGCGTCAAAATATCAAAGGATGGCGTAATCTGATAAAGCTTTCCGTTTGTGGATAAAGCATCAAAAACATTTGTAAGATAATCCTCTCGGTTAATGGTTTCGTCATTGTCAATGTAGGTGTAAAGGTCCGAGAGAATTCCTTTTGAAATATAGCTGTCAATGGGCATATCATCGCTGAGAACAATAATATCGGGGATGTTACCCGAAACAAGGTCATTGTTGAATTTTGTCAGCGCACTGTCGCTTGTGCCGTCATAATCATCGTAATAGCTTGTTACTTCTATCTGATAAAGCTCGCTTTCCTTGTTAAATTCAACAATTCTCTGTTTAAGAGTGTAGCTGAGCCAAAGGGTGGAAAGGGTGATGAGCTGCTTGTCGGGAACATCCGCAGGGTCAACCTTTGTAAGGAATGTTAGGATTATATCGGAATTGCTCCAGCTGTATCCGCCGCCGCTTGATTCGTATTTATAGGTTGTGCAAAGTATGCGTCCATCGGGAAGAATTGTTGCATCGGACATTGTTGTTGTATCAAATCCCGATTTAAGCCAGTCAATGATAACCGAATCCTCGCCCGTTTCAAAGTCTATTCCGACAAGTGAATTTGAAGTGGAGGCGCAAAGGTCATAATCTGCGTTGCCGTTATAAAATCCCGAGTATGACGATTTAAGGGGATATTCGTCCTTATAGTCCTTTGTGTCCGAGTCAATAATTTTTGCGGTTGTTTCGCTTACATAATCCTCGCCGTCCATATAATAGTTGTTTACAATCGCCGCAATTTTTCCATCGGCTGTTTTGCAGAGAGCGTTTATCCATGTGTTTGATGTGTCGGTGCTTTCCTCGCTCTCAATCGTAAAGAGGAGGTTTCCATCGGTGTCAATAACGTAAATATTGTTGTTGCAGGTCATATAAATATTTCCGTCATCTCCGACAAGCATATTGTCAACCCAGAAATAGGTTGATTCGTCATTTGATTCAAGTGAATTAAGGTCTATTACGCCCTGCTCGTTTCCGCTGCTGTCATATTTGGCAATGTAACGGTTTTCGGTGCTCTCATAGGTTTCCTCATTCCAGGTGTATTCGTTAATGAGGAGGTAAAGGCTTCCATCGTCATTAACGGTCATGTTGTTTATGCTTGTGCTTGTGTCCGATACGCTCTCCGTTGATGCAAGCGTAAGCGAATTTATGCTGTTTCCATCGGAATCAAGTATGCTGAGAATAGTATCACTTGTATAAATAGGATCTTCGGGATCGCTGAGATCCTCGTGGGTAATATTTCCGATGATGTAAATCTGATCCCCGCTGCTTACCATTTGCTGAATATAGTCGTAGTCAAGAGGCAGCTCCACCTCGGTTGCGGAAAAAACATTTTCCTTTGAGGCAATCGGAACCTCTTCCTCGCCGCAGGCTGTCATTGAAATCGTAAGCGCGGCGGCAATAATAATGCATCCGCAGCGTTTAAGTAAATTTTTCTTCATTTGTATCTTCCCCTCTTTATTATTTTTGATGCGGAATTTTTAATTTTTTCCGCAGCCTTATGTGCAATCGTTTTTCTTCTGTGAATAGGCAGAAAAACAAAATACATAACTGTCAAAATCGGAACAATAAGCATCGCCGCTGCCCATACAAGAACCACGGCGGCATTTTCTTCGGTAATCCTTGCTGCATTTTCCCAAAACGGATAGGCAAGCTCTGTGTCAACAACCGCCCGTTTCCCACCGTCAAACGCTATGGCAAAAAGGTTTTTAAGCGAAAACCTCTCGGAGTTTTCGATAATCGTGCGCTCACTGTCATCACCGACCGAGGTTTCCTCGATAATTGATTCCGCAAGCCCCGTAACGGGATTGGGCAGAACGGCTTCATAGCAGGTTATCGGAGTATCATAGTCATCCTCGCTGACTGATAAAAGCCCGGAATAGGAAATATACATATGCGGCTTTGTGCCATAGGTATAGCTGCTTGCGCTGTCACTGTCGGGCTTAATTACCCCCGCAACGTAAAATCGCTTTTCATTAATAAGTACGGTCATTCCTTCAACGTTGCTTGAACCGAAAAGCTGCCACGCAAGATTTTCGTCAAGAAGAACTCTGTCCTGCATAAGGTCGTCATCGGAGTAATAATATCCCGAAAGAAGCTCCAATGGATGCATCTTGAAGTAATCTCCTCCCGTTGCGATAACGTCTGCATCAATAACTATGGTATATTCTTCCCTTGAGGATGTCACCGAAAGGGTCGTTAGGGCGGAGTAGCCGTCATACCATATTCTTGCGGATGAATTTTCCGCCGTAATTGAATTTTCAGTAAGCTTTTTTTCAATGTCTACACGCATGGTATAAACGGAATCAAGATTTAATCCCAATTTTTCGGGATAGAACACGGAAACCTGAGCGTAGCTCCCACCGCTGTCAGCATTCCAGCGCAGGGCGGCGCTCTGCGAGGAAAGCCGATTTGTTATTCCGCAGAGAACAGCAGTCAAAACGGTAAATGCGCAAAGGAAAACCGCATTTATTACCGCAAGAATTATGTAACCGCGCTTTTTTTCAGAGTTCATAAACACGCTCTCCCTTCGGTTACTGCTAATCAACAAGCCTTACCTGATCGCCGGGATTTATTGGTTTGGTCGATGTTGAAATTATGAAATCACTCTGCATAAGCTCACCCGTAACGGCTGATTTTGTGTCGTCCGATGCCACAACGGTGATGTCAACACGCTCTGCGGTGTATCTGTTGCCAAGAGGGCTGCTTTTTGCAACAACGGCAAGAACAAATTTGCCGTTGCTGTCCTCCCTGACTGCGCTGTTCGGAACTATGGTATCATACTGCTGACCCTTTCCGCCCATAACAAGCTGGATTGACTGCCCCGGAGTTACATCGCCCGTTACACTGAATACAAGCTGCTTGCTTGTTGCGGGATTTGTCGTATCTGCCTTTATTGCGGTAAGGGTTGCGGCAGCATCGCCGTACCAAAAATACTGTATCTCAGCGGCATCGCCGACCTTTACCTTTTTCGCTTGGTCTGACGTGACGGTAATGCTTGCGGTGTAGCCCTTTTCTGTCATTTGGATTACCGCAACGGTGCTTCCCGCTTCAATGGTTTCTCCCGCAACGGGATAAATGCTTTCAATAACGCCTGCAACCTGGGCGGTGATTTCTCCGCCGGAGGCGCTCTCCTTTAGCTCCGCAACCTCTTCTTCAAGGTCGGAAATGTTTTTCTGCATAACCTCAATGTCAATGCTCGCTTCACCTGCCGATACAAGGTCGGATTTCTGCTTTTGGGCAAGGGTAAGTTTCATTTCTTCAAGGGAGCGTTCCTTTTCAAGAATTTCCTTTTCGGCATCCTCAATCGATGTTGACGCCTTCTCCTTTGCCTCGGCTTCTTCCTCCTCGAGATCCGCAAGCTCATTATTTGCATCGTCAAGCTCATCATTTGCGCTGTCAATCTTTTCGGTAATCTTAGATCTTTCGGCTTTGATTTCCTTGCTTATGGTAAGCTTGAGGGTGTCAAGGCCTTCCTGTGCGTCGGTATAGTTCTTCTCAGCGTTACCCTGCGTAACAAGAGCGTAGGTGAGCTGTGTTTCGGCGGATGAATTTGAATTCTTGGTTGAAATAAGGTCACGAAGCTCGGCATTAAGCGTGCTGAGGGTGTATTTTGCATCGGTAAGCTGTTCCAGAATTTCATCTGCATCAAGGTCGGCATTCGTGCCCGCAAGCGCTTCGCTGTATTGTGCAGTCAGCTTTGTTACAAGCTCGTTTTGTTTTTGAATTTCGGTATTTTTCAGTTCGACATCCAAATCGCTGACCGAATCCCCGATAGAATTCTGTAAATTTTCTACCTTTTTATCGGCGGTCGCCTTGATTTCCTCATATTTGTCTATTTTTTCCTGAGCCGCCTCCACACGCTTGTAATAGCTGTCGTCAAGGGAAGAAAAATCATCGCTTGAAAGAGCCGTAAGCTGTTCATCAAGCCTTGACTGTTCGTTTGTAAGTGCCTTTATATTCTTGTTTATTTCCCTGATTTTTTCTTCAATCGAATCAACCTTAGCTTTGGCTTTCTCGTACTCCTCCTGATAAACTGAGATGTTATCGAGGTTTGCCTTGTCAGCCGCAATATCCTCCTCAAGGTTTGAAATTGAAAGCTCGTCAATGGAGTAGTCTGCGCCTATGGCAAGAAGCGCCTTGCGATAGGCTACAGTTGCATCATCAAGCTCCGCCTGAGCCGCCTCAAGCTCCTTGCTGTCGCCCGATTCAAGGGTAAGAAGAACCTGTCCTTTTTCAACGGTATCGCCGTTTTTCACACTGACCGATTGAACCGTTCTCGAATCGGCTGCCGTAATTGTGTAGCTTTCGGCTGCCTCGATCGTAGCCGTACCCCGTATTTGCTCCGAAAGAGTGCCGCTTGAAACATACTGTGCGGAAACCTCGGGCAGGGAATAGTTCATTATTGTGTTGGAAAAGAACGTCAGTATAAGCATTATCACAAGGAAAATGATTGCAGCGTTCTTGACCCATTCTCGTCTTTTTTGTTCCATATTAATTTTCCTCCTTTAACCCTTAATGCCGCCTGAATATGTTATTCCCTCAACAAGGTAATCTTCACCGTAAAGGAACATAAGCAGTGTCGGTATCATGTAAATTGAAGCAACCGCAAATGCCAGCCCGATTTCCCCCGAATTTATCTGCGAAAGAAAGACCGACAGCGGATAAAGACTTGTATCGGAAAGAAGAATAAGCGGCTGCTCAACCATATTCCAGTAATCGATAAAAACAAGTATTACAACCGAGTACATTACGCTCTTGCAAAGGGGCAGGGCTATATAACGGAAAATCTGCATCTCGCCCGCACCGTCCAGCTTTGCCGCCTCAATAAGCGCTATGGGAATCCTCCTCATTATTTTGGTTAAAAGGAATACCGAAAACGGCGTAAATATTGCGGGAAGAATTATCGCCCACCTTGTATTAAGTATCCCCAGCTTGTCGGAAACAAGATAGTTCGGAACAAGCGTTACTTGATATGGCATAAGCATAACTATTATGTAAACGAAGAAGATTATTTCCTTGAGCCTTCCCTTAAGCCTCGCAAAGCCATATGCGGCGAATGCAGCAATTATAAGCTGAAAAATTACAATTGGTACAACCAGTATAACGGAATTCCAGAATTTCAGCAAATAATCGGGGCTTTTGAAGAGAACGGTGTAATATTGTGAAAATGAAACCATATCGGGTATAAATTTAAGGTTTATTTTCTCGGAAATATAGGTTTTTCCGCCCGATTCGGTGGTTGAGAAAACAGCGCCGTAATTGGCGGAAATCTCAGCGCTGTCCATAAATGAGTTCGCAATGGTGAGAATTGTCGGCATAAGGAAGATAATCGCCGCCGCTGCGGCAAATACAGTCATAATTACAGTGAGAATTTTTTGCTGCCTTCGTTTGAGATGAATCTTTTTTCTGGCTTTTTTATGTGCAGTGTTCCTATCCGGTGTCATTCTGCATCCTCCCCAAATTTATTTTCGGCAACAAAAAGCACGGCAAGGATAGCGATGATTACAATTGCCATAATAATCGCCGCCGCCGAAAGCTTTTGGTAATCAAGCGTGCGGAAGGTGTTGTTCATAAAGTGCTGGAGCATATAAATCGAATCGTAAGGATAATCCCCTGTAAGAAGATATATCTCACGGAAAACCTTAAACGAATTTATAAGCGAGAGTATCCCGACAAAAAATATCGTCGGGGAAAGAGAACGAAGCTTAATATGTATAAGCTTGTACCAGCCGCTTGCTCCCTCGAGCGTTGCAACCTCAAGCTGATCCTTTGAAATATTATTGAGCGCCGACAGAAACAGGATCATATTATACCCCAAGTTTTTCCAAAGGAAAAGCACTGCAATAACAATCATAGCCTTGTCTGATTTAAGCCAGTCAATTCGTTCGCCGCCGAATTTTGTGATAATTTCATTAAGAGTTCCGTTATAATGAAAAATGACCTGCCATATAAGCACAACCGATGCAACGGGAACCATCATTGGGCAGAGAAAGCTTGCGCGGAATTGGCTTACAAAGGGAATCTTACTGTCAAGCAGCATTGCGAGCGCCATGCCGAGGATAACCGCAAGCGGTACGGAAATAAGGGAAAATTTCAGCGTGTTGAGCGCCGCTTTTCTGAAAGCCGCATTTTTTAGTATTGATACAAAATTATCGAGGAAAACAAAATCCTTGCTTATCGGATTATCCACCATTGAATAGTATATGATAACAATAAACGGAATAATAAAGAAAATTAAAACTCCGATTAAGCTTGGAGCAAGGCAAGCCATAGGGAAAGCTTTATCACGAAGGGGCGTTTTTTGCGGTTTTTCCTTGGGTTCACGTTCGACCCTCGCTTTATCGGGTTTTCCGAACTTCGCCATTAAATTTCATCTCCTTGCGTATGAAAAATAAGGTTCAACAACATACATAATTATAGCATTGTCTGTTGTTTTTTTCTACATTATATGAAAACTGTAATCGTTTTTTAAACATTTCGCACAAATCGTAATCTTTGTAACCATTTTGAAAGAAAAAAGGTCAGACAAAATTCAGTGAAGAATTTCATCTGACCTGTTCGGTTTGTCAAGCTTTGTTTCCGCCGTAAATCTCCAGCAGCTCCCTTGAAAATCCATCTCCGTCCTTTACAATAAGCGGCGGAAGAACCCTCATGAACGGCTTACTGCCGAGCTTTCCTTCAATAAGGAAAAGCCAGCTTTGGTCGGCGGCTGTCTTGCTTACAAAGCGTAGGGCTTTAGGCTCAATTTTATTCGCCCTCATGGCGCAGATAACATCCGCAAGTCTTTCGGGGCGGTTGCAAAGGCAAAGTCTTCCGCCGAATTTCAGAAGCCTTGAAGCGGCTTTGCAAACATCGTTTATGTCGCACATAATCTCATGGCGGGCAATTTTCCGAGCTTCCCCCATGCTTTCTATTCCTGCGTTTGCAGCCTTATAGGGCGGATTGCAGGTTACAAGGTCAAAGCTGCCTTTTGGGCAGTTCGCCCAAAGCTCTTTAAGGTCGGCTTGTATAGGAATAAGCCTTTCAAGGTTGTTTTTTTCTATTGTTTCTTTAAATTGTTCGATAGCCTGCCGTTGAATGTCCACCCCGTAAATAACGGACGGATTAAATTTAATCTGCATAAGCAAGGGAATTATTCCGCAGCCTGTCCCAAGGTCGCATACAGTGTCCTTGTGCCTCGGCGAGGCAAAGCTTGCAAGCAGAAAGGCGTCCGTTCCGAATTTATGCTCGGACGAAACGCAGATTTCTATGCCCTCCTGCAGTGGCTCAAACGAAAAATCTGACATATGCTCTCCTTATCCGATTGTAATTTTTCCCACGGGATAAACCTCGCTTTTATTTTGATGCTTACTGTTCATTGCAAGCGCAAGCGAAAGAGATACCGTTCCCAATCGTCCTATAAACATTATGAGGATAAGTATAAGCTTTGTTATTACGCTGCTTGCGGCGGATATTCCCATTCCAAGTCCCGTTGTGGAAATGGCGGAGGTTACCTCAAATGCCGAATCCACTCCCGAAATTCCGGGGTTTATATAATATATAATCATTGCCGAAGCAATAATGAGCGAAGCAAAAATAAACATAACGGAAAGCGACTTATATACAACATCCTTTTCTATTTTTCTTCCCATGACAATGGTGTCGTTTTTGCCGGTTATAACGCTTGTAACGGTGAGAATAACAATGGCAAAGGTCGTAGTTTTTACACCGCCGCCGGTTGAACCGGGGGCTACGCCGATAAACATAAATAAAATAGAGAATATTTTCATCACAGGGGTCATTTCCATAATATTAAAGGTGTTGAAGCCGGCCGTTCTGAGGGTTACGGAGTAGAAGAAGCTGTTTCCGAGCTTGTATAAGAAGCTGTGACGACCAAGCGTTTCGGGGTTGTCCCATTCGGTGATAAGGGTAAGAAGAGTTCCGAGCAGAACCAAAATTGCCGTAACTGAAAGAACCAGCTTTGATTGGAATGCGAGCCGCTTATTTTTTCTGTATTCGATAAGGTCTGTCCATACAACAAAGCCCAGACCGCCTGCGGTAATAAGCAAGGGAACGACTATAATAGTCACAGGGTCGTAGGAAAGCGAGGTCATACTCGAAAACTCAGGGGAGTTCATTCCCATAATATCAAAGCCCGCATTGCAGAATGCGGTTATTGAATGGTAGATTGAGAAATAAATCCCCCTTGCTGTCCCGAACTTCGGGATATATGAGGTCATAAGAAGCAGAGCGCCTACTGCCTCCGCAGAAAAAGAAATGGCGATAACCCTTCGCACTGTTTCCTTTACATCGTAAAAACCCGAAGAATTGACGGATTCCGATGCAACCTTCATTGAATGAAGCTCAGGCTTTTTCCTTATCAAAAAGTTGATGAATGAAACAAAGGTAACAAGCCCAAGGCCGCCTATTTGAATCATTATGAGTATTACAACCTGCCCGAATATGCTCCAGTATGTGCCTGTATCAACAACGACAAGCCCTGTAACGCAGGTTGCGGAGGTTGCTGTAAACAGCGCTGTAAGGGGATTGGTAAAGGCTCCTCTTGCGGAAGAAAATGGCATCATTAACAAAAGTGTGCCGACAAGGATAATTCCGATAAAGCTTATGGAAATTACTGCGGCGCCGGGAAGATGTTTATTTTTAGCTTTAATGGAAAGCATAGAACTACCTCGGTTCATGTCAGAAGAATTTTTTACAGCTTATTATAACACACAAAATTGAAATTAGCAAGATAAAAGATTATTTTTGCGTAAAATACAGATGATATTCGGGTGATTTTTTTGAGAAAGCGGGTTAAATTGGTTAAAATGAATGAAATTACGTCTTAAAATTCGTCATTTGGACGGAATTATCCGATTTGATTTATCACCATTGACAAAATATATACAAAAACGTTATAATAAAAATATGCTTTGTTTTGTGGCATGGAGATGATTTTATGGAAAATAAGGTATGCGCTTTGACCTTTGACGATGGACCGAATACCGTAACAACCCCGCTTGTTATAGATAAACTGGAAAAATACGGCGTTGTCGCTTCGTTTTTCCTTGTCGGGAATAATATTGATGAGGAATCCGCAAGGGTTTCACGCCGTGCATTTGGGCTAGGGTGTGAAATAAATAACCATTCAAGAACCCACTCGGCAATGACCGAGCTTTCTGCCGAGGAGATAAAGCAGGAAATTGCCTATACAAGTGAGAAAATTATGGAAATTATCGGGGAAGGTCCGAAATTTTTTCGCCCTCCCTATATCGCAGTAAACGACACTATGGTTGAAAATATCGATCTGCCCTTTATTGCGGGTTTTGGCGCGGAGGACTGGGAAGATAGCGTTTCTGCGGCGGAACGTGCGAAAAGAATTCTGGAGCAGGTTTGCGATGGCTGCGTTATTCTTCTTCACGATATAGTGGGGAATGATAAAACCGTTGAAGCCCTCGATACAATTATTCCTGCGCTGAAAAATGAGGGATACGAATTTGTCACGGTGAGCGGTCTTTTTGAAAGGGCCGGTATCGTCCCCGCAAAGGGCATAGTCTACAGCTATACAGGGCAGAAAAATATGTATGCCTGAAAAAATATCCCTGTTTGGGGTTAATAAATTTAAGGAGTGTATTTGAATGAATATCAAAAAAATTGCCGCAGCGGTCTGCGCTGTTGGTCTTATGGCGCAGCTTACAGCGTGCGGAACGGACAGCGGTTCGGCTGATGCTGCCGAAACAACTACTCAGGAGGAAACATCTGTGAAATCAATAGAATTAAAGGAAGAAAACTTCAAGGAGCTTGGACGTACATATTATTCCGATGGCAAAATTTATTGCGCGCTTTCAGGCTCCGGCGCAGAATTTACCTTTACAGGAACGGACTGCTCGGTTACAATTACGGGCGATGCCAACAGCACCAACGCTTCCATGGCGGATAACTGGGCAAGAGTGGGAATTTACGTCAACGGAGAAAGAGTTGTCGATGATATGATTGATAACCTAAGCGAAACATATGAGGTTTTCAAAAGCGATACGGAGGAGAGCGTTGATGTAAAGATTGTGAAGCTTTCCGAATCGCCTATGTCAACAATTGCAATCAGCGATATCACCGTAACGGGCAAGGATGTGAAGCCTGCGGAGGATAAGGAACGCCTTATCGAATTTATAGGCGACTCCATTACCTGCGGATATGGCGTTGATGATGAGGATATGAATCATCATTTCTCAACAAAAACAGAGGATGTAACAAAGACGTATGCATATAAAACCGCAGAGGCTTTCGATGCCGATTACAGCATGGTTTCATTCAGCGGATATGGCATTATCTCGGGCTACAGCGACGGCGAAAATAAGGTTTCGGAGCAGACCGTTCCGCAGTATTATACAAAGCTCGGATATTCATGGAGCACAAACGGCAGCTTTGTTCCGTCAAACATTGATTGGGATTTCAGCAAACGTCAGCCCGATGTTATCGTGATAAACCTCGGAACAAATGACGACAGCTATTGCAAGAACAAGGATGACCGCTGCGAGGAATTCCAACAGACATATGTTGAATTCATTAAAACGATTCGTGAAAACAACCCCGATGCTACAATTATCGGAACACTCGGAATAATGGGACAGAATCTTTACCCCTATGTTGAGCTTGCGGTAAGACAGTATACAGAGGAAACAGGCGATGAAAACGTTGCATACCTTATGTTTGATCAACAGTCACAGGATGACGGAATCGCCGCAGATTGGCATCCAACCGAAGCAACCCACGCAAAGGCTTCCGAAAAGCTTGTTGAAAAGATAAAGGAAGTTATGGGTTGGGAATAATAAAGCTACATAAATAAAATTGCAGTCCGTATAAACGCTATGCGGACTGCAATATTTTTTGCTCCAAATGTTATTCTAAGTTAAGCTTTTTGTCCATTATGAAATGGGTGGCGCAGAACATGGCGGCATAAATTACAGCGAATACTACTGCGTTGATAATAAAGCCGTCAGTAAACATTGATATTACTTCCGCAGAGGTTGCCGATTCCGCATCCCGAAATGCGCAGGTCATAATTATCCCCGATATTATGTTTGAAATGAGGTTGATTCCAACAAACGTAACAACCGCCATAGGAATTTTATGCCTGTTGAACAGATTTCCGAACGCTATGCAGAAATTCATAAGTATCTGGAATAAAATCGGGGCTGTAAAAAAGCCTGCAACGGCGCATTTAACTAAGAAGCTGTTACACAATTTTATGAATGTCTCCAAGTCCGAACTGTCAGCGATGACAATACCGTCATTCACAGCCGAGTCGGTTATATACATTTTTATCGATAGAAGCCCGTTTAAGGGTTCCGTACTTCCTTTTGCGATGCAAAGTGAGAGCATAAACACAGCGGATGTAAGCATAAACCAAATATATGTCGATGCAAGCTTTGATAAAATATGGCTCATGGCAGAAACGGGGAGAGTATGCATTAAATATCCCTCATCACGAAACATGTTTTTATAAAAACGCAGCGTGGCGAAAACCAAAACCATTACAAAGGCCGCAAAGCTTAACAGCGCAAACGCATTCATAAGCAGGGATTGAAGCATTTCCGCGAATGAATTTTCCCCCAAACGCTCAAGCTCATTGCTTGCAATAAGGATTGAAACCGCAAGAATAAGCATTCCGATATATGTTACGGCATATTTTTTCCATTCCGAAACAATCTCATATTTAAGCAGCTTTATTAGCATGAAAACACCTCCCTGAAAACCCCGTCAACCGATTTCCCATATTGCGCCCTTATTGAGTCAACCTCCGAATGGAGGATAATATTGCCGTCTTTAATAAAAATTGCTTCATCAAGTATGTTTTCAATATCGGAAATAAGGTGGGTTGAAATTATGACGGAAGCGTTTTCGTCATAATTTCGGAGAATTGTTTGGATAATATAATCCCTTGCTGCAGGGTCAACTCCGCCGATTGGTTCATCGAGGAGATAAAGCTCCGCTTTTCGGCTCATTACAAGGATAAGCTGAACCTTTTCCTTTGTTCCCTTTGACATGGTTTTAAGGCTGTCATTCGGGTTGATGCCAAGATCGGAGAGCATAGCATAGGCGGATTCGGCGCTGAAGTTCCCGTAAAAATCGGAGAAAAAGGAAATCATCTGCTTAACGTTCATTCGGCTGTCAATGTAGGACCTTTCGGGGAGATAAGAAACAATTTTTTTAGTTTCAATTCCTATGCTCCTGCCCGAAATGGAAGCTGTTCCACCCGTAGGGGTAAGTATTCCGCTTAAAATTTTTATAAGAGTTGTTTTTCCGCTTCCGTTCGGACCTAAAAGACCGACAATTCTACCCCTGCCTATTTCGAGATTAACGTTATTAAGCGCAACTTTTTTTCCATATGCTTTTGCAAGTCCGCCGCAAAGGACAAGCCCCGAAAAATTTTCTTCGTTCATTCCGTTTCCCCCTTAATGTGTTTAGCCAGTTCATCGGCTGCCTCGCATGAGGTGAAGCCAAGCTGGGTCATTTTTTCGATAAAAAGGCATATGTGCTCATCCGCAAGACTTCGCCGCAGCTCGGTTATTCTTTGCTTATCGTCCGTAACAAATCGTCCCGCCGTTCTCTGAGTATAAAGTAAACCCTCACGTTCAAGCTCGCAAAGCGCTTTTTGCATTGTATTTGGATTGACCTTTGCCGCAGCGGCAAGCTCCCTTACGGGCATAATCTTATTGCCGGCTTTATATTCACCTGTAGCAATGCTGAATTTTATATGCTCGATTATCTGCTGATAAATCGGAATATTTTCGTTGAAATCCCATGACATTAGCCGTTTCCCCCCAAAAAATAAGCGCAGTATGTAAGATGTATTCTTGTACTAATTCGATAATACAATAGTAACGCATATTTATGCTTTTGTCAAGGTCTTTAATAAATTTTTTTGCTTATTTACTTAATGATGCAAAAGTGGTATAATGATTACAGAGAGAAGAGGTATAACAATATGAATATATATGAAGCGATGAATTATATAAACAGCTTTTCAAAGCTCGGCGCACCGATTACAACGACCGACCGCTTTCGCAGGATAATGGACGCTATCGGCAATCCGCAGGATAGGCTGAAATTTATTCATGTTGCGGGAACAAACGGAAAGGGTTCTACAGTGCGTATGCTTGCAAGCGCCCTCTCCTGTGCGGGTTACAAAACAGGTGAGTTCACTTCGCCCTATATCAAGGTCTATAACGACAGAATAAGAATTAATGGCAGAAACATATCCGATGACGAGCTTTGCCAGATTGTTGAAAGCATTATGCCCATGATTTCGGAGCTTGATGAGGGATGCTCACAGTTTGAAATAACCACCGCCATTGCCTTTGTCTATTATGCGGCAATGAAATGTGATGTTGTTGTCCTTGAAACAGGTCTTGGAGGACTTCTTGACTGTACAAATATCATAAAGCAGCCGTTGGCTTCCGTTATAACATCTATCTCCCTCGACCATACAAAAATCCTTGGAGATACAATTGAGCAGGTTGCACGTCACAAAGCGGGAATTATAAAGCCGGGCTGCCCTGTAGTCCTCGCCTGCGGTCAAAAAAAGGAAACCATTAATGTCGTCCATGGAACAGCGGCGGGGGTGTCAAGCGAGTTTCATACACCCGATATTGACAAGCTCAAAATAGAAAAATGTGACTACACAGGCAATAAATTTCGTTATAAGGGCAGAGCCTACGTAACCTCAATGATAGGAAAGCATCAGATTGACAATGCCCTTACAGCAATCGAAACAGCGGAAATCCTTCGTAAAAGCGGATTTTACGCCCTTACCTACAGCACGGTTTATGACGGAATAAAAAGCTCTGTTGTGCCGTCAAGATGTCAGATTCTTCATGCTGATAAGCCGTTTGTTGTAATTGACGGAGCGCATAACCCCGATGGCATGAGGGCGCTTGCGGATTTTGTGAGAACCGTTCCCAAAGAGCCGAGAATAATGGTTTGCGGAATGATGGAGGACAAGGACTGGCAAACCGCCCTTGGATTTATGACAAGATATATTGATTACGGAATCTGCATTGACGGATTTGCGCCGAAAACGGTATTCGCGCCCAAGCTTGCGGAGCTTTTCAGGGATGCGCAGGTCATGAGCATTAAGGATGCCGTCCCGAGGGCTATGGCCCTTGCGGGGGAGAGCGGTATGGTTATAATAGCGGGTTCGCTTTACCTTGCTTCGGCATTTCAGAAAATGATGGGATAAGTGTGTGGCTATGACGAAATCGGAATATGAAAAAATAACGTCTGTTTTGAGGAATAAGCCGTCATTGGCGAGGGGAGCGGGAGCTGCAAACAAGATTTTAACCTATATAATTTTTGCCGCTTACCCATTCCTGTTGATTATTCTTGCGGTTCAGGGCAGCAGTCTTATCATAAGGGCAATTGCGGTTCCCGCTGTTTCATTTGCCGCCTTCAGCATTATCCGAAGAATCATCAACCTTCCCCGTCCGTATGAGGTTTTTGGGATTCCTCCTGTTTACCCCAAGAAAACAAAGGGAAAATCCTTCCCAAGCAGGCACGTTTTTTCCGTTGCAATTATCGGGATGACATATCTTGCCTGTTTACCCACGGCAATACCTGCGGCTGTAATAATTATAACGGCGGTTCTTATGGGAATATTGCGTGTTATATCGGGGGTTCATTTCCCGAGGGATGTTATTGTCGGGTTCTTATGTGGAATTGTTGCGGGAATAGTCGGCTTTTACCTAATATGACCTTGCGCAGTGCTTATTTTCGGCAGACATTTCCTGCCGAACAGGAAATGCCCCACCTTTGAACTCGTCTAATCGGGTTCAGAGATGGGGCATTAAGGTTATTTATTTAAGCTTGTTGTTTCAAGGATATGTTCCTCCGATTCGGCTTCATCGGAATTTTGCGCTATGTATTGGGAATCGGCAGGTTTGGTTTTATGTTTCTTTTTTTGCGTTGCATCAAATCGTGCCGAATAATATTTTTCCTTGAGCTTCTCCATTGATTCGGAATAAGAAATTGAACGAATGCTCGGATATGCTTTAAGCAGACGTTCAACCTGTTTATCACGCAGATTTATTAGCTTGTCATATTTTTCCTTGACCTCATTGGTTTCGTTAGCAAGCTTTTCTCCTATTTTAACGGAGCTCCTAAGCATAAGCCCCGAAATTTCATCAATCTGTTTAAGTCGGTTATTAAGGTTGTTTACCGCACATATTGAGCTTATAAGGTCTATTACAATGAGTATTGACATAATAAGTATAATCACAAGCCCCGCTTTAACTGGGATAAGGTCGATAAGTCTTTCAACAATCGGATGAAAAACTCTTATTACAAGAACGCAGCCGAATCCCCACAGCAGGGAAACCTTAAGGCAGATATAGCCCTTGTAGTTGAATCTTTCGTTTGAGTAATCCCACCAGCGTGTATGGAACATTTTCTCCATTCCGATGCCGATTAAAAGCTCGAATAATGTACAAAGCACCCCCGTTGCGATGAACAGAGGAATTATCGCATAGCTTATGGAACGGAAAAAGGTAACAACCATAAGCACGCCGAAGCCGTAAATAGGGCAAATCGGCATATGAAGGAATCCTCGGTTCTGATACTCGCCCGTTTCAAGGGTCATATAGCAAACCTCAATACACCAGCCGATAAAAGACCAAATGCAAAACATCAGAAACATCTGATAAAGACTGTAATTAAAAAACGGAATTGTGTTCATAAAATCAGTATCCCCCTAGTCAAAACCCGTAGAATGGCGGTTTTGAATCATTTATTGTGAATTAAAGCGCTTTTGGGCACTGTAAATTTGCCTATCAACGGCGGACAGCTTATTCATTCTCACCGTTGATATTGTTTCATGATATTATTATACAGCGTATAGCATTAAAAGTCAACATTTTTATAAAGGTAAAAAAATATTTTTGACAATTTAACATATTTTTTGAAAAAAAGTGCTTGCTTTTTTTTCGTGGAGGTGATATAATATAAAAGTTGAAATTTTGGAAGCGTATCGAAGTGGTCATAACGGCCCTGACTCGAAATCAGGTAGCCTTCACAGGCTCGAGGGTTCGAATCCCTCCGCTTCCGCCAGCAGGGAACGCCCTGCAGCGAGAATGGACTTCTGTAGTAATACGGAGGTCTTTCTTTTTTGCTCCCCGAAAGGGATATTTAGCCAAAGTTAATATTGCAGGAACGCCCTGCAGCGAGAATGGACTTCTGTAGTAATGCGGAGGTCTTTCTTTTTTTGCTTTCCAAAAGAGATAATCGGACTTTGATGTTAGAATAACTGTCAAACTACAACACCCGAGTGTTAATAAGTAATCAA
>JAJQIG010000056.1 GCA_021199335.1 Oscillospiraceae bacterium | reverse complement strand
TGGCTTGCAAAATTGCTTCGCAATTTTGGCAGCTTGTTAAAGCTGCGCTTGAATCCGTCGTCCTGCGCTTTATTTTACCATACACAGATGGGTCAAGAATCCCACCTAAACCATAAAAACGCATGAAGTCAAATACTGTATCCGCAAATTCCTCAAAATCGTCCGGTAGTCCATTTTTATCAAATGTTCCCACAATGACTTTTTGAGGGTTCTTTTTATAGTCTATCGTGATTTTGTAATCTATGGTTTCATTTGGATTTCCCACTACATCATCAGGATTACCTACAATATTCTCGAATAAATCTTCCGCATCGAAGCCATCTAACAGACTTTCTATGCCGCCTTCAATTTCGTATCTACGTGAGATCTTACAATCTGTGCCAATATTTTAAATCTGCTCGATGGTTTTCGTTTTTCTATCAATAATGAGTTCCGTATAATCCCAAGTCACATAATCCCATACATTTCACACATTATTTTTAAACCCTTGACATCAATACTACACACTCAACGTGTGCATCATTGTCCAAATAAATATTCATATCCTCTTCAATAATAGGAAGCCTGAATTTGATGGACTTTATCCATTGCCCGTTTGGCTGGCGTTCTTCGTATATCTGTATCTCGGAAACGAGTGCTTCGATAAGCTGCCGCCTTTCAGCTTCATTCATTACTGCGTACAGCTTTTCAAAGTAAATCAGCACCTTGTAGATATTGTCACTTGTCAGCTTTTCGGCTTCAATGGATTGTTTCTTTGCTCGTGCGGCAATGAGCTGATTTTCAATACCCTCTATCTTATCATACATATTATAAAGGCGGCTGTCAAGGTCTGCTTTCCGATTTATATAGTGCCTGTCATCGGGGTCAAGTGAGTCTATTTCCTCGATAAGCTTTGATTTTACCCCGTAAGCCTGACGAAGCTGTTTTTCGAAATTTGCAAGCTCTTGTTCAATTGCTGTCGTATCGACCTGCATATTGATCTTATCCTGCATCATAGAGGCAAATTTCGGATTGCTCACTAATTTAATTATAATCTCAGAAACAGAATTGTCAAGCAGTTCTTCGTTTATCTGCTTTTTGTAATCGCACTTATATCCTCTCTCCATTTTACGATGCTTACAGCCATAGTAGAAGAAATCCTTGTATTTCGTGCCGTCTTTCTTGTGCTTAACACTCTTGTTTCCGTACATTCCCGCACCGCAGACGGGGCATTTTACAATACCCGAAAGCAGGTGTACCCTTGTATCCTTGCCGGTATTTACACGCTCATACTTTTTAGCCTGTGAAAGAAGCTTTACCTGTGCGGACTGCCAAAGCTCTTCGGAAACAATAGGCTCATGCACTCCGTCAGCAAGCAGAAAGTTGTCCTGTTCAACAAGATGATAATCGTTTCTTGTTCCGTGTATTTTCTCCATTTTTCTGCGACCATAAGCAATCTTGCCGCAGTAAACGGGATTTTTAAGTATCTTGCGGATAAGCGAAGCATCAAAAAGCGGTGTTTTTCCGTTTTGACGTATTATCTTGTGAATACCGTGATCTTCAAGATATTTGGCAATTCCGTTTGCACCCGTATTCGTGTTTACATATTGGTCGAAGATAACACGGATAGCCTCGGCTTCTTCTTCGTTGATTACCAATTCGCCATTTACAAGTTTATAGCCGTATGGAGCAAATCCGCCGTTCCATTTACCTTCACGGGCTTTCTGAATACGTCCTTCCATTGTCTGGACACGGATATTCTCTCTTTCGATTTCTGCAACGGCAGACAATACAGAGATCATCAGCTTTCCTGCGTCCTTTGAAGAATCAATGCCATCCTCAACGCAAATAAGGTTTACTCCGAAGTCCTGCATGACTTGCAGGGTGGACAGCACATCAGCCGCATTCCTTCCAAAACGGGAGAGCTTGAATACAAGCACATAAGATACGCTGTCCTTTCCCGACTTAATATCTTCCATCATCTGGTTGAACTGCAATCTTCCTTCAATAGACTTTCCCGATTTACCTGCGTCCTCGTATTCTCCGGCAATTTCATAGCCGTTATAATCGGCAAAGGCTTTCATTCGTGATTTCTGAGCATCTAAAGAGTAACCGTCGATCTGCATTGCGGTTGATACTCTTGTATATGTATAGACCTTCGTTGCCATATTGCTAAACTCATCTCCCATTTACAAATAACAGGTTTGGACATATATCTCACGATTATTATATCATGTGCTATTGCTTTTGTCAACAGGCAATTTAGTATCTATATTTTCATTGTTGCTTTTTTCATAGGATTCGGTATTTTGAGATGTCGGTATATCATCAAAGGACAGCTCCGCAGCGTGCTTTTCAATCAATTCTGCCAATAAGCTTGCAAAACTGTCCCATACATCTGTCATTGACATTCTCCTTTCTTTGTTGTTTCTTTTGTTCTTCTGTTTTTCAAAATTTAGCAACTTCACTTTTCGAAAAAGTTTAATCTGACAAACAAAAAAGAGAGCCAAGAAACAAATCCGCAGATTTGCTCTTAGCTCTCTTTCGCTGTTCCGCCCCGCTCCTTTGGGACGCCGTTATTCAATTTTAAAAATCATTGCTATGTTGATTCTGACTAATCTTAAATGTTTAACTATATTATACTATACAAATTTACTTTTGTCAAGAGCTTTCAGAAAATTTCTTTAACTTTTTTGATTAGGAACATTGATTGCTTTTTGAAAATATGGTAAAATCAAAGTAGATAAAAATTTCGGGAGGGCTATTATGACCATAGGTGAAAAAATCAAAAACGCAAGAAATCTTCGAGAACTTACTCAGAAGGAACTCGGAATGAAACTCGGCTTCGATGAAAAATCTGCCGATGTCCGAATTGCACAATATGAAAGCGGCACAAGAACGCCAAAGTCGGAATTGCTGTCAGAGATAGCAGCCATACTTGACGTAAATATCAATTTTCTGAAAAATCCGTCTTTGGAAAATACGGAAACTTTCATACATCTGCTTTTTGATCTGGAGCAGGAATCGAAAAAACATCACATCAACAATTTCTCAATAATCTCTGTTCCCAACGAATTAGGAAATCCGCAGCCTGCACTTCAATTTCACAATCATTTGCTGAATGAATTTCTTTCGGAGTGGCAGCTTCGCAGAAAAGAGCTGAGTGAAAAAATCATCACCGAGGAAGAATATTCGGAGTGGATGATAAACTTTCCTGCTACTTCCAATGATTGCGGTAAAAGTGAGCCGGTGAAAAAATGGCGGAATTGAGTTTCAACCCGGTTGAATACGATTTGTGATGAAGATACCCGCAAGCGTTGAAAAGTCATATGACTTTTGGGCTGAAAGCCCGCAAGCGTGGAAAAGATACGTATCTTTTCGGAAATACTCGCAAGCGATGAAAAACTGTACATTTTTCGTTTTTAGATAGCGATATATAGGCGTTTTGCTCGCAGGATAACAAGCGAAACTTTGAAAAAATCTATATTTCTGATTTTTTCAAAAATCTCAATTTGACACTTCTGTACTGTGCGCAGATTACAAGTTGTTGGGCTTGATCTGTGATGAAGTTTTTCAGAAAGTGCAGAATTGACTTTTTGTTGAAATGTTCTTTCTTCAAAATAGCTGCTCTTTCGTCTTGACTGCGTTTTTGATTTGGGGTATGATGGAATAAACTTAAAATAAATAATCTATGTTTTTTCAAGGAGATAATTAATGAGAAAAATTGAAATCATTATGGTTAATGAGAATGATGCACCTTTTCTGCAAGAACTTATGAATAATGAGTCTGTTATGACTGTTTTGAACGAAACTCCAACCACAGTAAATATTTGGGCTGCTGCGATTACCGAATGGCTGCAGGACTCGGATGAGGAAGATTACATTATCTATGATGATTCTAAACCCATAGGATGGTTGGGGATAAACGGTTTATCCGCAGAAGATAAAAAAGCATACATTAAAATGATAGCCTTACTCCCCGAATATCAAAATTGCGGCATAGGTCAATGTGTCATAACTGAAATAATTGAAAATTTGGGATCACGTGGATATGTTTCAATAGGACTTTATACAGACCAAAGCAATATACAAGCTCAGCAATGTTATTTTAAGTGTGGATTTCATATTACGTCTGAAGCAGAACAAAAAATGTCAAACGGGGCGGTTGTTAAGCGTTACATAATGGAGAAATTTATAGACAACAGTAAAGCGTGAGCAAAAAACTCACGCTTTTTGTTTATTCGTCAAATACCGATTTATGCAAAATCGCACGGCAGAACTAAGTCGTGTGATTTTATCATTCCTCAATCACCATAACCATAGGCGGTGTACAGTTTTCGGAGTAGAAATCGTCTTTTGCCATTGCTTCCTTGAGACCGCCATGGGAAAAGTTCTGAAGGAACAATCTCTTTGCAGATTGGTGTAGGAAAAAAGCTGACCTCCTTGGCTCGTTTAAGTCTAGGAGGTTTTGTATTTTCAACTGTTGATAGAATACATACCGATTGTTCAACAAGTCGGTTATTGAATTTCCGGATATACGATGATATAATAAAAACAGCGAAGGAGGGTAAATATATGAATATTGGCAAAGTAATATCCGAAAAGCGAAAAGCGCTTGGATTGACACAGCAGGCGTTAGCCGAAAAGCTGCACGTTTCTTTTCAGGCAATCTCCAAATGGGAAAACGGTACTTCCTGTCCCGATATTGAGCTTCTGCCGCAGATCGCTGCTGTTCTGAAAATATCTATTGATTCGCTGTTGGGGTATCCATCGCAATCCGTCACCGATTATGACAAACGGTACGGCAATGAAGGGTATTATTGGGGCTTAAAGCCTAACGATCTGTGTTATGAGATAATGCGAATGAAGCCGCCTGTTAAGCCGTATAAGGTGCTTGATATTGGCTGCGGAGAAGGCAAGGACGCTGTTTTTCTTGCAAGAAACGGTTATGATGTTGCAGCGTTTGACGCTTCTGAACAGGGACTGTCAAAGGCAAGGGAGCTTGCCGATACTTACGGTGTAAAGGTTGACTTTTTCAAGGCAGATGTGAGAGATTTCAGACTTAAAGCTGACTATGACATCATCTTTTCAAGTGGTGTTTTTCATTATATTCCTCTTGAATTACGAGAAAATATGGTCAATAATCTTAAAGCCCATACGGCTACGAATGGTATCAATGTTATAAATGTTTTTGTAGAGAAGCCGTTTATCCTTCTTCCGCCCGATACGGAAAAAGGCGAATTTGTTGTGGATAGCTGGAAGTCGGGTGAGCTGTTTATGTATTACCACGATTGGCTGTTCCATAAAAACGAGGAGTGGATCTTTGACTGCAACAGCAGTGGTATTCCTCATAAGCATTGTATGGACGTACTGATTGCAGAAAAGGTTTGATATCTGGGTTTTTATATGGTTTTCCCCTATGCGATGTTTTTATCATACAGCGTAAAATACAAAGCGCACGGCAAAACTTCCACCGTGCGCTAATGCTATTCTTCAATCACCATAACCATAGGCGGCGTACAGTTTTCGGAGTAGAAATCGCCCTTTTCCATTGCTTCTTTGATGACCGCCATGGGAAAAGCATAGCATTTGTACTTTCTGAATTCCGCCACACGACCTTCAAGGTGCTTTGGCACATCAAATTTCAGCTTGGGCATTATTTCACGAAGAAGAGGCTCGAACATATCCGCAAATTCATAGATTTTCTTGATGCGCAGCTTGTCCAGCTCGTCATATTTCTGCTTTGGAATTACGGGAATATCAACCCGAGGCTTATCATCTTCTATGCGGAGTAGCCGACATTCAACAAGATGTGGAATACGACTCAGATACATAGGGTCAATGCCCGTGTAATTGAAGGGTATGCCCTTGTAAATGACATACAGCATTTTCATAAATATTTCATCGTCCAGCATTTTTTCGCCGTGCTGATATTTGTTAAGGTCTGGCTGTGCGTCATAAATATGCAGGTCAACGGACTTGGAGCCGAAAAAATTTTCCTCGTATGAGCGTCTTTCTCCGCCATAACAATATTTTGAAAATCTGTAATTTTCAAAATCAAAGTCAAGAGGATATTGGTTTCCGAATGCTATCCATTTTCCACCGTCCGGGCGGAGAGGAAATTCCTCCTTTGACGGTACTATGCGCTGTACCGCCTGATAAATTCCGGTTGAGAACAGATGCAGAACGAAGAAGTATTCCAGCTTGCGCTGTTCACTTTCTCTAAGGCATATATCTTTGGTGCTCTCCCTTATCTCTGCAAGAAAATCGCTGAACAGCTCCCAGATAGTATTATAATGCCTTTTAGAAAATTCAATCTGAACATCAAGACCTTTTAAAACCTGTTCGGGAGTGATTATCATAAAATCCGTAAAGACCTTATCGCCCTTTTTCTGCATAAGCTCGGAGCTTACAAGGTCATTGACCGCATTTTCAATATACGCCGTAGGGATACCGAGAGCAAGTGCGATCTCAACGCATGTAACAGGCTTTTCGTAAGCAGCGATAAGAATATTCTGCTTCATCATATCATCGTCAGCCAGCGAAAAAGGCTCGCCGTTCAGTCCCATACATCCGTTGCAGGTAATATCAAGCCGTTCGGGCTGATAGCTTTGCTTTTCGTAACGTTCCATAGAATCAAATCCTTTCCGTATCTGCTCTCTGCCTGCGGACAGCCTTGACAGCACCGTACCTTTGGGGATATCCAGCTTATCGGCAATGCTCTGCACTTTTTCACCGTTAAGATAGTGACGGACAATAACCTCACGATACTTTCCCGAAAGATATGCCACCTCCCGGCGTATTTCTTCGGCACTTGGCATATCGGCATTCTCTTCTTCACAGGGAAACATATCCTCGGGAACAAGGTTGATGCTTACCGTCGGGAGCTTATATTTCCGCCTGAGCATATCGTAATACTTGTGGTTTAGCACCGCCGACAGCCACTTTTTCATATCCTTTATCTCCTTGGGATACTTCAAAGCGGCAAGCAGCGTTTCGCTTGTCAGATCCTCTGCGTCCTCAAAGTTACCGCATTTTTTCAGTGCGGCAGAAAACAGATAATTCATTATGTTTTCGATGTCGTTTATGTGCATAGTACACCTCTTTTGAAAGCTTTCACTTATAAGTCGCAGATTTTTGATTTGATTCGATAAGTTTATGATAATATTTTTTGAGGATTATGTCAAGAAAGCGCACAGCAGATTTCTCCGCTGTGCGCTTCCGGCGTTTTTTATTGATAGATTCACCCCATAAACATAATAGTGCAAAGCCCCTTTGCCTGCTCCTTGGTCGGCATTTTCAGCACGCCCATATCAAGCAAGGCTTTCATCACTCTCGTGTGAAGGTATCCGGCGGCGTTTTTGCTCTGACACTTTATCAGTTCGTGCATATGCTCGGGCTGACCGATAAGCTCCGCTTTCTCTACCTCGGCGGCATATTGGCAGGACAAGTCCTTTATTTCTTCTGTGGCTTCGGGAATATATTCAAGCCACTTTCTTTCACTGTCACAAAGAATAAGATTGCACTTGTACCCGTCGCTGTTTTTTATAAGATAACCCTTTTCAAGCAGGCGGGCGTAGCTTTCGGCATTGGCTGTGGTTTCGGGAAGTTGATTTTTCAACCAAAAACATATCTTGTCAAAATCCTCGTTAAGATTATCCCTCCAGCCGCCTGTTCTCCCGGTCCAGCAGCAGTCAAACTGCCAGCTCTTCCACCATATTCCGTTTGAAAAGTTGTTCCGCCCCATATCTCCGCAGCTCCAATAAATATCCGGATCGGCTTCGCTTGTGTCCCAATCGGGCTTTACGTCAAGGACAGCAAAAGCAATATAATCGCCGCCATCGGGACGCTTTATGTAATATTTTGAATAGTCGCAGCCATTTGCCGCTATAAGCTTATGGGACATAAAGCACACAAGACACCATTTCATAAGGTTTATGTCATTGTCGGGAATGTGAAGCCATTCGGGTATTTCGGTTATTGTTTCAAGAATCGGTGCGAAGAATTTTTCGGCAAAAAGTTTAGTGTACTTCGGTTCGATCTCTCTGTAGATCCTGTGCCGAGTTTCGTTTGGCTCATATATTCGTATATTGGTGCGGTATCTTCCATTTTTTAACTTGTCCATATATCCGTTTTCTTCTAGAACGGATACCTCGTCCTCAACGAATATAGGATTGATACCAAGCTCCTCGGCAATTTCGTTGATAGTTCTCGGCTGATGATATGCCGCATAAGCGATATTCTGTGTGATGACCTTTGCGAGAAAGTCTGCGGTATCACCTTTTGATCCCGAACAACCGCAATGCCCCATATTACATAAACGTATCGGCTCTGTGCCGAGAGTTCCCGTAGTTCTTGTCTTTTCCATACCTAAGATTAACTCCTTTCGTGAGCAGGCTAAATGCCATTTTACCGTATTTTCGTTAAGGGAAAGAAGCGTTGCAATTTCCTTGACTCTTTTGTCGTGGAAATAATGCAGGACGATTATCTCACGCTGCAGCTTTGAAAGATAGGTTATCTCACGCCGCAGAATACCATAGCTTTCGCTTTCTATTATCTCCTGCGTGAAATCTCTGCTGTCGGGGACATACTCAAGCCCGTCAACGGCGGTGATCTGCTTTCTGCCGCCGATATAGTTTGCATAGACATTTTTCGCAATGCGGTAGATATAGCCGTCAAGGTTTTCAATATTGTCCTGTTTCAACAATGAAGTGTAAACCTGAAAGGTTACCTCCGCCGCAAGCTCCTCCGCTTCGTCGATCTTCGACAGCCTTGACATTGCAAAACGGAACAGCTTTTTTATGTAGGAAGATATGAGCTTGTCCGCATCCTGCTTTTTCATTGCTTTTCCCTCGCTTTAAGAACGTTCTTGATAATATAGTGGGGAGTTTTTCAAAATGGTTGGTAAGTTTATGATAATATTTTTTTAGGGATTTGTCAATGTAAAGCATATTTGAGGAAATATTGCACTAAAAAGCATTGATTTATACGCTGAAAAGTGTTATAATTTAACCAAGAACACAGAAACGATAGATTTGCTTAATTTCTAAAATAAAAGGATCAAATAATTGTGCAGCGCTGCGTTGCACAATTAATGGAGGCCACTTATGACAAACAGAATCATTACCGATATATCAGATTATATATTTGTGTCCGATGAACCGCAGAAGGTTGATGCTATATTTCTTCCGGGTGGATCGCATTCCGAACAGCCCGAATATGCCGCAGAATTGTATCTTAAAGGTATGGCTGAATGGCTTGTTCCGTCAGGTGGGATAAGCGTTAAAGCTGACAAGTGGCATGGTGTCCGTTCCAAAGCAGACATTTATGACGGAGATTATCATTCCGACTGTGAATTCTTTACAGATGTTTTGGTAAAAAACGGTGTTCCGATAACAGCAATTATTGAAGAAAACAAATCGGGGCATACCCGTGATAACGCTTTTTTCTCCCGTGAAGCTGTTGACAAAAAAGGGATCGAGATAAAAACAGCTATAATTGTCTGTAAAGCCTTTCACGCCCGCCGCTGTCTGATGTTATATCAGATGGCTTTCCCAAATGTTGACATAAAGGTTTGTCCTGTCCATTGCTACAACATTACCAAGGAGAATTGGCATAAAACCGAATATGGAACAGACAGAGTTCTCGGCGAGCTTGCCAGATGTGGAAATCAATTTGTTGGTGATATTAAGCATTATCTTGATATTATGTGATTTACTATAAAAATATTTCGGGGGACATTTACAATGAACAGAATTAAATGGATATTTTTTGATGTCGGCTCAACCCTTATCGATGAAACAGAATGCTATAATCATCGAATAAGAGATGCTATTGCAGGAACTGATATTACTTTTGAGGAATTTAATGAAAAACGTATATTTTTTGCAAAGCAAAACCTTAAGGGTGATATTGAAGCCCTAAAATTCTTCGGACTTACAAAAACTCCGTGGCATCATGAATTTGAAAAGCCTTATGAAGAAGCAGAAGCTGTCCTAAATGCTCTTTGTGTAAAGGGATACAGCATTGGTGTAATAGCTAATCAGTCACTTGGCACGGAAAATCGCCTTGAAAACTGGGGACTTATGAAATACATAAAGCTTGTAATAGCTTCTGCCGAAGAAGGAGTTGCCAAGCCTGACAGCGAGATTTTCTTGCGAGCTTTGAAACGTGCAGACTGTCTGCCTGAAAATGCTGTTATGATAGGTGATAGGATTGATAATGATATTGAGCCTGCCAAAAAGCTTGGAATGAAAACTATTTGGGTTAGGCAGGGGTTCAGTATATATCAGCAGCCCATTAATGAGTATCAGAAGGCGGATTATGCGGTGGATAGCTTATGGGATATTATGGAGATAAAGAAGCAAAAACAAGCATTGAAATGAGGTAAAATTTATGGCAGTACAAATCTACACATTTAAAATCATCTATGCTGAATGCGATAACAAAATATGGCGGACAGCCGCAGTTTCATCAAATTACACTCTTGCCGAGCTTGGATATATGGTGCTGGCAACCTTTGATACTATGGCATATCACTTATTTGAGATGAAATACAAGGGCACATCATTTTTTCTGACAGAGGAAGATTTCGAGGATCTGCCTTATAATGAAGATGAGCCTTACGATCTGCTTGGACTTTACAAAATTGGAAAGCTTGGTATGAATATTGGCGATACTATTGAAATGACCTACGATTTTGGCTGTGAGCAGGTCTTTAGTATTGAGCTTCTTGAAATCAGTGATATGCCAAAAGGACACGGTCGTGCTTACCCCAAAATCCTTGACGGTGCAGGGCGAAGTATCGTTGATGATATGCCTGCATTTGAGCTTCTTGAAGCAATTAAGAAAACTGACGCTGACGGTCATTCCGGGATTTTTTACTCAAGCAGCGGATTCGATAACGTTCCCGAATGGGATTACAGAAATTATGATATAAATACAGATAATTGTCTGCTTAAGGGTACAATTGAACAAATTCGTGATGGTTATGAAAATTACGAGGAATAATATAAAAAGCGTTTCAAAGTGAGAAAGAGCCGAATGTTATTCCGATATTACATTTCTCCCAGCATTAGAAAATATTTTTGAAACGAGCATTGATATGCTCTTGGGTAGGGATACAATCCGTACTGAACAGACACAGCATGATATATACAAGACAGCTTCGAAGCTTCAGGAAAGCAGTGATTACGCTTCGACAGAAAAGATTTTTCGTAACGCATTCCTTATATATCCGAATGATGCGGTTATGATTTTAGAACTTGCAGGTTATTATTGGCATTTACACGATTCGTTATTCAGACTCTCATAAGTTTACATTGCCCTTAACTGTTTCAAATAGATTCAATCGCATTATTACATAACATAAAAAAACAGCCTCCAAAGAGACTGCTAATTTTATGTTATCTAATAATCTGGTTCATAAATAATCACTTGTACCTACGTTCAATTTTATCGGAAATAGATCCATCCGAATTAATTTTTCTTGTGGCTTTTACTGTTGAACCATCCTCTTGCGTATATGTTTTTGTAACACGAGCTGTTTTCTTTCCTGCCCATGTTTCAACCTTATCTGGTTTTTTGGAAGGAATTGATGGTAAGTTTTTATTATTTAATAGTCCCATAATTTTATCCTCCTATATAAAAATACATATGCTACTATCGCTATGCGAACCATTAAATTTTATATATTATAACATACATACAAATCAAAGTCAATATGTAATGCCCTCAAATATGGTCAAAACTTAACTTTGTTCAGTTGTTTTGCTTTTGGACGGACTTGTAGGGTAAGGATTTTGTATTCTTAAGTTCCCTGATTTCTTTGATTATACCAAGTATTGATGTTAACGACTCATCATATTTTTCAGCTTAATGCTTATCACCCATAATATCAGCAGTATTACCGTCAAAAACTATACTTTTAAAGAAGACGAAAAAATGATTCGTTATTCTTACAGCTTATACAATTTACTACCTAGTCAAATTGTATATTGATATCACTTATTCTTCTGTTTTCTGATGAAAAGGATTTAATCCATCGCATATATTAATCATATTTTTCCCATCAATTCCATTTATTTTTACTTTTGAAAAAAAGATTGTTTGAATGCCAATTTCGTTTGCCACCTTGATTAAGGTAGGGTATATTTCTTCAAAAGATTCTTGTTCCATTGCTTGATCTGGTGAATCCATAATCAATATCGGCATATAAATAAAATTTTTGAATTTTTTATGCAGATACTCTAACATACACAAATAAACTAACATCTGAAGGTGGTTATGTCTTGCCATACTACCTGGAGTAAAAGCAACATCAGCATCTCCTTCTTTATGATAAGCCACTAAAACTTGACTAAACGGATCAAATTTCAAAAAGAAATTTACTTGCATTTTATCATCATTTAGATATTTTACATTCTTTATATCACTCTTAAGATACATTTCTGTTAGTCTTTTGTTGAATTCATTGATATCTTTTTGACTATAATTGTTCTTTAACTCTTTTATTTCTTTTTTTAGTTTCGTTATTTGCTCGCAAAGTTGTTGCGATTTAGTCATATCAACTCCAGAATTAATAATCAGAAATCCATTCTCAATTAATGCAAGTTTTTTTATTGTGCTTTCATAATCAAACTCGGAAGCTTGATTCTGAATTTTATTAATTTCTTTATCAATTCTCTCTTTTTCAGCAACAATTTTCTTTATTGATTCGTCATAATCAGCCAATGACAAAATTATCTTATCTTTATCAATCTCTTTTATCATTGCGTTAATTGTAGCAACTTCATTTTCATACTCTGGATTATCCGCCACAATAGCCCCAAGCATGGATAGAAGTTTTCCAGTTCTATCCTTTCTAGTAGCAGTCATCTCAGACTGATTGCGTAGAAATCCATAAACTTTAATCTCCTCAGCAAGCGAATGAGAGACCCTTATAAGATAAGCCAAATCACCTTTAGGTTTTGAACTGCCTCTGTTGAATTGCTCTTTATATGATTGATAAGCATTATAATCAGCAGATATATTTCCAGAATAATTTAGATTAAGCTCTCCAAATAATCTCTCGATATCTTTTACACTTTGTTCATATGTCATCAGTTTTTCACTGTATTTTTTGTACTCTACTTCCAATTTTTCTAATTCAACGGATTTTTCATATATTTTCTCAGAATTCTCATAGTTAAAAAAGAAATCCATTATTTTTCTTATTCGAACAATGTGTCTTATATCCTTACCTCTAGTAAAAATGGAACCCAAGTCGCCTTGACCTATTTCATCGATGAAATTCAGGAAAGTAAATGACCTAAATGAAGGATTTTCCTCAAAAACCTTTTTATAAACCTGTATCGACTTTACATCAACATTCTCAGAAATAACTTCACATATAGTATCCTTGTAAGTATCATGACTGACTACACAGTAACCACTACTTTCAGTTCTTCTATATGCAAATTCTCCTGTAGTACTTCTTTTAATCCATAATTCTGTTTTCTCATTAATTACATAGGCTTCAACTTCGTCTATGTTATCAAGACCATCATGAGATAATCCTTCACTACTTCCAAGAACAAAATCAATAACCTTTGTAAAAGCAGTTTTACCTACGCTATTATTTCCATACACATATGTATTGTCAGTAAATTTATATGTTTTTTTCTTTATACCTTTATATAATGATATTTCTTTTATTCTAAACATGCCGAAGCACCTCTTCCGTAAATGCTCTACTATCAAGTTTATTCACTTCTTGAATTGGATTTATATTTTTTTCATCACAACAAACAAGAAAACTATTTTCACACTTAAATTCATTAAGATTCCTCACTACAGTCACTATATCCCCTTCTAGCTTAATCCATCCAGAAGATTTCATTTTATGAATGACTTCAAGTATAGCTTCCATTTCATCGGGATGGGATAATAGTTTTACATTTATACTAGAAAAAAAGACATCAACGAAATCCTTTTTTCGTCCATTATATGCAGTCTTTTTTCCATGTTTAATACAAAAAGACATGAAAACAAGTTTAATAAGCGAATTAACATTGTATTTTTCACTAAGAAGTTCAATTATAATTTCCAAATATTCCGCTTCTAAAGAAAAATTACTCATCAACACCACCCCAAGTTATTTGTTTTTCTTCATCAATTTCTTCACCAGTTAGATATACATAGCAACCCTTTCTATAGATTGGACTGTTTTCCATTATTGAGGAATGTATTTCTTTTTTCACAGTATTAATGAATAGATTTTTTGCTGAAGGAGTACTATCGAATTCAAATACAGTTTCCTGATAATTTGAATATGCGATATCTTCTATATTTGCTATCTCAATTCCACCATCAGCATATACTTCTCTAAAATCCTTATAAAGAAGTTCATTCACAAGTTCACTAGTAATGAATCCTAAATCGTCACTCACAAGTTTTAGCTGGCGTATTTCTCTAATGGAATCTTCTTGGACAAGTAGTTCTGCTTCTGACCTTTTTCTTTTTTTTATTGCACTAGTATTAACAGAATACTTATTATCGCTTATCTCAGTCTGTACTCTTCTTACTAGTTCCATGAGCTTGGGAAATGTCAAAGTGTATTTCTTTTTGTTTTTAATTGATTCTTCTATTTCAAATAGGAGATACTCTAGAATACGCTCTAATCTACATTGCTTAGCCCTTTCAAATATCTTAATATCTGTGCAGTATGTATCAAATACTTTTTGTTTTATGTTTTCAATCATTGTATCCATCGAAACTACAGATATAACACATTTTTTGTTATATTAGTTATTAAATTCTTGATTTCATCTTCATTATATTTCGAGAAAAATTTATCATTCACTCTTTTTGCAATTGAATTTCTTTTTTTTGAACTGCCGTTTTCAAAATAATTATAAACAGAATCTATAATTGTACTATCATTAACTAAAAAATCCAGATCATTTTCACATACTAGTGTAAAAGATGAATTAAGATAATCATCCATTAATAACCAATTTCCAAGCACTTTTGCCCAACAGTTTATGCTTACTGATCCACTCTTTACCTGGACAAATTCATTTTTGGATGAAGCTATCATGAATAAGCTTCCGGAAATATCATCATTTTTGATTATATCAATATCATCTGCTCCTTCGTAAGTAAAAAATAAGTCCATTGAAGCATGACTAATAATGGTATCCATAAAAACATACTTCTGAAATAAAAATCCATATTGTGATGTAATTCCACCTGACATAATTCTTACCTTCTATATCAAAAAATAATAACAGCATCTATACATTTTGAATTCAGCAACACATGATAAACTATTGCTATCAAGAAATAAACTTAGTCTTACTTACCCAATCATCTTAAAAAACCTCAAAGCCCCAACAATAGCCTCTTCCTTCTCCTTAGTACACTTCGGCTGTCTGGAGTCCTTAGTCTTAGCCTTGTTGTAATTCTCCCTCTCAATAATACCGCACTTCTGCTTCACCTGTGCAATATTCAAGGACGATACCGTCAAGCCTGTATGCTCCTTGACATAGGCCTTGATCTCATCATAGGTAGCCTTGCTTTCGGCAGAGGTCAGATCAAGCTCGTCCGTTTTCAGTTCAACCTCAATATGTTGGTCACTTTTGAGTTTGGACAATAAGCATACCGTTTCCACATGCCCCGTCCTCCCGAATAAATCAAACGCCCGAACTTTTTCAAGACCATATCCATGTCCGCAGAGGTATTTGGCATCCCTCGCGGCAGTGGCAGGATTACAGGAGATCATTATAATTTTCTGCGGAAGCATTTTTATAAGGCTGTCCAGCGTAAGAGTGTCACAGCCCTTTCTTGGAGGGTCAATAACCGCAGCATCGGGTTTAATTCCGTCATTGGCAAGCTCTGCCGCAAATTCGCCTGCATCCCCGCAGAAAAATTCGGCGTTATCGAAACCGTTTACCAAAGCATTTCTCTTGGCGTTCTCTATTGCTTCGGGAACAATCTCACAGCCCATAACTTTTTTTACGGAATCAGCCATGGAGAGCCCTATAGTCCCTGCCCCGCAGTATAAATCAAGAAGCGTTTCTTCACCCGTGAGATTGGCATATTCTTTGGCGCAGGCATAAAGCCGCTCCGCCTGTTCCGTGTTCACTTGATAAAAAGACATGGGGGAAAGCTCAATCGTATTTTTGCAAAGAGTATCTGTAATAAAGTCCTTGCCGCAGAGCGTAACATTTCTGCTGCCGAGAATTATGTTGGTGTTTCGGGGATTAATGTTCATTATTACGCTTTTTATATCGTCAAATTCGCCGCAAAGCCTGTCCGCAAGGACGGTTAACTGCTTTTTTATTTCCTGCTTTACAACAAAGCAGACCATTATTTCGCCCGAATAAAAACCTCTGCGGATATAAATGTGTCGGATGATTCCGCTGCCGTTTTCTTCGTTGTAGGCTCTAATCCGCATTTCATTAAAAAGCTCTATGCAGCGCTTCGCTATGCTTGAAAAGATTTGCGGCTGGAGCATACAATCAGTGAAAGGCACAACCCTATGACTTCGCTTTGAGTAAAAGCCGCATATTGCTTTCCCGTCAATTTCCGCAACGGGATATTGAGTCTTATTACGATAACGATCGGGGTTATTGCAGCCGCAAATTTCCTCAAAGCTTGTATTCTTGAATCCGCCGATGCGTTCAAATGCATCACGTACAAGATTATCCTTAATTTTAAGCTCAGCATCATAGGATATATGGCGGAATGTGCATCCCCCGCATTTTGACGATACGGGGCAACTGCTCTCCGTCCTGTCAGATGAGGGCGATATGATTTTGTCGATAATCCCATATGCGTAATTTTTCGTAATTTTGACAATTTTGCAGGATATAACATCGCCGACGGCGGTTAGCGGTACAAAAACCGCCATACCGTCGTCGGTTTTGCCGACACCGTTTCCGTCGGATGTCATTCCCGTGATTGTTATGGTGTAAAATTCATTTTTTTTCATATACAATTCCGTTTAATCAAAGTTTTTCACCGCATTTTGTGCAGTAAACGCTGTCCGCATCATTCTGTGTAAGACAGAATTTGCAGGTTTTGCATTTCTTAGCGTTAACAGCTTTGTCAGCCTCATCAAGTTTGTTCTCAAGGCTTCTTATGTCGTTGATAACGATTTTCATTTTTCCCGTTTCATCGGCATCGGTTTCATGCATATTGTAGCACAGTTTTCCAAGCTCGGTGTATTTCTCACGGATTTTTGAGCGAAGCTGCGCACGGTCAAGCTGAGTTTTGGAGTAATCAACAGCCTCGTTGGCTTTTGCAGCCGCCTTGTCAAAAATGCTCTTTGCATCTTCCTTGAGATCGTTAAAATTGTAAGCCATAATTATTCCTCCCGATAAAATTCATATATTTTAATTTTTTTCTCAAGCATCTTTTCGTACCTTGAAATATATTCATAAGGGAATTTGTAATTAAAAAGACGCTCGATTTTGCCTGTTGATGGGTTGACAAGCTTTGTCGAGCCTGCCGCGCCTACCGCAAGAATGGTCTGCGCTTCCTCCATTATATAGATATTGTAAAGACTTTCGCAGCCGTTTTTGGCGTAGCCTACATTTTCAAGGTTGTCGACTGTGTTCTTCTGGCGGTACAGGTAGTAGGGGAAATACCCATGCGCACAGAGAACCTCTTGACCGTAGTTTACCATATCCGATATGCGATTGTCAAGGCAAATATCATCCTCATGGAAAAGCGCAGATGAACGCTTAACGGTAAGTGTGTGAACGGTAATGCTCTCGGGGTTAAGACCGCAGAGCGTGTCAATAGTGCGGCAAAAGCCGTCATAGGTGTCCGTAGGCAGACCTGCGATTGTGTCCATATTGATATTGTCAAAGCCTATGCTTCGTGCAAGATTGAATGCGTTTATAACGTCCTCTGCGGAATGTTTCCTTCCAATGGCTTTAAGAACGCTGTTTTCCATTGTTTGCGGATTGACAGAAATTCTTGTTGCGCCGTTTTTCTTGATAACCTCCAGTTTTTTTGCGGTAATTGTGTCAGAACGCCCTGCTTCTACAGTATATTCACGAATTTTTGAAATGTCAAAGTTTTTTTTCAAGGTGCCCATAACATTGCCCAGTTGTTCCGCCGATAGGGAAGTGGGCGTTCCTCCGCCGATGTAAATTGTATCGAGCTTTAAGCCTAAATTATCGGCAATTTCAGCGGTTTGTTCGATTTCCGCACAGAGCTTTTCCACATATTCGGGGAGAAGCTTTTTTGCGCCCGCCGACTCTATGGAGTGGGAAACAAAGGAGCAGTAGGAGCATCTTGACGGGCAGAACGGTATGGAAACATAAAGTGAAAATGAACGCGCATCAAGGGAGTCGAAATATTTCTTTTGAGTAACGGCTGTCTGATAGGAGAGCTCCAGCTTCCTGTCAGAAACGTCATATTTATCTTTGAGAAAGGAAAAGATTTCTTCCTTGCCGAAACCCCTGTCAAGCAAAGTGTTAACCTTTTTTACGGGTCTTATCCCCGTAAGGTATCCCCATGCGGGCGTTATTCCCGTGATTTCCCTCATGCAAAGGTAAAGCAGACGGCAGAGCTTAAGCTCGGTTTCATTTTCATCGTAAGCCGTGTCGGATTTTTCAGCCGTTTTTCCGTTATAGGCAGCCATAACGTCCAGCCGCCCGTTCTCGGAGGAAACAATGCAGTAATCGCCCTCATTGACAGTATCTTCAAACAAAAAATCAAAGGTCTGAACGGGAACAAACAGCTTCATGACAGCTTCAATTTCATATTTGCACTTGTTTCCCTTAAAGCATATCGTCATAGTCAAAGCCTTTCATATACGGATTCCTGCGTTTTTCATCGTAAAGGGTCGTTGAATCGCCATGTCCGGGGAACAGAGTGTAATTATCGGAAATTCCGTCAAGCATTTTAAGCGAGCGGAGCAGGTTGGCATAATTTCCGTCGGGCATATCCGTTCTCCCGACAGATTGCTTAAACAATGTATCACCGCTGAACATTATGTCGTTCGTAATATAGCAGACGGAGCCTTTTGTGTGTCCCGGGGTGTGCAGAACCTTGAATTTAACCTCATCCTGTTCGATAACATCACCGTTTTTGACCGTATTTGCATTTGCAAAGTGCGGAACGGGCTTGCTGTAATAATCCGCAAAATATTCGGAAAGATTAAGAAAGTCGTCATGGAGCTTTGGTTCGTCAAGCTCGTGAATATAGACTGCCGCATTATATTTTTTCGCAAGAAGGGCAAGCGATTCTATGTGGTCGCAGTGACCGTGAGTAAGAAGAATTTTAGTGATTTTAATGTCCTGCTTTTCAAGCTCGTCTAAAACGGATGACTGAACCTCGGGGGCATCGATAAGGACGGCGTTATTGTTATCTGTAACAATAATATAGCAGTTTGTCTGAAAGGGAGTGTCAGAAACAAAATATGATATTTTCATTTGTAATAAATCCTCGTTATTAAATTATTAAAAATAAATATTTGCATAAGAATTCTTTATTGAGTTTAGAAGCATCCTACCGAGTCCCCGCATGGCAGACTTTTTTGCATGTGTCAGCTTCTGTCTACGCTTATAACATCGGGGAATTTTTTTATTCTTGCAATGATGTTGTTAAGCTGAGCAACTCCCGCCGTGTTTATGGTCGCAAAAACATTTGCGTTCCCGTTTTTGAGCATATTTACCGAAATGTTTGTAAGGGGAATATGAAGCTCCGCCATTAGCTTTGTAATGTCAGCAATGATAAGGATGTTCTCCCTTGCAACGATGTCGAGAGTAACCTTAAATGTCGGAGCGCTGCTCGAGGTGTTTGCCCAGCGTACATTTATCCAGCGCTCGGGCTCGGTGTTGTTTTTCATGGCGTTGAGATAAGTAGAGCAGTCCTTTTTATGAACCGATACGCCATGTCCCTTTGTAATAAATCCCACAATGTCATCGCCCGGGAGGGGATTGCAGCATTGTGCGAATTTAACTATAATGTTGCTCTGACCTTCAACGATAACTCCCGAACTGCTCTTGCGGTCGGGGTTTTGAACCCTCGGCTCGGGGGACTCTGGCTCGGCGTAATATTTCTGATATTTGTCCTTGAGCCGCTGCATCATTCTTGAGAGAATAACTCCTCCGTAGCCTATTGCGGCATAAAAGTCGTCTATGCTCTGGCAGTTATGCCGTTTCATATCCTCCGCAAGGAATATGGGAAGATCCTCCTCGGGAACACGCATAAAGTTTCGTTTGAATTCCTTTTCAAGCTCAGCCTTACCCTGCGTGATATTTTCCTCACGGCGTTCCTTTTTGAACCACGAACGGATTTTGGACTTCGCTTCATTGGTTTTGCATATATCGAGCCACGCCCTGTTTGGACCGTGATTCGGGTCGCTTGAGGTAAGAATTTCAACGATTTCCCCCGTTGTAAGCTGATAATCGAGGGAAACCAGCTTTCCGTCAACCTTTGCGCCCTTCATCTTATTTCCGACCTGCGTGTGAATGGCATATGCAAAGTCAATTATAGTTGCGCCAACGGGGAGGGTTATCATATCGCCCTTTGGAGTGAATGCGAAAATATCCTCGGGGGAAAGGTCGCTTTTTATCGTGCGAACAATCTCCTCAACATCATCGGCTTCCTGCTGCGCTTCAATAATCTGCCTTATCCACGCAAGGCGGCTTTCGAGCTTATCCTTGCCATTTATGCCCTCCTTATACTTCCAGTGAGCGGCGATGCCGTATTCGGCAGTGTGGTGCATCTCCCATGTTCTTATTTGAACCTCAAAGGGAATGCCTTCACGTCCGATAACTGTCGTGTGGAGGGATTGGTACATATTCGCCTTTGGCGTTGCGATATAATCCTTGAAGCGGTTTGGAATGGGGCGGAACATATCATGAATGATACCGAGCGCATTATAGCATTCAAAAACCGTATCAACAATAATTCGGACAGCATATTTATCATAAATTTCGTCAAAGCTTTTGCCCTGCATAAAGGCTTTCTTGTAAATGCCGTAGATGGATTTTACACGTCCGTCAATCTGCGGCTCATGCTCAAATCCAGCATCTCGGAAGCGATCGGCAATCTGCTTTTTTATTGAATCAATGAATGCTTCACGCTTATCGCTGCGGATTTGGAGCATTTTTTCGATTTCACTGTAAGCATAGGGGTCGAGGTAACGGAAAGCCAAATCCTCAATTTCATCTTTAAGCGTCTTCATACCGAGTCGGTGGGCGATGGGCGCATAGATATTCATTGTTTCAAGAGCGGTGTTGCGCTGCTTTGCCGCAGGACGATAATGGAGCGTTCTCATATTATGCAGGCGGTCGCAGAGCTTTATAATAATTACACGAATATCCTGCGACATTGCAAGAAGAATCTTTCTGACATTCTCCGCCTGCTGTTCCTCTTTGGTGAAAAGAGGAATTTTTCCAAGCTTTGTAACGCCGTCAACAAGCATAGCAACGTCTTGACCAAAAAGTTTTTTGATTTCGTCAAGAGTGACGTCCGTGTCCTCAACAACATCATGAAGCATTGCCGCACATATAGTGTCGGTATCCATTCCGAATTCGAGAAGAATGTACGAAACCGCAAGCGGATGGGTTATATAAGGCTCACCCGAGGAGCGGAATTGGTTTGCATGGGCTTTTGCGGCAAACTCATATGCGGACATGATTTTACTCAGATCATACTGCTTTTCCTCATCAAGAATTTTCTGAATAATCATATCTATTGTATAAACGGTTTCAGGTTTGTTTACCATATAAGACACCCCTCATTTATTCTAAGGAAATAACGATTGAAAAGGTAAGCAAGGTTACTCGGCTGCTTCGCAATTTCGGCGGCTTGTCAAAGCTGCGCTTGAAAATCATAAGGTCGGAACGGCTTTATTGTTAAGTGCGTTAAGAGCTTGATAAATCTTTGAGCTTTCAATAGCGGCTTTTGGCGCATTCCTTATTATCTCCGCAGAATCGCTGAAAATATCATATGTAATAAATCCAAGCTCGCAGAAAATATCAAGAGCAATTCTCAGCTTGCAGTAGGAGATAACGTTCTCGTCAAGGCGGAAAAAGAGCAGGTCGCCGTTTATTTGACCGCACGAGGCAATAATCTTGTATATCGCAACAAGCTCATCCCTTGATGGAATAATTCTTTCTGCAAGAGCGGATTCAATCTTCCCCTCACGCCGCCAGCGTTCGTATGCTTCCTTTGCGTTAAAATATTTCGGCTGCGAAACCTTAGACGGACGGCAGTCATGAATCCGCAGGCTGATGCTTGTACGTCCGTTGTATGTGTTAAGCTCGGGATAAACAAGCATATCGAGGACAGCGCCGTTTTTATAGGGGAATTCTGCGGTTTTTTGACCGAACATAAGCCCCGATAGGTTCAACTTTCCGTAGGAAATGCTAAGCTTCGTGTGTGCGCCTTGAGATAGAGCGGTTATTCCCAGGATTCTTGCCCCGCGAATAAGGAAAATCGGCTGTTTGTTGCATTCCCCGAACGGTTCGAGGGAGGAAAGTGATTTTACAGCATCCTCAGTAAGCTCATCGGGCGTTATCATTTTATCGGCATGAACTGAGTATATCGGCATATGCTCAAAATTGCTTTCGGCATATGATTGCAAAGCGTCATCAAATGCGGTAATTTGTTCCTTTGGCACAGAAAATCCGCCGGCGCCCGAATGTCCGCCGAATTTTGTGAGAATATCCGAGCAGTGATTGAGCGCATCGAAAATTGAAAAGCCGTCAACCGAGCGTGCCGAACCTCTTGCCTCATCCCCATCGTCGGAAAGGATGAAAACGGGCTTCCCAAAACGTTCGACCAATCGTGCGGCAACGATTCCGATAACTCCGTGGTGCCAGCCCTCGCCGTAAATCACCAAAACACGCTTAAAAAGAAGCTCGGGTTCGTTTTTTACCCGTTCGCTGATTTCGTTCATAATGACCGCTTCCGCCGCCTTGCGCTCGGTGTTGAGCTTATCAAGGTTTTGCGCAAGTGATTCGGCTTCATCGGGGTTATCGGTAAGAAGCAGCTTAACCGCATCCTCCGCTGAACCGAATCGGCCCGAAGCGTTTATCCTCGGAACAATTGAAAACGCCGCCGAAACCGAGGTTATGGGCTTTTTGATCTTAGCGACCTCCATAAGAGCCTGCAGTCCAAGGTTTTCTGTATTTTCAAGATAATGAAGTCCTTTTGAAACAATCTCCCTGTTTTCCCCGGTGATGGGGACAATATCCGCAACCGTTGCAAGGGCGGCAAGGTCGGCAAACTGCTCAAAGGCAGCGCTGTAGCTTCCGCCGTCCATTGCGGCGATGAGTTTAAGGGCAACCCCGCAGCCGCATAAGTCCTTGTAAGGGGAGGGGCAGTCCATTCTGTGGGGATTAACGACCGCATCCGCCTTGGGAAGAACATCCCCCGGTTGGTGGTGGTCGGTTATAACAAGGGTCATTCCAAGCTCTGCGGCAAGGGCAGCCTCCTTAATTGCGGAAATTCCGTTATCAACTGTGACAACAAGCTGAGTTCCGTCCTCCGCAAGTCTTCTTATGGCTGGTTCGCACAGGCCATAGCCATCGGTGCGCATATTTATATGATAAGCAACATTTGCGCCAATGCATTCAAGGTAGGAATAGAGAATGGCTGTCGCTGTTATTCCGTCACAGTCATAGTCGCCGTAGACGCAAATTGAACTTCCATTGTCAACTGCTTCTAAAATTATGTCGGCAGCTTCACGCATATCTTTAATAAGGAAAGGGTCGGAAAGCGGTTCACTGTCGGAGCTTTGCTCCGCATTGAAGAATCGCTGAGCCTTTTCTAGAGTATCAATTCCCCTTGAAACAAGAATTGATGAACAAAGCGGAGAAAGACCGCTCTCCCTTGACAATTTCAAGGAAATATTAGGGTCAGGCTTGCCGATAGACCATTTTTTCATAGAAACTTTTTCCTTTTATTTATTGGGTTAATCTTAATAATATTTCATTATACTATATTATTGTGCAATAATCAATACATATTGATAAAACTTTACAGATATTTTTTGCAAAAAGGAATTTACATGGGTTTTAAACCAGCCACGCATTGGCGAAAATGTCAAAATTAATGACTTAACATAAGGCTATTATGTTAAAAAGACAGAAAAAACAATTTTCATAAAATTTATAATCATTTTATGTTTCGGTGTGCTATAATGAGTATGTGTAAAAAGTATATAAAATTTAAGTAAAAGAGTGATAAATGGGATTTATCATCGGAGGTAAAATGTAAAATGAGCGGCTTTGATATTGTTAACATTGTAATTAAAGCGGTCGGCGGAATCGCATTGTTTCTTTACGGAATGTCCGTTCTTGGGGGAAGGCTTGAAAAGCTCTCCAGTGGAAAAATGGAAAAAATCCTCGAAAAACTTACCAATAATGTGTTTAAAAGTGTACTCTTGGGTGCGCTTGTGACGGCTGCGATACAAAGCTCTGCGGCGACTACGGTTATTGTTGTTGGACTTGTCAATGCGGGAATTTTACGCCTTTCATCGGGCATTGGCGTTATTATGGGCGCAAATATAGGTACAACGATTACGGGCCAAATTCTTCGTTTGGGCGATCTTGAAAGCAATGAAAGTGTCGGCGCATTTCTTAAGCTGCTAAGTCCGAGTGTGCTTGCTCCCTTTATTGCGGCTGTGGGAATACTTATTTTTATGCTTTCCAAGAAGGAGGGCGGAAAGACAATCGGTGAAATTTTCCTCGGTATAGGAATTCTCTTCACGGGAATGCTCTCCCTTACGGATGCGGTAAGTCCGCTTTCCGAGCTTGATGCTTTCAAAAACCTCTTTGCAACCCTCACAAATCCGTTCCTCGGGGTTGTAGTGGGCGCTGTTGTAACCGCACTGCTCCAAAGCTCCTCCGCTTCTGTCGGTATACTTCAGGCAATTTCTACAACAGGTGTCCTTACGTTTTCTTCCGCTTTCCCGATTATTATGGGTCAGAATATCGGAACGTGTGTAACGCCGATTATCTCCGCTGTAGGCGCGGGAAAGAATGCTAAGCGTGCGGCTGCCGTTCATTTGTATTTTAATATTATAGGAACGCTTGTATTCCTTATTATTGTGTATCTTGTTCAGTATACGGTCGGGCTGCCGTTCTGGAACGAGTCAATTGATATGGGCGGCATTGCCAACTTCCATACGTTTTTTAATGTAGTTGTTACCCTTTGCCTTATGCCGTTTACAAAGGTGCTTGAAAAGCTGGCAATGCTTACAATCAGGGACGAACCGAGGGACAAAAATGAATCCGCCGCATCCTCCGACTTCATCGCTCCCGCACTTGAGGACAGGCTCCTCATCTCTCCCTCGCTTGCAATTCAGCAGGCATCCCTTACAGCGATTACAATGGGCAAAATTGCCCTCTATAACTTTGGACAGATGAGAAAGCTGTTTGAGGAATATGACCCCGACATTTTTGAAAAGCTCAATGAAAACGAGGAGAGCATTGACCGCATGGAGGACAGGCTTAATGCCTATCTTGTTAAAATCAACGAATGTGAGCTTACCGACTACGAAAATCGCCGTGTAACCGAGCTTTTGCATCTTACATCCGAATTTGAACGAATTGGCGACTATACAATGAACCTTATCGAGGATGCCCAAAAGCTGGATAATGAAAAAATAAGGTTTTCCGACCATGCGCGCAAGGAGCTTGGGGTTATTTCCGATGCCGTTGAGGAAATTATAGGAATGGCGATAAAGTCGACCGAGTTTAACGATATCAACACTGCGGCTAAAATCGAACCCCTTGAGGAAACCATAGATTATCTTAACGAAACGCTTAAGGCACGTCATATTGAACGCCTTAAAAACGGACAGTGCGTTGTTGAGAGTGGGGTAAACTTCCTTGATTTGCTTATAAATCTTGAAAGAATCTCCGATCATTGCTCCAATATTGCGGTTTATGTTATCGGTTCGCAGAGGAGCAATACTCCGATTAATCGCCATGAATTTATTCAGAATGCTCATGCCGCAAAGGATAAGGATTATGTTCGGTATGAGGAAGAGTATATGGCAAAATATGCGATTTAAACGCTTTTTTACGGCAAAAACAAAAACCACGCCAACGAAATGTTTGAAATGTTCGGCGTGGTTTTTATTGTTTTATTCAAATGCGGTTTATGCCTTCATAGCCTCTTCAACAGCAACTGCGCAAGCAACGGTAGCGCCAACCATAGGGTTGTTACCCATACCGATAAGACCCATCATTTCAACGTGAGCAGGAACGGAAGAAGATCCTGCGAACTGAGCGTCGGAATGCATACGTCCCATTGTGTCTGTCATACCGTAGGAAGCAGGGCCTGCAGCCATGTTATCGGGGTGAAGTGTACGTCCTGTGCCGCCGCCCGAAGCAACGGAGAAGTACTTCTTGCCCTTTTCGGTGCATTCCTTCTTGTATGTACCTGCAACAGGGTGCTGGAAACGGGTAGGATTGGTGGAGTTACCGGTGATGGAAACGTCAACGCCTTCCTTCCACATAATAGCTACACCCTCTGTTACATCGTTTGCGCCGTAGCAGTTAACCTTTGAACGAAGTCCATCGGAATATGCCTTGCGGAATACTTCCTTAACCTCGCCTGTATAGTAATCCATTTCGGTTTCAACATATGTAAAGCCGTTGATGCGGGCGATAATCTGTGCGGCATCCTTGCCAAGTCCGTTAAGGATAACACGGAGGGGTTCCTTACGAACACGGTTAGCCTTCTCGGCAATACCGATAGCACCTTCGGCAGCGGCAAATGATTCATGACCTGCAAGGAAACAGAAGCACTTTGTATCTTCTTCAAGGAGCATCTTTCCGAGGTTTCCGTGTCCAAGACCAACCTTACGCTGATCGGCAACAGAACCGGGGATACAGAAGGACTGAAGTCCTTCGCCGATTGCAGCAGCGGCATCGGCAGCCCTTGTGCAGCCCTTCTTGATTGCAATAGCGCAGCCTACAGTGTAAGCCCACTTAGCATTTTCAAAGCAGATAGGCTGAATTCCCTCAACCAGCTTATAAATGTCAAGGCCCTTAGCCTTTGTAACCTCAGCAGCCTCTTCAATAGAATTAATACCGTACTTTTTGAGAACTTCGAGAATCTGCTTTTCTCTTCTCTCATATGATTCAAATAAAGCCATCGATGTAATCCTCCTTATTCCTTTCTGGGGTCGATAATCTTAACCGCATCAGCAACTCTGCCGTACTGACCCTGAGCCTTTTCATATGCAGTTGTAACATCATCGCCCTTCTTGATGAAGTCCATCATCTTGCCGAAGTTGATAAACTTATATCCGATAATTTCATCGTCAGCATCAAGAGCAATGCCTGTAACGTAACCATCGGTCATTTCGAGGTAACGAGGACCCTTTTTGAGTGTGCCATACATTGTACCAACCTGTGAACGAAGTCCCTTACCGAGATCCTCAAGTCCTGCGCCGATTGCAAGTCCGTCCTCGGAGAATGCGCTCTGCGAACGTCCGTAAACAATCTGGAGGAAAAGCTCTCTCATAGCGGTGTTGATGGCATCGCATACAAGGTCTGTATTAAGAGCTTCGAGGATAGTTCTGCCGGGGAGAATTTCAGCAGCCATAGCTGCGGAATGCGTCATACCTGAACATCCGATTGTTTCAACAAGAGCCTCTTGAATAACTCCTTCCTTAATATTAAGGGAAAGCTTGCAAGTACCCTGCTGGGGAGCACACCAACCAATGCCGTGGGTAAAGCCGGAAATATCTTTTACGTCCTTAGCTTTAACCCATTTTGCTTCTTCGGGAATTGGTGCGCAGCCATGTGCTACGCCCTGCTTGACGCTGCACATAGTTTCAACTTCATGAGTATAATTCATATTATGACTCCTTTCATTATTAACGGCATTTTGATTATGCCGTTTGCATACACATTCATTATATATCATTTTTTGTCTGAAATCAAGTGTTTTTTACACAATCTTGAATTTTTAACATCTTGAATACACCAAAAACGGAAGAATTTCCATGAAAAAGCCCCGCTCGGATTTTGGTTTCCGAGCGGAGCTATGAGTATTTTAACCAAGCAGCATTCTGTCATTATTAAGCGAGCTTCCGCTGACTTCCTCGAATTTTTTAAGAAGATCATCAACAGTGAGCTTTTTCTTTTCCTCGCCCTTTACATCGTAAATAATTTTGCCGTCGTTCATCATAATAAGGCGGTTGCCGTGAACAATAGCGTCATTCATATTATGGGTGACCATCATTGCCGTAAGGTGATTATCGGCAATAATTTTGTCGGAAATTTCAAGCACCTTTGCCGCGGTTTTTGGGTCGAGTGCGGCGGTATGTTCATCTAAAAGCAGAAGCTTTGGGCTTCTGAGCGTTGCCATCAGCAGAGTAAGAGCCTGCCTTTGACCGCCCGACAGAAGTCCTACTTTGGAAGTCATTCTATCCTCAAGACCAAGGTCAAGCGTCTTGAGCAGCTCACGGTAATGCGCCTTTTCTTTGCGTGAAATGCCCCATTTAAGGCTTCTCGACTGACCTCTCCTTGCGGCAAGTGCGAGGTTTTCCTGAATTTCCATTGTAGCGGCTGTTCCTGTCATCGGGTCCTGAAAAACACGTCCGAGAAAGGCTGCGCGGCGGTGCTCGGAAAGCCCCGTAACATTTACTCCGTTAATGATGATTGAACCGTAATCTATCGGCCATACTCCTGCAATAGCGTTAAGGGTAGTGGATTTTCCCGCACCGTTTCCGCCGATTATTGTTACAAAATCCCCCTCGTCAAGGGTGAGGGAAACCCCCGTAAGAGCCTTTTTTTCATTGATTGTGCCAAGATTGAAGGTCTTTTTAACATTATTAAGCTCAAGCATCCTTTACAACTCCTTTCTTGGCAGCGCTTTTGAAGGAATTTTTTGCGTTTTTGCGGAGATAAGGAACGGCAAGGAAAATCGCAACGACAATTGCCGAGAAAAGCTTTGTATTCTGCGTTGAAAGACCAAGCCACAGCACTATTTGGATAACAACATAGTAAATAATCGCTCCGACAGCGGTGAATGCGAGCCTTCCAACAAAGTTAAGATGCTTTCCGAGGATAAGCTCACCCAAAACTTCCCCGATAATGACTGCGGCAAGTCCGATTACGATGGCTCCTCTGCCCATATTAACATCGGAATTACCCTGATACTGAGCAAGAAGTCCGCCCGCAAGACCGACAAGTCCGTTTGAAATTACAAGCGCGATAACGGTGGATTTTTTTGTGTTTATACCCTGCGCCCTTGCCATATTCGGGTTGCAGCCCGTTGCACGAATCGTAAAGCCATATTCCGTTCCGAAGAACCAATACAGAATTGCAATAATTATTGCAACAAAGAGCGCGCCCTTGACAATTGTGGAGGGTATATATCTCAAAGAAACAACAAGGGGATATTTATCAACATTAATAGCAGTGTTTGCCTGCCCCATTATATCCAAATTAACAGAGTAAAGCGCAAGTTGAGTAAGAATTCCTGCAAGAATAGCGGGAATACCGAGAGCTGTGTTTAAAAGTCCTGTTGCAAGTCCCGCAAGACATCCCGCAAAAAATGCGCAGACAAGTGCGAGGGGCACAGGGCAGCCATTAATAATAAGAACAACGGCAACCGCCCCGCCAGTGCCGAGAGTACCGTCAACCGTGAGGTCGGCAAAATCCAGTATTTTGTATGTAATGTAAACTCCGATAGCGAGTATGCCCCAAATAAGCCCTTGGGCAACTGAGCCGGGCAAAGCCATAAAAAGCGCTGAAATCGGTTTCATAACAAATCTCTCCATTCGGTGGTAAATAGGTGGCGCATAATATTAGTGCGGAGGCAGGAGATTATGCCTGCCGCCGCATTGTAGCATCGATAGTCTGAAATGAATTATTCGCTGATCGCAGTATAACCCTCGGGAGGTGTAATTCCGAGTGTTTCGCAGATTTCGGCATTGTACTCCTTAACAACGTTGGGAGCGAATTCAATGTCCATATCGCCTGCATTCTGACCGTTTACAAGGATTTCGTAAGCCATTTCGCCTGCCTTATAGCCAATATCATAATAGCTAATTGAAAGCGTTGCAACACCGCAGCCTGTGCAGATACCCTCTTCTCCTGCGATAACAGGGATTCCTGCGGGAACGGCAATGTTCTTAATAACCTCTGTATTGGAAGCCATTGTGTTATCGGTGGGGATGTAAAGAACATCACATTCGGAAATAGCTGTTGTTGTTATTGCTTGAATTTCATTTGTATCGGCAGCGGAATATTCCTTGTAAGCAACTCCGTCGGCTGTAAGAGCTTCTTCAAATACTGTAGCCTGATATTTGGAATTAGGCTCGGATGAGCAATAAAGGATACCAACCTGCTTAACATCGGGGAAAAGCTCAAGGAGCATATCCTCCTGCTGGTCGATTGGGGCAAGGTCTGATGTACCTGTAATATTCGTGCCAGTCTTGCCTGTCCATTCGTCAATGTCAAGGGCAGTGGCGTAGTCGGTGATTGATGTGCCTATAATCGGAATAGTGTTTGTAGCGGCAGCGGCAGCCTGAAGGGCGCCCGTTGCGTTTGCAAGGATAAGGTCGCAGTTGTTTGCAACAAAGCCCGAGCAGATTGTAGCGCAGTTTGTGCTTTCACCCTGAGCGTTCTGCTCATCGAAAACAACGCTGTCGCCGAGCAAATCGGTAAGAGCTGTCTTAAAGCCCTCTGTAGCGGCATCAAGAGCGGTGTGTTCAACGAGCTGGCATATACCAACGTTGTAAACCTTGTCGGCAGAAGCGTCTGCGCTGTCATTACCGCTGTCGGCTGTGTCGTCTGTGCCTCCGCAGCCCGTGAACATCATTCCTGCCATAACGCAGGAAAGTGCAGCAGCTGCAGCTTTCTTCATAGTTTTCATAAAACATTCCCCTTTAAAGTATTAAAGTTTTGTAATATACAGGTTAACTGCATATCCGAATAAGGTATATCACATTGAATTATGCTTGTCAAGTTTTTGAAACGTATTTTCTGTGGCTTTTCGATATAAGGGTCAAAATGTGGGGCTGACGTCACCGTGCGGCGGTTGCACTTATTTAAATAAATTCCTCCTTATCGGCTTCCGATAAGGAGGGTGTATATGTTAGCTATTCTTTTCTCTTCTTCTCTTAATATAAAATCTTGGCATAACGAACATTCCGACAAGTCCCGAAAAGATAACCTTATAGGCAAAATAGATCAGCCATCCAACAATAGGTAGGTTTAGAAATATCTTTGATGTCGCTTTGCCTATTACTCGCCATCCAAAGGGTATGCCGGCGAGATACCATGTAAGCAGAACTCCGGCAATTAAAGCGCCTATAACACCGCTTGCGCCATTTTTTAAACCAAAAAGACCGCCTATACACACAGTGTAAAAAATGCCTATTCCGCCAAATACTCGTGATAAAGTAATAATTTTTTTGTCGCTTGCTTCATTTGTGGCTGCTACCTGTCCGATACAGTCGGGGCAAAGAGGTGGATTGTAAGCGCTTGCGCATTCCTTGCACAGAAATTTTCCGCAGCCGCTGCATTGTGCAGCTGCATCTCGTCCTTCATGAAAATAGCATATCATTCTATATTCCTCCTCGTTATTCTCGGGAAAGAGCAGATAGCTGTATCGGCTCTTTCCGTGATTTCAAAAGCTGTTTTTGCCATAGGTGTCTGACTAAAGCTCTTCGTTAAAGGGTTTAACCGTTGCCGTTAACAACGTTGGTTACTGCTGTGGCAGGTTTGCTGTCGGAATCATTTTCCTCAAGCTCCGCCAAAAGGCGCACCTCCTCGCAAAGCTCGCCGAAAGCGTACAAAAGCAGTGAACTTATCCAGCCGAACAGAACGCCGGCTATAATGCCCACAAGAATGAAAATTTCTTCACTCTTAGCAAGACTAAAAATAAACCCAAGTATAAGCCCCAGTATAACTGTCAGCCAAAAGATAAACTTAGCAAGCCCCATCAGCCTTTTCCCTGCATTTTTAAACATATCCTCATTCCCTCCGATTACTTCTTCTCTTTTGCCAAGCGTACACGGCGCATATTCTCGCAAAGCTCACCGAAGGCATACAGAAATATGGAATTTATCCAGCCGGAAATTGCTCCCATAATTATTCCGACAACAATGAATACCGTTTCCATGCTTGGATCTAATGCATCGCTCGCAATTTTACCGGCAACAATACCGATTATCACGAACAGTATAAATACAGCTATTGCAACTGCTTTAAGCTTCTTACCGGCATTTTCAAATAATATTTTAAACACTTTTTGTTCCTCCTATTTTTTTTACTTTTCAACAACACTGCTTTCGTAATTGTATGAATCGATATTCTGCGTTACGCACTTTGTAAATGCCGTGTCAAGGTCTGAATATCCATCGCCATATGAGTAGTAATTGGAACCCCAGCCGCTGTTATAGCCATATTCGCTCTTAATGGTGCTGCCGGATATGCTGTAGTTTGAAGTGTCAATGGAAACAGTGCCGTCGGCAAGAATTGTTATAATGTTGGGATAGGATTCAAATTCAACAACGGCATAGTATGATTCGTTGCCGACATTTTGATCTCCCGACATATCGGGGTGCTGTCCCGTAACGGTGGTTGATACCTTGAATACGCAATAGAGAATGTTGTAAGGGCTGTTGTTTGACTTGCTTGTAAGGAGATAATAGCCAAGGCTGTCAAGACTGTCAAGCTGCATTCCCTCTTGCCATTTCGCATATTTTGCCATAAGAACGTCGCTTGCCTGCGATGCGAACTTGTCAAGCGTTTCCTGCGGAATGTCGGAAAGCTGTGTGGGATAATAAGCAAGACCCTCAACAGTGTATTCCCTTGTATCCTCCAAAAGCTCCTTGCTTTGTGTGCCTGCAAGCTCAGCGGTGATTGTTACGACATCTCCGTTATAAAAGCCTTCCTCGGGGGAAACTGTGTAATAGCAGTAGGAATTCTTTCCCGATAAGCTAACTGTGCTGTTGGGAGAAATTCCCGAAAATGTAACGTCTAAATCAGCGAATGGGTCAATGTAGTCCTTTTTATCCGCACCCTCGGGATATGTGTAGCTTACTCCGTCCACGGTAACAGTAACGTATTTACAGGAGAAATTTTTCTCATCAACCTTTCCATAAACATCCGCATCGTCAAGATTCCATTTTATTTTTTTTGTTTTGCCGTCTATTTCGGCTTCAATTTTGCCGCTTGTTTCATCAAGAAGCTCATATTTATATGTATTGAAATCGGTTGGCGCCGTTCCGTTACTTATACCGATTTCGGTGAGATCTCCTGCTGCGCACACGTACAATACCTTGGAAAGATATTGCGCAATAGCTGCGGATTCGGAGGTCGCTTCGGCGGTTGAACCACCATCGAGTCCCTGAAGTCCCTTCTCAATTTCGGCTTCAGCATCCGCCGCATCCATTTGGTCAAGCCTTTCAAGGTTCGACTCCAAATCAGATTCCTCATTGCCGCATCCTGCCATTGAAACAACGGAGAATGCAACCAAAACGGCTGCGATAATTGCTTTGTAGCTTTTTTTCATATTCATGACAATAACCTCTCTCTCAAAAAAAGTCAGTTTTCTTACAACATTTTGCATTATACCATATAAATTCCATTTTGTCAACACAATTTGTACTAAAAATACAAAAAATGTTACACAAATTTATGCCGAATTAATTTTAATATTAGGATAACTCGCCATAAATACTCGGATTTTCAATACAGTATTCCGCATTTGCATCCATTTGGTCAAGCCTTTCAAGGTTTGACTCTAAATCAGATTCTTCGTTGCCGCATCCTGCCATCGAAATAACGGCAAGCGCAACCATAACAGCTGCGATAATTGATTTGTTACTTTTTTTCATAATAATTACCTCTCTCTAATAAAGTTAATTTTTTCTTGTATTTTATATTATATCTAATGAATTTCCTTTTGTCAACATTTATTGTACCAAAATTCCAATGTTAGTTGTACGATTTTGTGGTAAACTATTACTAACCTGGAGGTGTAAATATGGTTGATTTCGGAACAAGGCTAAAGGAACTGCGTCAGAAGTCGGGGCTTACTCAAAAACAGCTCGCCGACAGAATGTGGATTTCAAAAGCGGCTGTCAGCTATTATGAGCAGTCCCTGCGTTCTCCGTCATCCGAGGTGCTTGTCAAGCTTGCCGAGATTTTTCATGTTACAACGGACTATCTTCTAGGAATTGAGGATAAAAGACAGGTTATCGATGTAACCGACCTCCCGAATGAGGATATACAGCTCCTTGAGGACGCCGTAGCTCTGCTGCGGAGGAAAAATTTCGACCGCAGCAAGGCTGAGGAAAGGGGCGGCGAGCGTGAAAGATAGAATTCACGCATTTTAGCCGCATTTTTCAATAATTTTGCGTTCACCCGGGACGAGGGTTTCGGCGAAAACAGGCTTCGAGCCTCGCCTGAACACCCAACAGCTACCTATAGGCATATATAGGATTTGGCTAACGGGCTTATTGCACATCATAGCGACTGATTCCGCTGTGGAGTAATCATTGCCGCCGAGGTACATATAGGTGTCGCAGTTTGCTTTAATTGTCATTTTGTCGTCGCCGTAGCCCTTTGCGAGCTGTGATTCGGACTGAATGAGGAGCATTACTGAGATTCCTCTTGAGCGTATTGATGAAATCATTCTCGGAAATTCATCGATTCTGCAGTTCGTCGCAAAGTCATCGAGGATAAAGCGTACAGGTACGGGCAGCCTGCTGTCGTGCTTTTCATCCGCAAATTTGCAAAGCTGCTGCATTGCTTGGGTGAAGAAGATGTTGGCAAGGCAGTCCATCGATCTGTCGGTGTCGCTGACGGTTACAAAGATGGCTGTTTTTTTCTCACCTATGGATTCAAACGTGAAGTCATTGCCGTCCATCATGCATTGCAGCTCCTTTGTATCAAGGGTCGAAAACTTTGATACAAGGGTCGCCCTGATGCAGTCGTAGGTTTTGTACGGCGCTTGGTTCGCATCGGTGAAATGGTTTCGTGCCCAGCTGTCACGGTCAAGTAATTTAAATCTGGCGGAAAGGTGTGAAAGCTTACTATCCTCATCTGCCCTTTCGCCCTCACGAACAAGCCGCAGAATGCCGCTGAAGTTAAACGGAGTATACTCGGTTTCAACCATGTATCCGATTATTGAGGAGAGCAGTATTATTGCCATGTTATCCCAGAATGGGTCGTTTCTTGTGTACCCATCCTCGCCTTCATTTATAAGGGTCGAGGCGATGCTTATAATATCCTGGGTTGTGTGGATATAATTAAGCGGGTTATAGTGCGTTGATCTTTCGGGGTGGATAAAGTCGATATTGTACACATCGTATCCACGCTTTTCGAGATATCGTCTGTACCTCTTATAAAGGTTTCCCTTTGGGTCGCTGACGATATAGCTTCCTACCGCCTGCTCAATGTTCGGCGCAACAACGGTTGACGTTTTGCCCGTTCCGCTGCCTCCGACTATAAGCGAGTTATTGTTAATGCGGCTTTTTATGTCGTTAAGACTGTATCGGCAGTTTTGGGCGATAATAACCTCGCTGTTCATAAACTCTGAATTGGCATTCGTGGTTTCTTCGTAGGCTGAAAATCTTCTTTCACTCATAATTAATTGCTCCTTTCAAATTTAGGCTGCAAGATTTATTCTCTGTTGAAAATGCTGTCTGTGACTGCATCGCAAATGCCGAAGTCTACGGCTTCGTTGGCGTTCATCATGTTGTCAAACACCGTTGCGGCGTTGATTTCTTCAAGCGACTTGCCTGTATGCTTTGCGAGTATTCCGTTTACAATATCCCTTGTTTCAAGGATAGATTCGGAAATGTGGGAAATCGAGGTTGCTGAGCCGCTTACGTTGCCCTTGAGCAGCGCTTCATGTATCATGACGCGGCTGTGAGGGAGGATAAAGCGTCTGCCCTTTCTGCCCGATGCAAGCAGGATTGCTGCCATGCTTGAAGCCTGACCTACGCAATATATGGTTATATCATTTTTGCAGCCCTGTATCATATCATAGATAGCAAGACCTGCGGTTATTTCGCCGCCGCAGCTGTTGATGTAAATGTCTATGGGCTTTTTATCACTTTGTAGGAAAAGCATAGCCTGCATAAATTCAATGGCTGTTTCTTCGTTTATCTCTCCCGTGATGAATAGACATCTTTCCGTCAACAGGTGACCGTGGAGAGGGACTACTGTTTTCCCCTTTGCTGTTTCTTCAATGTACGATTGGTTATTCATAATTCATATCACCTTTCCTTTAGATTGATTATATTATACCACTGCTTTTTCGATAAGTGGTTGCACGGCGTGCAACTTTTGAAAAAAATAAAAAAATTTCGTCCGAAAGGTTCTGATAGACCTTTCGGACGAAATTATTATACTATTTTAAGGTAGGATTAGGATGCGGTTTAAGCGTAGCTCTGACAAGCTCGCCCCGAATGCTGATTTGATATTTTGCAAAGGTTTCTCTTGCCGCCTAAGAGGATGCGGGTGTTCGGTGGACGAAGCACCGACCGAGCCGATGGGCGAGAAGGGGACATCGGCAGCATTGTTATATTATCTCGTAAATATTCTCGCCTCCGTCATATGCAACCAGATACTCGTTGGTTATAACCCATATCGCTTCATTTATGGCACGTATGGTCTTATAACCGTTGTGCAAGTATTGTTCTATCCTAAAGTCTACGTCATAGACGGGGTAGGAATACCCGGAACAATTTATGAAATCATATCGCTCCTCTGCGGAAAGCTCCATTGCAACCGAAAGGGCAACGATTGTTCCTTTATTCGGAGCCTTTGTTTTACCGCTTTTAATACGGCTTAATGTGCTTTTGTCGCAGTTAACGAGCCTTGCAAGCTCTGCCGCACTCTTGCCGCAGGTTTCAAAGTATTTGTAAAATCTCTCACGTTTGTATTCAGTGATATCCCCATTGGGGTTTTCTGCAAGATATTTTGACAGTTCTTTCTCGGTATTCTTCTCTTGCGCCTCCTTTGCAGCCTTAATTTCGATTTGTTGGGTCACTAAGGTGTAATAGTAAACCGCTTCTTCATTGGGACCTTCGGCGTCAAGTATCTTTTGTTTATCCAAAAGAATCTCCATAGGTGTGTCACGATTTTCATAAAGATATAATCCCTTTTCAGCTTCTTTGCATTCATCTGAAAGACGTTTTACAAGGTATACATCAAGGCTGTCATGAATGTTAAGCCGCTCATCTATAGCCTCTAAGGCTGTTTCTACGGCTGTTCCGCGAGGAAATTTCATGTTTCCGGCGGAAAGCAGCGGAAAAGCAATGCTTTTCAGACCGAGCCTATCCGCACACTTTATGGAGTTGATATAGCAATTTTTGAGCTTTTGGCATTCGTCTGAGGTTCCCCCAAGCCAAATGGGAGTGGCGGTATGTATGAGATACTTTGCAAGTCTGAAACCGTCCGTCTCCTTTGCCTGACCAATGTGGAGGTTTCCCATAGCCACACGTTGTCTCATGACTTCATCAAAGCCGGCGGCCATAAACATCTTTGAATCAAGTCCACATCCGACAATCGGTCTTTTGTTTGCCGGAACAACCATTGCATCGACCTCGTTGGCGTACTCAAAAATATCATCTGTTGTGTCAATATGAAGCGGCATAATAATCGTCCTCCTAATGTATTTATTATTTTTTTTGACTTACATAAAGCTGCCTTGGTAAAATGTCGTGTCCCAAGAATCGTTCTTAATATTAAAAAAATATTAAATTAAAAAAACTACTTGACTTTTTTTACGGATTAACGTATAATTAATCAGTCAAGGTAAATTGTAAATGCGGATATGGCGGAATCGGCAGACGCGCTAGATTCAGGTTCTAGTGGTAGCAATACCGTGTGTGTTCAAGTCACATTATCCGCACCATGCACGGGGAATAGGTTTCTGTATGAGATGCGGAAACCTATTCTTTTTTATTTATAGGGCATCGGTTGAGTATTCGCTTATTTCTCCAACGGCTGCAGCTCCTCAAGCCTGTATGGGGTTTCCTGATAAACGCAGTAGTTGATCCAGTTGCTGAACATAAGGTTAGCATGGCATCGCCATGTGAAATGCGGCGGCTGCGAGGGGTCGTCATAGGGGAAATAATGCCTTGGAACGCCTATATTCAAGCCCTTATCAATGTCACGGAAATATTCGTTTTTAAGTGTAAAACGGTCATATTCCGAATGTCCCGTTACAAAAAACATACGATTGGTCTTATCGGAAATAATGTGAACTCCCGATTCGGGGGATGCGGTAAGAATTTTCAGCGAGGATACCCTCTCTATGTCCTCACGGCGAACCTCCGTGTGCCTGGAATGGGGGACGTAAAAGGTTTCGTCAAACCCACGGACAAGGGGGTGGTTGGGGGATTCCGATTTATGCGGAAAAATCCCGAACATCTTATGCGGAAGCTCATATTTCGGAATGCCATAATGATAGTATAGCCCCGCCTGTGCTCCCCAGCAGATATGGAATGTCGAAAAGACGTTTGTTTTTGACCATTCCATAATTTCACAAAGCTCCTGCCAATAGTCAACCTCCTCGTAAGGAAGAAGCTCAACGGGTGCTCCTGTTATAATAAGCCCGTCAAAGCGTTCATTTTTTATATCATCAAAGGTTTTATAAAACTTAATAAGATGCTCCTGCGAGGTGTTTTTAGAGGTATGGGTTGCCGTTTGGATAAGCTCAATATCTACCTGAATGGGGGTATTGGACAGAAGACGAAGAATCTGAGTTTCCGTTTCGATTTTTTTCGGCATAAGGTTAAGTATTGCAATCTTAAGGGGACGAATATCTTGAGTTTGCGCCTTTGAGTCGGTCATAACAAAGATATTTTCGTTATTAAGGATTGTATATGCAGGTAAATTATTTGATATTTTAATAGGCATGGGGATTAGAGCTTCCTCTCATTTTTTTTCTTTTAAACGGGAATTTGCGGCAATTAATCGGGGTCTGTTGTAACGCTGCACTAAGGCAAAGGATATGTCGATAAGTGCAGCGACTGCCGAGGTGATTATGAAAACAGCGGCTGAACCGAACAGCGGTATAACCCCCAGCGGGGCAAAGCTTAGAACGGCAATTGTTTTATGCACAATCTCCGATTGGCAGGTTGCGGAGATGACTTTCTCAAGATTTCGGCCTTTTATGGAAAAAGTTTCGGGAAAAAAGGTTGGCATTGCTTTTTTCAGCTTTTTTACTCGAAGGAGCTTGTAAAGCCTTGGTTCAAAGCTTTTTTGTCTGAATAGGCTAAGACTGCTGTCAATATTGTTATGGAATATGACGTTTATTATCCCACCGACAGCAAGACGCATGGCAAGGTGATAGAACATAGTGCCCGCTGTTTATCGCAAGTGTGAGTACAGCACCCGCCATCGGGAGAAAAAGCAGGACAGCAAGAGTCACACCGCAGACGATGGCGGCGGTTACCATTGTTTTTGCGGAATTGCTCATGAAAGTTCTCCCGATTAATCCGTTACCGCCGTTTCGGCTTGTACATTTTCACTCGGAACAGCAGGAATATCGCTAAGCTCAAACGGCACGGCGGTTACAGCTTCGGTTACAACAGGCTCGCACACAACCGTAACGTCGGTATCCTCCTCCGAATCGCTCTCTTCATCGGGCACGGCGGTAACAGCGGTTACCTCTGTGCCGCTTTCACGGGGAACGGCGGTTTCACGCTGCTGGCTTTCAATTTTTTCGGTGGATAACGCCGTATCACGTTGTATTGAAATTCCGCCGCTGTTCGATTCCTCGTCCCGAATGCTTTGCTCCATCTCACGCAGAGATGAGATATATTCGCTGTATGTATCCGCACGTGTTGTTTCAATAGTTGTTACGGTTGTGAGTGCGTTCGATTTCATTGTCACCGTCTCCCTCGGCGCATTGGTTGGGTAATAATCGTCACAGCCGCACATAATAACCGCCGCAGAGCAGACAGCCGCAGTTAAAATAGCATAATTTTTCATAGTAACAAAAGTATACCACATAATGTATTTTTTTTCAAGAGTAATTTATGGCATAGCAAATAAAAAAGCGAAATATTTTCCCCAAATGCATTTCGGCAGAAATATTTCGCTTGGTAAAATAAATTCAGCTTTGATTTTCGGGGCTTTCCTCCGAGGCAGGCACCTGAACCCTGACAAAAATTTCATTATCTGAAACATAGCTGGAATTTATGTCCACGGTGTACTTCATATAAAGGTTCCCGCCATCCTCGTTAAGCTCATTTATAATGGAATGGGTGTAAATTCCTACCATAAGGTCGCCATAGGGTGTGCCATATAGGCAGTGCTGCTTTTTATCCTTATCTATAATAAGGTTCGATGAAACGGAGCCGCTTCGGCAAATGGAAGCACGCTTGTTTCCGTAGCAGCTAAGAACGGTTTTTGAACCCTCAAAGCCTGTCGCTTCTGTTTCGTTATATGCAATGCTGAAGCCGCCGTCCTTTAGCGGAGTAAAAACCGCAGGAGTGATAAGCTCGGTTTCGTTTTGTTCATTATCAACGGACTGAATACTTCTCAGTACAATTAAAACATCCTTTTTCATAGTGACCTCTGCTTTCCTGTATTTAAGCAAGAGCTGTAAGCTCCTCCATAGCAACCTGCTTTACTGTTCCGTGAATTTGTTCTCCGAGAAAGGCATGGGCATTTTCGTAGAACAAATCGGTGCTGTCCGAAGAATAGAATGAAATTGTTCCCTCAACGGTGCGTTCTGTAAGCATATCCTTTCCCGTAAGAAAAGCGCAGGCATATTTTGCCGCCTCGCTGCCCGAGGATATAAGCTCCACATTTTCCCCCATATAATCGGCGATGGCATCATGGAGAATGGGGTAATGGGTGCAGCCGAGGATAAGCGTATCAACGCCGTCCTTTTTTATGGGTTCGAGGTACTGCTCAACAACGAGCTTGGCAACCGGATTGTCCCTGTCGGCAAAGCCGTTTTCCACAAGCGGAACAAACAGCGGGCAGGGAACGCCTATAATGGAAATATCAGGCTTTATTGTGCGTATAGCCTTTCCGTAGGAGCCTGATTTTATGGTTGCGGCAGTTCCGATAACGCCGATTTTGCCGTTCTTGGTCTTTGAACAAGCGGTCTGAACCGTTGGAAGAAGCACTCCCGTGAAGGGAATATCGCCTGCGGCGTTTTTATTCATTCCAACCATGGAGGAAACTGTTCCGCAGGCTGCAATAATCATTTTTACATCATGCTTTTTCATTAAAGCAATGTCCTGTTCGGCATATTTAAGTATAGTTTCCTTGCTTCTTGTGCCATAGGGGATTCGAGCTGTATCGCCGAAGTAGATAATATCCTCATTTGGCATAAGCTTATTCAGCTCCTTGACACAGGTAAGACCACCCATACCCGAATCAAAGACGCCGATTGCGGAATTGTTCATAGGATTCCTCCCAATTTAACCCTCAAGGGTGAGTGAAATAAGTCTGTCGATAAGCTCAGGCTGTGAAATTCCCAGATTTTCCATAAGCTTGGGGTACATACTGATCGGCGTAAATCCCGGGAGAGTGTTTATCTCATTGAGGATAACCGTTCCGTCCTCTTTAAGGAAGAAGTCAACTCTTGAAAGACCCGAGCAGCCCATTGCTTTAAACGCCCTGAGTGCGGTTTCTTTTATTTCCCTCGAGGACTCGGCAGGGATATCTGCGGGAATGGAGATTGCCGATGTACCCAAGATATATTTTGCATCGTAATCGTAAAATTCATTGCAGGAAATAATTTCTCCGACCTCCGAAACAAATGGATTATCCGTCCCAAAAACGGCGGATTCAAGCTCACGCCCTTTTATGTATTCCTCAACGACAGCCTTTTTATCATGCGAGAAAGCGAGCTTTATGGCATCCTTTAGCTGCTCGAATGAGTCGGCCTTGTTCACGCCGACGGATGAACCGCTGTTTGCGGGCTTAACGAAAAGAGGGTAGCCAAGCTCATCCGCAATTTTCTCGCATACCTCATCAAGTCGGTTGAGGTCGGAGGTGTAAACGGTCCTCCATTTAGCCATATGAATGCCGTTTGACTCAAGGATTGTGTGAGTAACGCACTTATCCATGCAGTTGGCTGAAGCAAGGCAGCCGCAGCCGACATAGGGTATCCCCGACATTTCGAGAAGCCCCTGAATAGTGCCGTCCTCACCGTGCTGACCGTGGAGTGCAGGAAAAATCACGTCAACCTTGGTGATTGAGTATGTTCCATCGGTAATTTTGAATATACCCTTGTATATCGGGTCGGGGAGAATTACTGCGGGAACGCAGTCCGGGTTGGACTCCCAAGAGCCGGAGGCTATCATATTCACATCGCCGGGATAGAACAGCCAGCGGCCTTTCTTTGTAATTCCGATTGGGATGACCTCGTATTTATCCTTCGGGATTGCATTTATAATGTTTGTTGCGGAAATCAGCGAGATGTCATATTCATTGGACATTCCGCCGAAAAGCACAGCCACTTTTATTTTAGACATTTTTTAATCCTCCGTTAAAGTATGATGCGAAAACTAAACATACTGTTAATTATATCACGTTCCGACTTATTTAGCAATACTTATTTCATGTATTTTAAAATCAAATTTTTTACACTGCAATGTAGTCTGCGGCGGAATATCCCGTTATGCCGTTGTAGCTTACAACATACCAGTTCCCCGTTTGACCGAGAATTGCAACGCTTGCGTTGTTGGGGATAACCCCGATTACAGCGGAATTTTGGTTCGGCATACTTCTTATGTTGAGGTTTGAGCCGTCCGTTGTTACAATGCCCGTTCTTGTCGGGGCAGCATCGACAAAGGGTATGCCGAAATAGTCGCACAGGGACTGAACAAGATTTCTTGCGATTTCGTTGGTGTTCGTCTTTATCCATTCCGCATCCTCGTAGTTATCGTGGTATCCAAGCTCGCAAAGGACAGCAACCGCCCTTGTCTGCGTTACCTCGCCGAGGGAGGTCGTCGGGAGCGTGTTCACCTTTGAGGGATTGGGATAGATATTCTTCATGTTGTTGACAATAATGTCGGCAAGCCTTTCGCTTTGTGCGGAATAGGGCGAATAGTAGATATCAACGCCCGTGAGCTTTCCCGCAAACTGACCGCCGCCCGCATTTGAGTGGAGGGCAAGATGAACGTCATAATATCGGGAATTCGAGTCGGAAATTGCGCCCCTTACATCACGGTTAGGGTCGTTTCTTTCGTAGGTTATCCCCGATGAGCGAAGATAAGGCTCCATCGCATCGGCGATAAGGTTCATTTGCAGCTCCTCATTGCCGCCGTTTATGTAGGGATTCCATTCTTGGGTTGATGGGCTTAAAAAAACACTTGGCATATAAATTAACTCCGTTCTCCGAAAAAATCGGCTTTATGATTTATTTATATGCAGTTTTTGGGGGGTAAAAAACCGTAATGCGGAAATTTTTGCGCAGCCCTGCAGCAGAAAAAGTAAAAAAGAGGACAGAATCTTAACTCTATCCTCTTAAAAGCGAAAATTTACATAAACTTTTCGATTTTGTACCTCTTGTAAGCGGCTTCGTTTATTTCAACGGTCTGATTTTCCGTCCAGCTTGAAACCATTTCGTCAAATTCGTCGTCCTTGAGGGTGTGGCGAACAGTGCTGTCGTTATTTTCAAGATAGGTTTCATCGGAGAAAAGGTCGAGGTACTCAACAATGTAGTAAACCTCATCCTCTTCAACGAGGAAAACGTCACCTGTCGTTACAGAGCCGTCAAAAACCTTCTCGGCAACTGCGGAGGAGGGGAGAGAACCATCCTTTGTGATAATGGTAGTGTTGTCGGTAACGGCTGCTTCGGCTTCATCATTGTCCGCTTCGCTCATGTCCACAGTAACGGTGGAATCATCATCGCTTTCGGATGCGGCTTCAACAAGAGCGTTGTAATACGCTTCATATTCCGCGCCGACAGTGTTCATATCCTCGCCGTTTTTGATGCGCTCAATGTAACCCTCAGCCATTTCCATGATTTCAGCCTTGCCGTCCGATTTAAGGAGATTGCCTTCGCCGTCCCTCAGCTCCATTTCAATGTAGTTAATTCTTGCGTTATTGTCTGTGAGATAGGCTTTGATTTCATCCTCGGAAATTTCCGATTCGCCGCCCTCCCCGTAGTAATAATCGAAGATAGAGGACCTTTTCTGACTGTTAAGAGTAATAAGGATTTCGGAGTTTTCGCTTATTCCAAGCTCCTCATACATACTTCCGTAATATTCCCAAAGCGAGTCCATATATATGGTTACTTTTTCGTCCTCGTTATCCTCAAAGGAAAGACCAAGCTCATCGAACTTGTTCTCAATGGCAACATATTCCTGCATACTCTTTGTCGCTTCATCGTTAATCCAGTCCCTTACAGCCTTGCCCTCGATAACCTTGTCGGTGAAAGCGGTTGTTGTCGTAACCTCGGCTTCGGTGACTGCGGCGGTTGTTTCGGCGGAGTCGGCTTCATCGGCAGCCTCGGCGGTTGTTTCCTCCGTTTCCTCCTCCTCCGTGGGGTCGGTGTAATACATAGCTTCGTAGTAAGCGTCCATCTGCATTGAGATAAAAATGCCCGCAGGGATTTCTGTGCCGTCAATTACTGCGGCATAGCTCGTATCCGAGCCGAAAAGATTATTTCCGCAGCCCGCAAGCGAAAGGGACATAGCCGCACAAAGCGCAGCGGCGGATATTTTCTTAATATTATACATAGCCTATAAAACCTCCAAGTAAAAGCAATGAATAGTCAATAAAATACAGCATATTATAACATATTATGACGAGCTTGTCCAGTGTTTTTTCAAAAAAAAGAGGAGATAAGCGAAAAACACCGCTTATCTCCCTGCCGACTTGTGTTACTTTGAAATCATTGCAAGGGTATCTCTTGCGATAAGAAGCTCCTCATTCGTGGGAACAACCCAAACCTCGACCCTTGAATCGGGGGCGGAAATCTTTTTAAGCTCGCCCCTTACAGTCTTGTTAAGCTCCCTGTCAAGCTTTATTCCGAAAAATTCCATATCCTCACAAACACCCTCACGAACCTCCCATGCGTTTTCGCCGATGCCGCCCGTGAAAAGTACAGCGTCAAGGCCGTTCATAACGGCTGTATATGAGCCTATGTATTTCTTGATTTGATAGCGGAGCATATCCGATGCGAGGATAGCCCTCTTGTTTCCCTTTTCCGCTTCGGCGGTGATGTCTCTGTTGTCGCTTGAAACGCCCGAAACGCCGAGGAATCCCGACTTTTTGTTCATGTAATCGCTCATTTGCGAAGCGGAGAAGCCGTGCTTTTCCTGGAGGAATGTAACAGCGGAGGGGTCAACCGAGCCTGTCCTTGTTCCCATAAGAACGCCGTCAAGCGGAGTAAAGCCCATAGAGGTGTCAACCGATTTTTCGCCCTCAACCGCCGTTATGGAAGAACCGTTTCCGAGATGGCAGGATACGATTTTAAGGCTCTTTATATCCCTGCCCATAGCCTTTGCGAGAGCGGCGGAAACGAACCTGTGCGATGTTCCGTGGAATCCGTATTTCCTTACATGGTATTTTTCGTAATCCTCATAGGGGAACCCGAACATATAAGCCTTCTCGGGCATAGTCTGATGAAAAGCGGTGTCGAAAACGGCTACCATGGGAACTCCCTCGGGGAGAACCTTTTTGCAGGCACGGAGCGCAAGAGCGTGGGGGTGGTTATGTACGGGGGCAAGCTCGGACATATCATCAATCTGTTCGATAACCTCATCGGTAACGAGCGTTGTTTTGTCGAAAATCTCAGCGCCCTGAACGATTCTGTGACCGACAGCGGAGATTTCGTCCATTGATTTTATAACGGATGCATCTCCGGTTGTAAGAACCTCAACGAGCTTGGCGAAAGCCTCGGTGTGGGTGGGGAATGGGCAGTCGCAGTCTATTTTTCTTCCGTCAAATGTTTTGTGTGAGATATGACCGTCAATACCGATTCTGTCGCAGTTTCCCTTGGCGATAACGCTCTCATCGTCCATATTGAGAAGCTGATACTTAAGAGATGAGCTGCCCGCATTAACAACCAGAATAATCATTGTAAATTCGTCCTTTCAAAAACAGGAGGAAAACCCGAGCGGGGACAAACACCCGCTCGGGAACCTCCGGAAATGTGTCCGTTTACTGCAGTCGGCAAAAGCACACGGAGGTACACGGCATTTACGAGCCTGCCTGAGAATGGCTATAATATAATCACAGGTTAAGTAAAATAGGTACACGGCATTTGCGAAACTGCCTAAAATTGCCGAAAGGGAACTGCAATCGGCAAAAGGTGCGCAGAAGTAAACGGACATTAATTCTATATTATTACTTTATAAGCCAAAAATCAAGACTATTTGAAATAACTTTAGATTTAAGACATCATTTGTCCATATTTTTGGGCGAAAAAGAATATATACTATATAAAGATATGCATAAAGTTAAAAAATTACGGAGGAAAAAATACCGATGAAAACCTATGGCATTATTTGTGAATATAATCCGTTCCATAACGGGCATATTTATCAGATTGAGGAAACAAGAAAACACGGCGCGGATCATATTGTCGCAATTATGAGCGGAAACTACGTCCAAAGGGGCGACGTCGCTATCATAGATAAATTCAAAAGGGCGCAGATTGCCGTTAATAACGGAGCGGACCTTGTTATAGAAATGCCCGTTGCGTATTCCCTTGCAAGCGCGGAAATGTTCGCGAGAGCGGGGGTTATGATGCTTGCGGCGCTCGGCTGCGTTGACGGAATTTCCTTCGGCAGCGAGTGCGGCGATATCGAGCTTTTGAAGAATGCGGCTATGGCTTCGTTCTCAGCGGCTGCCCCCGAAAAGCTGAAACCCCTCCTTGAAAAGGGTATGTCCTACCCCGAAGCGGTTCAGCAGATTGTCGCTTCGGAGCATGGCCCTATCATCGCATCGGTTTTCGATAGCCCGAACAATACCCTCGCCGTTGAATATCTTAGGGCAATGAAGGTCCTAAAGGTCGATTTGGATGCCTTTACCGTAAAAAGAACAGGCGTTGGGCATGACAGCATGGAAACCGCCGATAAATACGCAAGCGGAACAAAGCTCCGTGAAATGATTGAAAACGGCGATGATATAAGCCCGTTCGTCCCCGAGGATATGGCGGCGGCAATCGCCGAATATGACGATGCGGATCACCTCGCCTATTTCGATAACCTCGAACGTGAGCTTCTTTATATCCTCCGTACAGCAACCCCGAAGTTCGTTTCCGAGGTTCCCGATATTGCGCAGGGCCTTGAAAACAGAATCGTTCAAATGGGCAAGTCGGCAAACTCCGTTGAGGAATTCCTGCGAATGGCGGACACAAGGCGCTATACCCAGGCGAAATTCCGCCGCGCGCTTCTTAATATGTACCTCGGAATAAAAAAGGTTGACCTCCAAATCCCCCCTGCGTTCGGAAGAATCCTTGCGTTCAATGAAAGGGGAACGGAGATTATTAAGGCGGCGAACGAAAATTCCGAAGCCGCCGCTGAAAGAATCAAGCTTGCCGCCGAAAATCCCGATGCGCCGAAGAATGAAGCGGATAAGTTCCTTATTCCGTTCTCAACCTCAATTAAGGACCTTCTCGATAAGTTTAAGGTTTCTCAGGTTGCAAGGCAGGCGGAGCTTACCTGCCGCTCCTCCGATGTTTATATGCTTGCGTCAAGGGACGTTCGCCCGAGCGCATCCGACTTTACCGCAAAAATCGAAATGCAGAAGTAAAATTCGGAAAAAATTTATCAAATTGTAATATTTTTAAGTATTATACTGTCAAAGTGTAATAAAATTGTAATGAATTTTGTTAAAAAAAACTATTGTCAAACTTGAAAATATATGTTATACTATGTTATGAACAGTTATTGCTAAAAAGCAGTAATTTTGAATTTAGGCAAAATTAAATTATGTTATTTAGAAAAGGAGATAATTAATATGAGCAAAAAAAGAACACTCGGCAGAATAGCTGCTGTTTCTCTTGCAGGTATGACGGCTGTTTCTTCTATGGCTATACTTGCAAGTGCGGATCTTACAACAAGCACTGATAACCTTAGCACCGCTAATACCGTATCGGGTTCTCTTGTTGTTGCAAAGTGGTTCCTTGGTTACAAGACTACCCATTATACTGCAGTACAGACGATAACGAATTCAACGAAAGGAACAATTGCGATAAACGCTAGTGGAAAGTCTTACACAGATTCCACTTCTACTATTGCTGACAGTGGACTTGCATATGGCGCTCACGATAGCAATGTCACAGAGTACGATTCTATTTCCGGAAAAACTGGTTCCACTGCATCAGATGCTCAAGGCGTTTATTATGCAACAACCGCTCAGGCAAACGTTGTAATCAATGAGCTCAAGAGCGTAGCAACATATCAGAATACTTATGGCTATGATTCTACTGCTACTTCAGCTGGTTTGGCAGCTTTTTCAACGGCAGATACCGTTTATTTGTCCGGCGGTACGAATGCATACAGCACATGGTCAACCGCTTTGGCTAATTATGTTAAGACGTACAATAGCTATGTGCAAGCGGTTTATGACTATAATAACTATGCGGCTATGAGCAAGTATTCGAGTGACGCAGCAAGTATTCCTAATGTTACGTTCACATCCTATTGTGAGACAGGTGCTGAAGGAAAATCAACAACTGTTTACTATCACACAAAGGGTACTGAAGACATTGAAGGATCCTTAACTTTCAGTAGTTATACCACACTTGATGATTCTGATCTTGCATTTGAGAAGAAAGTATACACATTAACTTCAAGCTTATCAACTTTGTCGCTTAGCAGTATTGCAGATCTTGTTGCTACATTGGGCATAGATGCCGAAACAGGCGTGGTTGATATTGAAGGAACTGACTACACGGTTGTTACATCCTCATCTTCCTCTTCATCATCAACAACCTCCACAACCACAACATACAATACATATTATCCTTCATCCTCCACATATAGAACAGCAAGCACTGTATCTTATTTGGGCAACAACGGATATTGGTATACATCCTCAACTGCTGCCGCAACATACGGCAACGGCTATTCCGGCACATACAAATCCTCAAACTATGATTCATCATCGGGTTATGTTTATTACTCCGCTGATACGGGCTATTATTACACAACAAGCACATTGGCTGCTGCTGCAGGCTCGCATTACTACGCTATTACAGACAGCACCTCAACCTCTTGGTATCCTACATCTTCAACATACAGAACCGCAAGCACAACATCCTACCTCGGAAGCAACGGTTACTGGTACACATCCTCAACTGCCGCTTCAACCTACGGCGGCGGCTACACAGGCACTACCAAGACATCCAACTATTCAAGCGTAAGCTCCTATGATACCCTTTACTTCTCTGCTTCAACAGGTAACTACTACACCACAAGCAGCAGTGCAGGTTCATATTCCTACAGCGTATCCAAGAGCACAACCTCATCTACGGATGATCCTTACTACTACTACTACCTCATGGGAACAACCTCATCCTCAAGCTCAACCACTGAAGAGGGCGCGCCCACAATCTACGGCTCAACCAAGAGAAGCGGCTGGACAAAGATTACTTCTTACATCAACGCAAGAAGCAACACAACTGTTTCAATCGACATGAACGAAACATACACAATCCCTGCATCCGTTCTTGCTGCAGCTAAGAGCAACAATATTACCCTTAAAATCTACAACGACAACGGCTCAAGAGTTACAATTGCTCCGGGCGATGTTGATACATCCTCCGCTCTCAACGTTGGCATCACATACAATGTTAAGACAATAAAGAGCTCGCTCGTTGCTGCTGCTAAGAAGGTTAACTCGGGCACAGTAAGCACAGCTCAGATTCAGGTTGGCGAAGACGGTTCTCTCGGCGGCACAGTAACCGCAACCGTTAAGATGTCCACCAAGCGTGCAGGCGACACAGTTAAGGCATACCGTCTTACAAGCGCAGGTAAACTTACTCGTGAAGCAACAGGCACTGTTGGTTCTGACGGACGTGTATCATTCAAGCTCAAGAATGGCGGTACCTACCTCCTCGTTGTTATTGAATAATTAACAACAGTCATATAATTTCGACCCCTGCGGAATTTCCGCAGGGGATTTTTTTATGTATATTTAAAAAAACTAAAAAAACAAAAATCTTGCCCATCGGGTACCGGGTAGGAAAAAAAACGCCCTTGCCAAAAGGCATAGGGCGTTTTTATCCATTCTCCGCTCAAATTAGAGCCTTGATTTAAAATCATCATAACCAAACCTACGAATGACCTTGTTTTCGCCGTCCTTTGTGCGGAAAAGAATCGAGGGGAGGGCAATACCGTTGAATGTGTTATTTTTTACCATAGAATATATAGCCATATCCCCGAAAACAAGCCTGTCGCCAACCTCTAACGGCTTATCAAAGGAATAATCGCCGATTATATCCCCCGCAAGGCAGGTAGGTCCGCCAAGGCGATATGTAAAAGCCTTTTCGCCCGCCTTTCCCGAGCCAAAAATGTGTGGACGATACGGCATTTCAAGCACATCGGGCATATGGCAAGCCGCCGATGCATCAAGGATAGCTATATTCATGCCGTTTTCCGCAATATCCAGCACCTCGCTTACAAGGAATCCCGCATTTAGTGCGACAGCCTCGCCGGGTTCAAGGTAAACCTCAAGCCCGTATTTGTTTTGTATATGCTGTATTGTGTCAATAAGAAGCTCAATGTCGTAATCCTCACGGGTTATGTGATGTCCGCCGCCGAAATTGAGCCATTTTATCTGCCCAAAATAATCGCCGAATTTTTCCTCCACCACCCTAACGGTTCGTGCAAGTACATCTGCGCCCTGTTCGCACATTGTATGGAAGTGAAGTCCCGAAACGCCCTCGGGCAGTTGCTTCGGGAGCTTATCAAGCGTTGTGCCGAGCCGTGAAAACGGTGCGCAGGGGTTATATATATCCTTGTCAAACTCCGAATATTCGGGGTTAATTCGTATCCCTGCGCCAATATTCCGACCGCTTGCCTTTATGGCAGAGTGAAATTTGTTAAACTGGTTAATGCTGTTGAAAATAATGTGGTCGCATATCCTGACAATATCGCTGAATTCATCCTGTCTATATGCCGGATTAAAGATGTGAACCTCGCCGCCCATCTCCTCGAAACCAAGCCTAGCTTCGTATAGCCCGCTTGCGGTTGTCCCTGCAAGGTACTCCCGTATGATTGGGTAGGTGCTGTACATCGAAAAAGCCTTTTGCGCAAGTAGGATTTTGCAGCCCGTTCTCTGCTGAACCCCACGCAATATATCAAGGTTTTTCCGCAGAAGCCGTTCATCTACGATATAGCATGGTGTCGGGAGGGAGGAAATGTCCATGTCAAGTTTATTTTCGAGCATCGCTTTCACCCTCCTTCGGAGCGTCAACAAATTCAATATTGTCAAGCTGAGAGGTAAGATTTGCCTTTATAGCCGAGCGAAATTCATTCCGAAGCAGGGTTTGTTCGGCTTTTTCCTCCGCTGTAAGTCCGACAGGCGTGCGGGATTTTCGTGCAAGTGCGTTAATTCTATCAATTTTTTCCTGTGTCAAGAGTACACTTCCTTTTCTAAATTCATCGAAAAAAACTGCGGTGGGGAAAATTAAGTCCCTACCGCAAGTTTGATGTCAATTAAAGTTTTTCGCCGATAAAATCGTGTTCATCATTCCGTTGGATGAAATTCCATCGAGTAAAAGTCCGAGGTATTATCCTCCGCTGAATCGTCATTCAGAGTGAAATCCTCCGCAGGTTCAAATTCTGTTGGCACATATTCAGTGGGTTCATAATCCGTGGGTTCATATGCTGTTGTATAGTCTGTAGTACCGCTGCTTGAACCGTCGCCGTTATATTTGAAATGGCTGACAAGCTCCTTGAGCTTCTCGGACTGGCTTGAAAGCTGCTGACTTGAAGCGGCTGTTTCCTCCGATGTTGCTGTATTGGTCTGAACAACGGATGAAATCTGCTCAACTCCTGCGTTAATCTGCTCGATTGCTGCCTGCTGCTCCTTACCCGATTCGGAAATCTGATTAATTGAATCTGCGACAATTCTTGTGCTTTCAACCGCTTCGTTAAGGTATTTTGAAGTAGCGTTAGCAATCTTTGTGCCCGAATTAACGGCTGCAATGGATTTTTCTATGAGAGCCGCCGTGTCGCTCGATGCCTCGGCAGACTTTGAAGCAAGGTTACGAACCTCATCGGCAACAACGGCAAAGCCTTTTCCCGCATCGCCCGCTCTTGCGGCTTCAACCGCCGCATTGAGCGCCAAAATATTGGTCTGGAACGCAATGTCCTCGATTGTTTTGATAATATTTTCGATTTCGTTTGAGCTGCGGCTGATTTCCTCCATTGAAGCAACCATTTCCTGCATCTGCCTGCTGCTCTTTTCCATTTTCTCGCCCGCAGCATCGAAGTTTTCCTTAACCTTCTGCGATAGCTTAGCGTCATCGTTAATTCGCTCCGTCATCGATACAATGGATGCCGCAAGCTGTTCGATTGAACCTGCCTGTTCGGTTGCGCCCTGCGCAAGAACCTGAGCGCTTGAAGAAACCTGCTCCGCTTCTTCGGAAACAAGCTCGGATGCGTTGTTGATTTGCGACATAACGTTTGTGAGATTTTCTTCCATCTTTGTAAATGCGGCAAGAATCTCATCATATTTTCCTATGTAATTAGCGCCGGGTTCAACGCAGAGGTTGCCGTCCGCAATTTCTCCAAGGCATTTTACAGTGTCGCTTATAATGCTGTTGGTTTCCCAAACCATTGTTGTTACCGATTCCGCAAGCTGACCAAGCTCGTCCCTGCTGTTCCATTGTACATCGGCGGTAAAGTCGCCCCTTGAAAGCTGACGTGCGGCTTTTTCAACCATTTTGACGGGAATAACGATAATTTTTCTGAGGTAAACAAACTCTGAAATGCTAACTGCAACGCAAACGAGGAACAGAACTATCATAATTATAATGCTTACCGCCTCAAATTCAGGGAGTGAGTTAAGCTCCTCATCGGAGTCAGTGCGCATTTCCTCGCAAAGAATGTCTATATTGGAGGAAATTCCCGTAATAAGCGGCTGATATTGTGAATAGAATATATTCTTCGCCTGTTCGCTGTTGCCGCTTCTTATGCTGCTGAAAATATCTTCCTTTATAAATGCGCTGTCAATCATCGAGCTGTATAGGTTTTCGAGAAAGACCGAATCGCCTGTATATGTTTCTTCAATAAGGGTATAATTTTCCTGCATAACGGAAAGCTGTTCCTGCGCCGCAGTGATAAACTCTTCCGCTTCGGAGGAATCATCGGCAATAACGGCTGAAAGCATATTCTTTTCGGCGGCTTCGATAGCCGTATTCATCGATGCCGCAGCATATGTTGCCTCATTGGTTCCGTTAATAAAGTCACTGTACCGTGAAATAATATCATCAATGTTAAGGCACGCATAAACAATTGTAAGCGCCATGAGGATGTCAACGATTGTAAAGCTGATTATAAGCTTCAATTTGATAGGTAAATTTTTCATACACCCACTCCAATGCTATAAAATGTATAATCTGTATATATTGTACAACTGTTTTCTTTTTTTGTCAATGGTTTTTGGAAAAAAAGCGATTATGCACAAGGTAATTGCAATTTTTTTGTATCATATGATTTCATTTTGGACAAATTCATACACCTTGCGGGCTAAATCTATGTTTATTCCCGCAGCCTTTGCTATATCCTCGGGGGTAGCCTTTTTAAGCTCGCCCTTTGTTTTGAATGCGCCAAAAATCCTTGCGGCTTTCTTCTCACCTATGCCCTTAATTTTGGTTATTTCAAGCGCAAACGACTGCTTGCGGTGACGGTTTCTTTGGTAGGTTATAGAATATCGGTGAACCTCATCCTGAATTCTTGTAACAAGCATAAATGCCGCCCTGTTCTCATTTATAGCGATTTCACCGCCGCCCGTGGCTATTGCCCTTGTGCGGTGGTTATTGTCCTTAACCATGCCGAAAAGCGGAACGTTTATCCCCATTTCACGAAGTATAGGCTCAACTGCGCCGACCTGTCCCTTTCCGCCGTCAAGAAGTATTAAATCGGGAAGGCGGCGGAAACCCTCGTCCGTCTCGCTGTCGTCCCTGTAATGCGTAAAACGGCGTTTCAGCACCTCATGCATTGAAGCGTAGTCGTTCTGAATTGCAACCTCTTTGATTGAAAAACGTTTGTATGCCTTTTTATTCGGTCTGCCGTTCTCAAAGACTACCATACCTGCGACCATAGAGCTGCTTGCAAGGTTGGAAATATCATATGCTTCAATATAAAGCGGAGGTTCTTTTAAGCCGAGAAGCTTTGCAAGCTCCTCAAGCGCAACAATTTCACGTCCCGTCCTGCCTACCTTGATTGCAAGGGATTCGCTCGCATTTTCCTTCGCCATGGTAATAAGCTGCAAGCCCCTGCCGCGCTTCCTCGAGAATATATCAACCGCATGGCCGCATTTTTCACGCAGCATACGTGTCATCATTTCCGCATCGGGAATTTCCTCCTCGGTAATAATTTCCCTCGGGATTTTTTCGGGTGAAGAATAATGAAGCTCCATAAATTCTTCTATCATCGAGCCTGCATCGTCAATCTCCCCCGCAGAGGTTTCGCTTCTGTCATAAAGCCTTCCGCCGCGGTACATAAGTATAGCTATGCAGACCTCGTTTCCGTTCTGCGCCGTTGCAATAACGTCGGTGTCCTTCATGTCCTCGGCAATAATTTTCTGCTTGTCTGCGGCGTGTTTTATTGCGGAAATTCTGTCACGAAGCCTTGCGGCGCGTTCAAAATCGAGGTTTTCCGCCGCCTCGTTCATTTTCTCCGTAAGTTGGATTGTGGATTCCTCCGAACCGCTTTTGATGTAATTCTCCGCTTGGGAGATAATCTGCGCATATTCGTCCTGCGGAATTTTCCCACTGCATACGCCCATGCACTGCTTTATGTGATAATTCAGGCAGGGTCTGCCCTTGCCGAAATCACGGGGAAAATTCTTTCGGCAGGTCGGCAGCATAAAAACCTTGTTAACCTCAGCGACTGTTTGCGTTGCGACAAATGAGCTTGTGTAAGGGCCGATAAACTTGCCTGTGCCGCTCTTTTGAAGCTCGGAGGTAATTCTCGGGAAAGGCTCGTCGGAAATTTTGATATAGCTGTATCCTTTATCGTCTTTAAGAAGTATGTTGTATTTGGGCTTGTGCTGTTTTATAAGGGAGCATTCGAGAACAAGCGCTTCATACTCCGAATCGGTTACAATAAAGTCATAGTCATAAACATTGGAAACCATTTTCGCAACCTTTGGAGTATGGTCGGGGGACTTGCAGAAATAGCTTGTAACACGGTTACGAAGGTTCTTTGCTTTTCCGATGTAAATGATATGTCCCGATTTGTCCCTCATTCGATAAACCCCGGGGGATGTTGTTAAAAGCGCTGTTTTTTCACGAAGATATGGTAAGCGTTCATTCATTTCGGTAATCAGTCCTTTGCTTTTTCGTTAAGAACGTATTCCCTGATTGCTTTTGTTACTCCGAAGTCATTGTTGCTTTTTGCGCGATATTTACCGAAGGAGAACATATCGGGGTGTGCGTTTTCCATAACAAATCCGTAATCGGCGGCGAGGAGAAGCTCAGTATCGTTGAAATAATCCCCAAATGTCATGGTTTCGGACCTTGGAATGTTAAGCTCGCACTGAATGCTCTTAAGCGCCGCGCCCTTGTTTATTCCTCGGTTCATTATGTCTATCCATTTTGGACCTGTTACTGCGACGGTGAAGCTTTCACCGAATTTGCCCGATATAACGGGATAGGAATTATTCTGCGGATTAAGCGTATCGCAGACCGCAACCTTGAAAATATCATCATCAACGGTTCTTATATCATCCACGCAGGTGTAATTGAGATAAAAACGGCTTACCTCGTTGAAAAATTCATCGCTTGTCCGTTCAAAATATGTTCCGTGAACACCGCAAAGGACGGGCGTTGTTTCCTTTAGTGAGCGGCAGACCTCAAGCATTTCCCTGAGCGAGCTTTTATCGAGAATACTCATGCTGACAAGCTCGCCGTTTACAACAACATATGCGCCGTTATCGCAGATAAAATCAAGCTTGTCAAGATGGCCTTCAAAGTTTATTTTAAGCGAAGAAAAGGAGCGCCCGCTTGCGATAACAAAGTGTATATTTTCACTGCAAAGCCTGTCAAGAATAAGAAAGAAGTCGGGGGGAAGCTCTTTTTCATCGTTCAGGAGAGTGCCGTCCATATCGGATGCAATAAGTTTTATCATTAAGAATTGTTTCCTTTCGATACATTATCGGATTTGTGCTTGTGGAGATAAATAAGATATGCTGCGCCCGAGATAACCGAAACTGCAATATTCAGAGAGAGCGAAATAACAAACCCCTTTGATGTGGGGTCGTCAAGGTAAAGCCCCATTACCGTTGAAAGAATTGTTCCGGGCAGCGTTCCGAGCATAGAGCCTGCGATATAGGTTTTCCAGCTTGTTCCGACGGAGCCGAGAAACATACTTACAACATCATACGGAAGGCAGTTTATAACCCTTAAAAAAAAGACAAAAAATATCTCATTTTTCATCCTTATATTCTGCACCGATCGCATTTTTTTATGCTTTGAAACGAATGCGTCAACAAAGTCCTTTTGGGCAAAGCGGCCTATCAGATACGGTATGTTCATCATGCAAAAAATACCGATTGTGTTTATAAGAAGCGCAATTAGTATGTTTGGGGAAATGCTTCCGCAGGCTGCAATAATAACAAGCATCGGAAAGAAAAATGTCAGGGATTTCAAAGAGAACATCCCTATTAAAACTAAGGATGCAAGCCATATATTTTCGGGTGTATACATCAAAAGCTGACTTACGGTGACATGGCGGAAAAGCGTGAAATAGAGCACTGCGCATACCGCAATCATTGCAAACGGAGCCAGGGCAAAGACAGCTTTTATTATTCGTGTGCCTTTTGAAAGCTCGGCATTTCGTGGTTTCTTATTCATTTTTTTACCTCTTTTTAAGCAATCCAATAAAATTATATCATCTTTTCTTTTAATTTTCAACAGGAATTTTGATTAACATTTCATAAGAAAGACAATACCGCACAAAGACCGATTGATGGTTTTGTGCGGTTAATGCCTAAAGGTAATCGGCTGCCGTTAATTTTCCTGAATTATATATTCCAGAGCCTTATCGGTGCTCCAGAAAAATTTATCGCTGCCAACATTTGCGGTAAGACCGCACCTATCGATCATTTCCATAACAGGTGGCTGAATTGCCGTAAAAAATACCGTTATATTTTTCTCTGAAAGCTCGCTGACAAGCTCCTGAACTGCCTGTACGCCGCTCGCATCGGTAAAGGGTACGCCTCTCATTGAAAGGATAAGTATTTCCTTATCGGAAATATCGCAGAGCTTTTCTTCAAGCTGATTTGCCGTTCCGAAGTAAAGCGGACCTGTTATGTAAACAACAGCTGTCTTTTTGTCTTTAAGCTGCTCGGGATGGTTGGGAAGTCTGTTGGGGTCAACCTCGGCAACGCTTATCTGCATATCCGAAACCTTAAGGATGAACATTACAACGGAGAAAAGAACGCCGATAAGAATTGCAATTGTAAGATCAAATACAATTGTTGCAGCCATCGTAAGAATAAACTGCGCCATCTGGGTTTTTATTTTTCTTTTGAAAATTCCTTTTATAACGCTGAAGTCATTCATTCTCCATGCAGTCATCATAAGAACTCCCGCAAGGGCGGCGAGGGGGATTTTTGAAATTACAGGCCCAAGGATAATCATTGAAAGGAGAAGTATAACGGCGTGGAAAACGCTTGTAAGTCGGGTTTTTCCGCCCGATTTTATGGCGACTGCGGTTCTTGCGATTGCTGCGGTTGCGGGAACTCCTCCGAAAAACGGTATAACCATATTTCCTATGCCCTGAGCAATAAGCTCCTGATTTGCATCAAGCTTTTCTCCCTTCATTCTTCCTGCGGAAGCGCCGCAAAGAAGGCTTTCGATAAGTCCCAGTGCAGCAATAGAAATTGCGGGAACAATAAGCCCTTCAAGCTGCTCCTTTGTTATTGATGTAAGGTCAAGTCTTTCGGGGAGAAGGATAGTTTTGGGGATTTCTCCGACCAAGGAAACGTCAAATCTAAAGATAAATTCGCATATGGTTGCGACAATTATTGCGGCGAGTGATGATGGAAAATACTGATTTATCCTCTTCGGATAAAAAGCCATAAATATGATAACGGCAGTACCTATTAAAAAAGATGTAAGGCTGAAATGCTGCTCCGTTGTGAAATAGCTTATGGTTTTCGATATGGTGGAATCGCCCGAGCAGGTAAGTCCCGTAAAGTTGTTTATCTGACCGAATGCGATTATAACAGCAATTCCCGATGTAAAGCCCGTTATAACAGGCAGAGGGAGATAGGAAACAATCTTTCCGAGCTTGAGCAGTCCGCATATAAGAAGGATAGCTCCCGACATAAGGCTTGCGATAAAGACACCCTGAAGCTGATATTTTGCAACAAGGGACAGCAAAATGGCTGTCATTGCCCCAGTTGGCCCCGAAATTTGGTAGGATGCGCCCGAGAGAAAGCCTATAACAATTCCTGCGATGATTGCTGTAATAAGCCCTGCAGCAGCGGATGCCCCCGATGAAACTCCGAAAGCAAGCGCAAGAGGGAGAGCGACAGCCGCAACGGTCACTCCCGCAAGCATATCCTTCCCCAAGCCTCCCGCATTGTAGCCTTTAAACTCTTCGCAGAGCCGTTTTCCGTAATTTTTAAAGATATTCAATTTATTTACCCCACTTCTTAAAATAAAAATGTAACAAAGATATTTTACTCCTGTTTCCGCAAAAATACAAGTAGAATATATCTTGACGTTTTTGCCCGAAACTGTGCAAAAAGCACATAAATCGCCAATTTTTCCTTTATTTCGGGAAGAAAAATCAAACGCTGTAAAAAATATTCAAAATAAGTTGATTATTTCGGTCAATTGTGTTATAATGAAATGTAAATTGCTGAATTTTTTAAAAAACGGAGGAAGATTTGCTATGAAAAAAGAGCTGCCAAAGCTCTACGAGCCTAATGAGGTAGAGGATAAGATATACAAATACTGGATGGATAACGAGTGCTTTAAGGCTTATGTTGATCCCGAGAAAAAGCCTTATACTATTGTTATTCCTCCCCCGAATATAACAGGTCAGCTTCATATGGGTCATGCCCTTGATGAAACCCTGCAGGATATTCTTATCCGTTGGAAGCGTATGAGCGGCTATTCCGCATTATGGCTTCCGGGAACGGACCATGCGGCAATCGCTACGGAGGCTAAGATTGTTGCGGCTATGGCTGAGGAGGGTCTGACTAAGGAGCAGATTGGCAGAGATGCCTTTATGGAACGTGCATGGGCATGGAAAGAAAAGTACGGCGGAAGAATCGTTGAACAGCTGAAAAAGCTCGGCTGCTCCTGCGATTGGTCAAGGGAACGCTTCACCATGGATGAGGGCTGCTCAAAGGCGGTTAAGGAAGCCTTTGTCAATTATTATGAAAAAGGCCTTATTTATAGAGGGGAGAGAATTATAAACTGGTGTCCCCACTGCAAAACCTCCCTTTCGGATGCGGAGGTTAATTATGAGGATCAGGCAGGACATTTTTGGCATCTCAGATATAAAATTAAGGACAGCGATGATTACCTTGAGCTTGCTACAACCCGCCCCGAAACATTGCTCGGCGATACTGCGGTTGCGGTAAATCCGGAGGATGAGCGTTACAAGCACCTTGTTGGAAAGACGGTTATTCTTCCCCTGGTTCATAGGGAAATCCCCGTTGTTGCGGATAACTACGTTGAAATGGACTTCGGAACGGGTGTTGTAAAAATCACTCCCGCGCATGACCCGAATGACTTTGAGGTAGGAAAACGCCACAATCTCCCCGTTATAAACATTATGACGGAGGATGCGAAGATCATCGATGATTATCCCAAATATGCGGGAATGGACAGATATGATGCAAGAAAGGCTATTGTTGAGGATCTCGATGCCGAGGGCGCTCTTGTTAAGGTTGAGGATTACAGCCATAATGTAGGAACCTGCTACCGCTGCGGAACAACGGTTGAGCCGAGGGTTTCAACACAATGGTTCGTAAAGATGAAGCCCCTTGCCGAGCCTGCAATAAAAGCGGTTAAGGATGGCGAAACAAGGTTTGTTCCCGAAAGATTTGAAAAGATTTATTTCCACTGGCTTGAAAATATCCGAGATTGGTGCATTTCAAGGCAGATTTGGTGGGGTCACCAGATACCTGCATTCTATTGCGACGACTGCGGAGAAATGGTTGTTACAAAAGAGGACAAGGCTGTCTGCCCCAAGTGCGGAAAGGAAATGCGTCAGGACCCCGATACGCTCGATACATGGTTTTCATCGGCTCTCTGGCCGTTCTCAACACTTGGCTGGCCCGACAAGACGGAGGATTTCGATTATTTCTATCCAACCGACACGCTTGTAACCGGTTATGATATTATTCCTTTCTGGGTTATGAGAATGATGTTCTCGGGAATAGAGTACACGGGAAAAGCTCCGTTTAACACGGTTCTTATCCACGGACTTGTGCGTGATTCTCAGGGCAGGAAGATGTCCAAATCGCTCGGAAACGGCATCGACCCGCTCGAAGAGATTGATAAGTACGGCGCAGATGCCCTGCGCTTTATGCTCGCAACGGGCAACGCTCCGGGAAATGATATGCGTTATATGGAGGAGAAGGTAAAGGCTTCACGTAATTTTGCGAATAAGCTTTGGAACGCATCGCGTTTTATTATGATGAATCTTCCCGATGATTTTAAGTCGGAGGGACTTCCCGAAAATCTCAATGTTGAGGACAAGTGGGTTGTAAGCAAGTTCAATACGCTTGCAAAGGAAGTCAACCGCAGCCTTGAAAGCTTTGAGCTTGGCGTTGCGGTATCAAAGCTCTATGACTTCATTTGGGATGTTTACTGCGACTGGTATATTGAGCTTACAAAGCCGAGAATTCAGGCAGGGGGCGAAACCGCAGAAACCGCACAGGAGGTTCTTGTGTGGGTAATGAAGGGTATGCTTAAGCTCCTGCATCCGTTTATGCCATATATTACGGAGGAAATTTGGCAGGTTCTTTGCGAGGGTGAGGGAGCTATTATGCTTTCGAGCTTCCCCGTTTATGATGAAAAGCTTGATTTTGCTTCCGATGAAGTGAAGTTTGAAAAAATAATCGCTGCAATTAAGGCAGTCCGCAACCGCCGTTCCGAGATGAACGTTCCGCCCTCAGTAAAGGCTGCGCTTCATATAGAAACTGCGGATAAGGAAATTTTTGAACAAGGCAGACTGTTCTTTGAACGACTTGCTTCCGCATCGGATGTTGAAATTTCCGATAAGGCGGATATGCCGAACGCTGTAACCGTTGTTACGGACAGTGCAAGAATTTTTATTCCACTTGACCAGCTTGTTGATAAGGAAAAGGAGCTTGCTCGTCTTAATAAGGAAAAGAAAGCCGTTCAAAAGGACATTGATTTTTCTCAGGGTAAGCTTAATAATCAGGGCTTTATTGCAAAGGCGCCCGCACAGCAGGTTGAGGCGGAGAAGGCAAAGCTTGCGAAGGCTCTTGAAAAAATGGAGAAAATTGAACAGTCAATTGCAATGTTCAGCTAAAAAAACGATAGGTCCTCGGCAAAAAGTCGGGAACCTATTTTTCGGGTGGGGAAATATTATTTTATAAAGGAAATTTTATGGGAAATTTAAATTATAATCATACGATTGCGGCGAGCTATTTGGGATATGTTACTCAGGCTGTTGTAAATAATTTTGCGCCGCTGCTTTTTTTGATATTCCAGGATTGATATGGAATTCCGATTGAAAAAATAACCCTGCTGATTACGGTTAACTTTGTGATTCAGTTAATTATTGACCTTATTTCCACAGGGGTTGTAGATAAGATAGGCTACAGAAAATGTATCGTTGCGGCGCATATTTTTGCGGCTGCGGGGATAGGGGGAATGGCAATTCTTCCCGAAGCTTTTTCTTCACCCTATGCGGGGCTTTTTGTGTCGGTGATTTTATATGCGGTCGGTGGGGGACTTACCGAGGTTCTTGTCAGCCCGATTGTTGAAGCGTGTCCGACCGATAACAAATCCTCTGTAATGAGTATGCTTCATTCATTTTATTGTTGGGGTTCTGTTGCTGTTGTGCTTATCTCAACCCTTTTCCTTTCGGCTTTAGGTAAGGATTCATGGAGAGCGCTTGCGGCAATATGGACGATTATCCCCATCTTTAACGCATTCTTTTTCTCCCGTGTTCCGATAGCAAAGCTTACCGAGGACGGCGGTGGAATGTCGATAGCAAACCTTTTCTCACATAAATTATTTTGGGTGTTGGTCGTGCTTATTTTTGCATCGGGGGCATCCGAGCTTGCGATGAGCCAGTGGGCTTCAAGCTTTGCGGAAAAGGGACTTGGCGTGTCAAAGACGGTTGGTGATTTGCTCGGACCTTGCCTGTTTGCAATTCTTATGGGATGCGCAAGAGTTTTTTATGCAAAATGCAGCGAAAAAATTAATCTGCTGAAATTCATAATTATAAGCGGAGCGCTTTGCGTTGTATCATATCTGTTTGCGGCTCTTTCACCTGTGCCATGGCTTGCGTTTGCGGGCTGCGGATTATGCGGACTTTCGGTGGGCATTTTGTGGCCCGGAGTGTTTAGCATAGCATCGGAGAACTTCCCAAAGGGCGGAACAGCTTTGTTCGCATTGCTGGCTTTGGCGGGCGATTTAGGATGTTCAAGCGGCCCTACTATTGTGGGAATGGTGACGGGAGCGGTAGGAGAAAATTTGAAAGCGGGGCTCCTTGCGGCAGTAATCTTCCCGATTTTGTTGGTTGCCTTTACGCTGATTTTCAAGAAATCGGCTTCGGCGGTTAGGGGGGATAAAGAATGAAGGTTTTTACACCGAATTATTACGGCAATTTCAAATGTACAGCCGATAAATGCCCCGATAACTGCTGCATCGGCTGGGAGATAGATATTGACGGCGCTGCTTGTGAAAAATATTTTTCTCTTTCGGACGATTTCGGTAAAATTCTTAGTGAAAATATCACCGAATCGGAGGACGGAGGGTATTGCTTCAAGCTCAGTGAGGGGGATAGATGTCCGTTTTTGAATAAAAATATGCTCTGCGATATTATCATTAACAAGGGTGAAGAATTTCTTTGCGAAATCTGCGATAATCACCCCCGATTTCATAATTGCTTCGGGAATGTCCGTGAAACGGGTGTCGGGCTTGCCTGTATCGAGGCTACACGGCTTGTGCTTTCCTGTGAAGAACCCATGTATCTTGTTGAATCCGAAAGCGGCGAGGGTTCGATTGAGGTTGATTATGATGAGGATTTTTTGAAGGAGCTGTTTATTGTAAGAAAATCTCTGCTTGAAATTCTGCAGGACAGAAATAAGCCTATATCGGAGCGTTTGACGGAGCTTCTTGTAAAAGCCGAAAGCATTCAGCGCAGCATGGAGAATACAGTCGGGGAAAATATAACCGTCTCAATGCCTAAGGTTAATTGCGGAAATGACTTAATTGGGGTTCTCAAAAATCTTGAGCCGCTGAACGATGCCTGGACAGAGAAAATAAATTCTCTTAAGATTTCCGAAGAAATTATGGAAAAATCGTCTGAGCTGATGGATGAGAACCCGATTATTATTGAGCAGACCGTGGTTTATTTTATATTTCGCCATTTTCTAAGCTCGGTTTATGACGGAGATATTCTTTCCAAGGCAAAGCTGTCAGTCCTGTTCTGTTTAGCTGCAGTGTGGTTAGCAGTAGAATCAGACAGCTTTGCGAAATCCTTTATTGAGGAGGTCAGTATTCTTTCAAAGGAGATAGAGTACAGCAGCGAAAATATGGATGCATTGGCGGAGCTGTCACGACGCGAGGATTGTTTCCGCACGGGAAATCTTATTTCTGTTTTATGAAAAAGGTTAGTGACAGTATTCTCGGTGACTCCCAACATCCCGATAACATGGAATGTCAGACTGCCGCAGATAAAACGCTTGAAAATATACGTTTTATTTTCATAGTCCTACCTAAAAAATTGGTTATTCGCAAAAATGCCGTTTGAGTTTTATACTCAGACGGCATTTTTACTATTTTATTTATATATTTGCTGCAATAATATCTCCCATTTCGGAGCAGGAAACCTTTTTCATA
>JAJQIG010000060.1 GCA_021199335.1 Oscillospiraceae bacterium | reverse complement strand
AACCTATGACCCTCTGCTTGTAAGGCAGATGCTCTCCCAGCTGAGCTATGCTCCCGTTCAACTTTAACTCGCCGTATATCGCAGAGCCACAAGCCCTGTTCATCAGCGACTTAATTATAATACACCATTGCGGGAAAAAAGTCAAGCCTTTTTTCAAACTTTTTTGCAGTTTTGACATAATGCACATTATTTATGCCAAAATTGGCATTTGCTCAGAGCGATATGCACAACCAAGGCGGAAATTTTCGGGATTTTATTGCATAATTTTATGTCTTTTTCCGCTTATTTCCGTTACATCAAGCCTTATAACGGTTGTGCGTTTTATTGCCGCTTCATCAAAATTATGCTCGCTTTTCCCTGTGTAATGCTTCATAAGAATGTTAAGCGCAGCCGCCTTGTCCCTTTCGTTGAGAATTGTTATTATACCTCTTCCGCACACGCTCTCGAAATCCATGTAGGATTTGCAGGCTTTGTCGTTCGTAACAATCTCGTGCGAGCAGTCCATGGAAAATGCCGCATGGGGATTCCTCCTCATAAGCTCCGACTTTTTGCCCTCGGGCGCACTGTGGAAATAGAGCGTGAAGCGCTCTCCGTCAAAGTCTGCGCCGAAGCTGAGTGGTACTGCATAAGGATAATCTGTGTCAAAAAGGGCAAGGGTGCAGCTTTCGCATTTGCATATAATCCTGTAAATTTCGTTTGGGTCAGTGATTTCTCTGTCGGTTCTTCTCATTTTAACTTCTCCGTTTTTTTATTCGCCGTCAGCTTCGGCGGCGGTTGTTTCGGCGACAATTTCCGAAGCGGTTTCCGCTCCTTCGTTAAGGAAGGTTGAGGTGTTTTTGGTGATAAGCGGTTCTGTGAAGCCGTTCTCCTCATCAAGGAAAACCTCTCCGCCTATAAGCCTGTTGTCGCAGATAAGCATATTTGCCATAACGCCGTCGGTGTATCCCGGATAATTCAGCACAAGGTATGTAATAAGCTCCGCCTCTTTTCCCTTGTAATTTTCAAGGTTGAAGCCCTGCGAAAGCTGAAGCTCGGCATATTCCTTGTACATATCGTTGAATTCGGACGGGATAACGACATCCTCTCTTGAAATCGGGTCGGGTTTAACTATCCATCCCTGCCTGTTAAGGAAATCGACACGCTCAGCGTTCGTGCCCATTGAAAATTTAACATCATCGTCAGCGGCTTGCTTTGCCTTTGTAATAGCAAAGAATGCAAAAACAACGACTGCGGCAAGAATAAGGAACAGCAGAGCTTTTCCGCCCTTTCCCGATTTTGAGGTTCTTCCCATAAAAGTACATCTCCTTTGGAGTGATTTTAATAAAGGATATGCACATTTGTCCGCTTATAGTACAAGTTTCTTAAATTTCTGCGTTTTCGTCTGCGGTGTAGCCCTTCATTTCAAACCAGAAGGTGCTTCCGATGCCCTTTTCCGAACGAACGCCGAACTGGCAGTTGTGCTGCTTAAGAATTTGCTTTACAATGGAAAGACCAAGACCCGTTCCGATGACCTCTCTTTTGCTCTTTTCCGCACGATAATAGCGGTCAAAGATGAGCGGTAGAAGCTCGGGGTCGATGCCCTCGCCCGTGTCGGTGATTTCGATGCGGACGGTTTCCTTGTCCTTGATGATTTGTGTAATGTAAACCGTTTTGTCCTCGCCTGTGTAATTTATTGCGTTGTTTATAAGATTATAGAGAACCTGCTGAATTTTCACGACATCGGCCTGAACCATGAAAGGAATTTCCGCCGTTACGATAAAGGTATAGCCCTTTTGCTCCGAAAAGAGCTTGTAGCGCACAATAATTTCGTTTATAATGTCCGTTATGCAAAATTCGGTGATTGTTATTTCGGCGTTTCCGCTTTCAAGCTTTGAAAGGTCAAGAATATCGTTTACAAGGGTAGCGAGTCGGTCGCTTTCCTCGATTATAATGTTTATATGCTCCGCACGCTTCTCGGGATTGTCCCCCGAAAGGTCCCTTATCATTTCCGCATATGCCTTTACCATTGTAAGCGGCGTTCTGAGGTCGTGCGAAATATTTGCAATAAGGTCACGGCGGAGGGTATCTACCTTTGAAATTTCCGAGGCGGCGTAATTAAGCGTGTCGGCAAGAACCTCGGTTTCGGTGTAGCCTCTACCGTCAAAGGTTACGTTAAAATCACCCTGTCCAAGCTTTTTGGCGGAACGGGTTATCCTTACAATCGGGGCTTCGATAAGCCTTGCAAGAAAATATGCTATAACAAGACCCAAAACAAACAGGATTATGCCTATTCTGAGAACCTGATTTTTAATAATATCGGAGGTTGATTTTATGGGGACAAGGGATGTGTTTAGGTAAATGAAGCCCTCCGGGTCGTCCCTTGAGCCGATTACCATTACAAACAGCAGGGTGTCATTATTAAATCGGGGATTTTGAAGCTCGGCATAATAATAGCCCGTGCTGCTGGCAAGAGCTTCAGCCCTGTATCGGAACAGATTTAACCCCGAAACGCCATGAATAAGGCAGTTGTTCGCCATCATATCATAAGAATATATAGTATACCCCGTTTCATTTTGTATAAGAATACACATATCGTTGTTATAAGCGATTTCATCCAGCTTGTCCGAAGTGAAATCGTCATCGTTCCAGCCGTTGAGAATGTATGATGCGATGCTTATGATATTCCTTGTTTTGGAGCTTTTGTAATTTGATTCAAGTGAAACGACAAAGGTAAACCATACAAGGATAAGGATGCTCGAAATAAAAATAACGAAGTACATCCATACCGTGTTGCGCAGATTTCGTATCTTATGCGGTTTCAAATTTATATCCCATTCCTCTCAGGGTTTTTATGAATTTCCGATATTCTCCTATGGAATTTCGCAGCATTTTTATGTGCGTGTCAACGGTTCTGTCGTCGCCGTAAAAATCATATCCCCATACCTCTTCAAGAAGCTTTTCTCGGGAAAGGGCAATTCCCTTGTTCTTAACAAGATAAAAGAGCAAATCATATTCCTTCGGAGTGAGGGAAACGGGGTTTCCGTCAACGGTCACCTCACGTCCTGTAACGTTGATTTCAAGACCTTCGTAACGGATGATGTCCATATGCTGCTCCTTGGCGGAATAACGCTTTATTACGGCTTTTATTCTCGCAAGAAGCTCCTTCGGGGAGAATGGCTTTACCACATAGTCGTCAACGCCGATTTCAAAGCCGAAGAGCTTGTCGTATTCCTCGCCCCTTGCGGAGAGCATTATAACGGGAATCTGCTTTGTTTTGCGAATTTCCTTTATGGCGGAATAACCGTCAAGGCGGGGCATCATTATATCCATTACGATTATATCGAAATCCTCCTTGCGGCAGATTTCAACAGCTTCCATTCCGTCCTCGGCTTCCACGGTTTCATAACCCTCGAACTCCGCATACTCTTTAACAACGTTGCGGATCATCTTTTCATCGTCAACAATTAATATTCTCGGCATAGGCACATCTCCTTTGATGAATTTGAACTTTAATTTAATTTTACCATTAAAATGTGACGGTATTGTGAAAAAACAGAATATTTTTCGGCTTTTGTTATGATAATTATTGACAAAAACGCTTTTCGATATTATAATATTATTGTAATATGGTACAAGTGTGACTATGTGAGATATATGAAAAAATACTGAAAGGAAGGTAAGATAGGATGCGAAAAAAATCCCCGGCTTTAACAATAGCTGTCGCCTATATAGGCTCTGCGCTGATTGCTCTTAATGTTGCATTCCGCATTCCGGACTACCTGGCTGTTGTTCTGGGCATCTATCTTGTCTGCGCTGTAATCTCCGCTGCGGTTCTTGTGCTTGCTATGAGGCACCATGAACAGAGGCACGTTGCGAAAGGGAAGAAATACCTTTCCTCCATTATGCATAACATCAATTCCATGGTAATTATTTGGGAGGATAATTTCCATTACGTTGAGGTAAATGATGTCGTCACGGCTTCAACGGGCTATACTGCGGCGGATCTCCAGGATAATGCAAGAAACATTCAAAAGCTGCTCCCGCCCGATGCCTTTGCGCCAAGCCTTCAGGCGATTATTAATAATCGGGATGAGGAATTCACCGTTACGGCGAAGAACGGTTCAAAGCTCTCCGTTGTGTGGAGCACCTCACTTATGTTTGTGGATAAGCGTAAGGACAGAACGAAATACGTTATGATGTCCATCGGTGTTGACGTTTCCGAAAAGAACAGAATGAGGGAAGAACTTGTCGGTTATTCCGAACAGCTTGCCGCTTCCGAAGCAAGACTTTCGATGGCGATGGGATATTCGGGAATCGGGCTTCTCCTTAAAGAACCCGGCACATATAAATACTACGTTTCCGAGCAGCTTAGAAAAATGATGGGCATTAAAAAGGAAAGCGTGGTCCTTAATGAGCTTCTTAGGCATATTAAGCCCGAGGATGTTCCCACTATTGAGAAAATTCAGTACCTTATGACAGATGTGGGAATGGCTGATACCGATGAAATGAGGACGGTTGAGTTCCATATGCATTCGGGAAACGACGATCCCTACCGCTGCTATCAGTATCGCTACAAAATCACTCCTGCGGAAAGCATCCTTGATGCAAGAATCGGCGGGGCGGTTATCGATATAACCTCCGACAAGGAGAAGGACAGCCTTATTGAAAGAATGGCTTATATCGATGATGTTACACAAATTTATAACAGAAATAAGTTCATGATGATAGGTCAGGAGAATTATCTTTCCTCAAAGGAGGCGCCCGATAACGGCGAGGATTACTGGGTTGCCGTGTTCGATATCGATGATTTCCACATAATAAACGATACCTGCGGCTACCTTAACGGAAATAAGCTTCTCAGCGAGTTTGCAAAGATACTTGTTGCGGAAATTCCCGCAGGCGGAATCGGCGCAAGAATCGGCGGAGATAACTTTGCCGCAATTATAAGGGATAACGGGGATGATTCCCTCCCGCTTGAGTTTATTACAAATATCCAAAGCAAGCTTTCAAAGCTTTCGGGCGACAGATTCACAAATCAAGCAATGTCATGCTCTGTCGGATATTGTAAAATGTCCGATGGCGGGGAGGATTTCCCGCAGGTTCTTGACCGCGCGGAGTTTTCACTCAGTATGTCCGATGAAACAAGAGGAAGCATCATCCGTTACGACATTAAAGTGCATGATAAGATTATCGAGAACAATATTGTCGAGAAAGAGCTTGCCGCAGCAATTGAAAACCATGAGCTTGCGCTCTACTATCAGCCGAAAATCAGTCTTACCGATGGCTCACTTATGGGTATGGAAGCGCTCGTTCGTTGGATTAAGCCCGATGGCACGGTTGTTCCTCCGGGTAACTTTATCCCGGTTGCCGAAAGCTCAATGCTGATTACAAAAATAAGCGAATTTGTTCTTGATGAGGCTTGCCGCCAAAATAAAGAGTGGCAAATAATGGGCTATCCTCCCATTACGGTTTCAATTAACCTTACTGCGGTGGATTTTTATCAAACGAATGTTACCGAATCCATTAAAGCCGCGCTCGATAGGTCGGGCCTTGACGCCCAGTACCTCGATGTTGAGCTTACGGAATCCCTTGCGCTCAAGGATATTGATCACGCCGTTCACCAGATGGAGGAAATCAAGTCCCTCGGCGTAAAGCTTTCCATGGATGACTTCGGAACGGGTTATTCCTCGCTGAGCTACATTCAGATTCTTCCGATTACGCTGCTGAAGCTGGATCGTTCATTTGTAATGTACCTTGAAGAGGATGAAATTTCAAGGGAGATTGTTTCCGCTGTTATAAGAATCGCAAAATCCAAGAAGATTGAAACCATTGCCGAAGGAATCGAAACCCCCGGCCAGGTTGATATTCTCAAGGAATCGGGCTGCGACCTTGCTCAAGGATATTTCTTCGGAAAGCCTATGCCCGCTCCGGAATTTGAAAAATTCATGAAGAAAAAGATGCAGGAAAGCTCCTCGGCGCTTATCACAGCCGAAATTGCTCAATAAAAAATTTAAGGGTATGATCTTTTAACAGTCATACCCTTTTGTTTAAGAAAAAAGTCTGGAGGAATTTATTATGGCAAAAAAAAGAATAGGAATACTCACCAGCGGCGGCGACTGCCCGGGCCTTAACGCCACAATCCGCGGAGTCGCAAAGGCTTGTTTTGAGGAAATGGGCGAGGATAATGTCGAAATAGTGGGAATCCAGAACGGCTATTACGGACTTATCAATAACATCGCAAGGGACATGAAGCCCTCCGAATTTTCAGGCATTCTTACACAAGGCGGAACAATCCTCGGCACAAAGCGCCAGCCGTTCAAGATGATGTCAGTTATCGGCGAGGATAATGTCGATAAGGTCAAAGCAATGAAGGACACCTACAAAAAGCAGAAGCTCGATTGCCTTCTTACCCTGGGAGGCAACGGCACGCATAAAACCGCTAATCTTCTTTCAAATGAGGGGCTTAACGTAATCGGTCTGCCGAAAACGATTGATAACGACATTTTCGGAACAGATGTAACCTTTGGCTTCCATACCGCCGTTGATACCGCCACCGATGTTATTGACAGGCTTCATACAACAGCAGCCTCCCACAGCCGTATACTCATGGTTGAAATAATGGGAAATAAGGCCGGCTGGCTTACCCTTTACTCGGGTATTGCGGGCGGAGCGGATATTATTATTATTCCCGAAATTCCTTACAGTACAAATAAAATCATCGAAGCGGTAAACAAGCGCACAAAAGCGGGAAAAACCTTCTCAATCGTTGCCGTTGCGGAGGGAGCCTTCGATACGGAGGAAGCTAAAATGAAGAAAAAGGAGCGTGCAAAAAAGCGTGAGGAAGCGGGCATTACTACCGCAACATCTCGTATTGCGGCCCAGGTTCAGGCTGAAACAGGCATTGAAGCAAGAGTCTGCGTTCCGGGACATATGCTCAGGGGAGGAAGTCCATCGGCATACGACCGTGTTCTTGCGACAAAATTCGGCGTAAGGGCGGCAAACCTTATAAAGCACGATAAGTATGGCTATACTGTAGCGATGGTTGACGGCAAAATAACCGAAAATAAGCTTGAGGATATTGCGGGCAAAACGAAGTTTGTTACACCCGAGCATCAGCTTGTTGTCACAGCGAGGGAGCTTGGAGTTTCCTTTGGCGATTAACTGCGTAAAAACGGAGGGCAGAAAAGCTCTGTCCTCCGTTTTCTATGGCTTATTGCATAGAATTTGCAATCTTAATCGTTTGAAATTGTGAACTTTTTTATTACCCCCTTGAAATCAATAACAGTAAATGTTAGAATATTAATGTTTCCGATTCAGGCGGCTCCGCTTTGAATCACAACAAATTATATTAAAAGCTTAAAAAGGAGCGTGTTCCAATGAACTACGGACATTTCGATCTTGATAAAAAGGAATATGTCATCACTAATCCCGCAACGCCTTCGCCTTGGGCAAATTATTTGGGTTCCCCCGAATACGGCGCAATTATTTCAAATAACGCAGGCGGCTACAGCTTTGTAAAGAGCGGCGCAAACGGACGTATTATACGTTATCGCTTTAACTCGGTTGCTGTCGACCAGCCGGGACGTTATGTGTACATTAAGGATGGCGAAACGGGCGAATATTGGTCTGCTTCATGGGCTCCTGTCTGCAAGCCCCTTGACGAATATAAGAGCGAATGCCGCCATGGCACAGCCTACACGGTTATTACATCGGAATATAAGAATATTAGGTCCGAGGTTACATATTATGTTCCCAAGGACGCTACATATGAGGTCTGGGCAGCCAAGGTTACAAACAATGACACAAAGCCGAGAAAGCTCTCCGTTACGGGATATTGTGAATTTGTAAATGATAATAATTATGAGCAGGATCAGGTTAACCTCCAGTATACGCTCTTTATTACAAGGACATATTTCAAGGGCAATTTTATCCTTCAAAAGCAGAATGAAATCTTCAAGAACCCCAACAATGAGCGTTTCCTCGGCGTTGCAAAGGCTGAGGTTTCCGCTTACTGCGGCGACCGTGATTCCTTTGTAGGCTCTTACAGAAGCTACGCTAACCCCAAGGGCATTGAGGAGGGACTTAAAGGACAGCTTAACTATAACACAAATTCCTGCGGCGCTTTGCAAAGCGATATTGTTCTCCAACCGGGTGAAACCAAGGAGCTTACATATATCCTCGGACAGAAGCCCGAAGCCGTTGCCGCTGAAATTATTGCAAGGTATGAAAAGTCCGGTGTTGTTGAAGCCGAGGTTGAGGAGCTTAAGAATTATTGGCATTCAAAGCTCGGCAATCTCCAGGTTAATACTCCCGATGCCGATTTCAATAATATGGTCAACGTTTGGAACGCTTATAACTGCTTCATTACATTTATCTGGTCAAGAGCGGCTTCATTCCAGTATTGCGGTTTAAGAAACGGCTTCGGATACCGTGACACCGTTCAGGATATTCAGGGTATTATTCACCTTGCCCCCGAAATGGCTAAGAAGCAGATTGAATTTATGCTTTCCGCTCAGGTTACAAACGGCGCAGGTCTGCCGCTTGTTAAGTATACGCATAATGCGGGTCATGAAAACCACCCCGATGAAAACGATGAGAATACAGCGTATGCAAAGGAAACGGGTCACCCCTCATACCGTGCGGATGACGCTCTTTGGCTTTTCCCAACAATTTATAAGTATATCTCGGAAAGCGGAGATATAGCATTCCTCGATGAAGAAATTTTCTACGCTAACGATGGCGAAAAGGGTACTGTTTACGATCACCTCAAGAGAGCCGTTATGTTCTCGATGAACCATCTCGGAAATCATGGTATGCCCGCAGGTCTTCACGCTGACTGGAACGACTGTCTGCGCCTTGGCAAAAAGGGAGAGTCTACATTCGTTGCATTCCAGCTTGTTTATGCCGTAAAAATTCTCAGAAGCTATGCCGAGCTCAAAAATGATGCTGAATATGTTAAGTACCTTGACGAAGTAAAGGCTAAGCTTGATGAAATTCTCAGCGCTTGCTGGAATGAGGACAGATGGATCAGAGGTTACAAGGAGGATGGTACCGTTATCGGTCAGAGAACGGATCCCGAAGCAAATATGTGGCTCAATCCCCAGTCATGGTCCGTTATTTCGGGCTTTGCAACCAAGGAACAGGCTGAAAAGGCTATGGACAGCGTTGAAAGGGAGCTTAATACGCCCTATGGCGCAATGGTTATGTATCCCCCTTATGTTGAACACGGCTTCGATGGCGCGCTTATGCAGTGCTTTAATAAATGCACAAAGGAGAATGCGGGTATCTTTTCTCAGCCGCAGGGCTGGCTGATTCTTGCCGAATCCCTCCTCGGTCACGGCAATCGTGCTTATAAATACTGGAAGGAAGCGGCTCCCGCAACCTACAATGACAATGCAGATCACAGATGCCTTGAGCCTTATGTTTACGGTCAGTTCGTTGAGGGCAAGGACAGTCCTTTTGCGGGACGCGCTCACGTTCACTGGCTTACGGGAACAGCCTCTACCGTAATGGTAGGTACAGTTGAGGGTATCCTCGGTATGCGCCCCAATTCGGAGGGACTTGTTGTTGATCCTTCAATTTCATCCGACTGGGCAAGCTATACAGTGGAAAAGACCTTCAGAGGAAAGAAGCTTAATATGACCTTTAATAACCCGAACCATGTCGAAAGCGGCGTTAAGTCCGTTGTTCTCAATGGTGAAGCTCTTGAAAGCAACCTTATCCCTGCAGCAAAGCTCAAGGATGTGAACGAGGTTGTTGTAACCCTCGGTTAAGTCTGTAAATTAAATCGCCTTATGGGAGATTTTTAAGTCTTCCATAGGGCGTTTTTTTGTATTTTGCAGGGGTAAAAAGCAACAAAAAATTTGAGATGAAGCAATTAATTTACTGCAACTCTCCAAAGGTTTTTACATAATCTTTACAGAGGGAACAAAGTGTGCTATTATGAATCTTGGCTGTTAAAGCTGAATTTTGAAAGGAAGTATTTTTTATGAAAAGCAAAATTATCAAAATGCTTGCGGTAATGGCACTTGTTCCCGCAATGCTTGCAGGCTGCTCCTCTTCGGCTGAGAGCGATGCCGTATCCGATGAAACAACAACCGCCGCTGCAGATGAAGCAGCTGCCGAAAACAGCGATTTAGCGGACGACTCCCTCCAAAAGGTTCTTGATTCGGGAGAGTTTATCCTCGGACTTGATGCAACCTTTAAGCCGATGGGTTATACTGATGAGAATGATGAAATCGTCGGCTTTGATATCGATGTTGCGGAGGAGGTCTGCGCTCGCCTTGGAGTTACTCTTGTTAAGCAGCCAATCGACTGGGATACAAAGGAGCAGGATCTTGATGCGGGAAAAATCGACTGCATTTGGAACGGTATGTCCATCAATGCTTCCAGGCAGGAGGTTATGAACCTTTCCGAGCCATATATGGAGAACGCAATGGTATTTGTTGTTTCGGGCGAAAGCGAGATTGCTTCTCAGGCTGACCTTGACGGAAAAATAGTTGCTGTTCAGAGCGGTTCAACCGCACAGGAAATCCTCGAAAATTCGGGACTTGCCGTTGAGGAAACAGCGCTTGCAACAAATGTTGAATGCCTCCAGCAGCTTGAATTGAACCTTGTTGATGCAGTATTTATGGATTCCGTTGTGGCTAATTACGAAATAAAGGAATCGGGCAAGGATTATGTTGTCCTTGAGGATGGTCTTGAGGCTGAGGAATATGCTATCGGCTTCAGAAAGAACGATAACGCCCTCCGCAATAGGGTTCAGGAAATCCTTTCCGAAATGAAGGCGGACGGAACATTGGGAGAAATCTCAACAAATTGGTTCGGTTCGGATATTACAACAGTTAAGTAATGCCGAGATTTGCTGAATAAAACAAACAGCCCCTGCGTTCCGATTATTTTGGAACGCAGGGGCTGAATATTTATCATAATTTTTTTACTGTCCGAGCTTTGCCCTTGTTTTTGCGCGAAGGCTGTTGTCGAGAATTCTTTTTCTGATTCGGATCGACTTTGGCGTTATCTCAAGAAGCTCATCATCGGCAATAAATTCAAGACTGTCCTCAAGGGAAAGATTCCTCGGCGGAACAAGCCTGAGAGCGTCATCCGAGCCGCTTGCACGAGTGTTGGTGAGGTGCTTCTTCTTGCATACGTTTACAACAAGATCCTCCGCTTTGGGCGATTGACCGATAATCATGCCCTCATAAACGGGAACGCCCGCACCGATGAAGAGAGTGCCTCTTTCCTGAGCATTGTAAAGACCGTAGGTAACAGCTTCTCCCGTTTCAAAGCAAACAAGCGAGCCTGTGTTTCTTCTCGGAATATCACCCTTGTATGGTTCATAGCTGCTGAAAACGGAGCTCATAACGCCCTCGCCCTTTGTGTCGGTAAGAAATTCGGATTTATATCCGAAAAGTCCTCTTGACGGAATAAGGAATTCGATTTTCATTCTGTTTCCTGCGGGGTTCATCGACTGCAGCTCAGCCTTTCTTCCGCCAAGCTTTTCCATAACTGCGCCAACGCAGCCCTCCGGCACGTCAATAACAAGCCTTTCAATAGGCTCGCATATAACCCCGTCAATTTCCTTCATAAGAACCTTAGGAGTTGAAACAGAAAGCTCATAACCCTCACGGCGCATATTTTCAATAAGAATGGAAAGATGCATTTCACCTCTGCCTGCAACCTTAAATGAATCGGTGTTCTCGGTTTCGGAAACACGAAGTGAAACATCACGCAGAATTTCCTTGAAAAGGCGTTCGCGAAGCTGCCTTGATGTAACGAATTTACCCTCCCTGCCCGCAAATGGGCTGTCGTTTACGGAGAAAGTCATTTCAACGGTGGGCTCGGATATTTTAACAAACGGAACGGGTTCAAATTTCGATATATCGCAAAGAGTATCGCCAATGGTAATATCTTCTATGCCCGAAATCCAGACAATATCGCCAACCTTTGCTTCCTGTACGGGAACCTTGTTAAGTCCCTCAATCTGATAGATGGTAACGATTTTGCTGTTATAAGGCTTTCTGTTGCCATGGAAATCGCCGACTGTTACCTGCTCGTTTACCCGCAGAGTACCCCTCTCAATGCGTCCAATGCCTGTCCTGCCGACATAATCATTATAATCTATCGAAGAAATAAGCATCTGCGTAGGCTCATCGGGTTCGCCCTCAGGGGCGGGTATATGGCTGAGAATTGTTTCAAACAGGGGGACAAGGTCAGTGCCCGCTTCGTACTGGCTGAGTGAAGCCGTACCTGCACGTCCCGAGCAGAAAAGCACGGGGCTTTCAAGCTGTTCGTCGTTTGCATCAAGGTCAAGAAGAAGCTCAAGAACCTCGTCGCCGATTTCGTCAAGACGTGCATCGGGACGGTCGATTTTGTTTACAACAACGATTATCCTCAGTCCAAGCTCAAGCGCTTTTTGAAGAACGAAGCGTGTCTGCGGCATACAGCCCTCGGCGGCATCGACAAGAAGAACAACGCCGTCCACCATTTTAAGCACACGCTCAACCTCTCCGCCGAAATCGGCATGACCCGGAGTGTCTATAATATTGATTTTTACGCCGTTATAAATTACGGAGGTGTTTTTTGCAAGGATAGTAATTCCTCGCTCACGTTCAATGTCGTTGGAGTCCATTACGCGATCCTCAACCTCTTGGTTTTCTCTGAAAGCGCCGCCCTGCTTGAGCATCTCGTCAACAAGAGTGGTTTTGCCGTGGTCAACGTGGGCAATGATTGCTATGTTTCTTAAATCTTCTCTTACCATATAAACTTCCCTTTCTGAAATAGCTGTCAATATTTTAATTGCTGCCAAAAAACAGGCGTCGCAAAATTATACATTATTGCCTATATATTTTAACATCAAAGAAGGAATATATTTATCATAGACAAATATATTGCTGCATAAAAAAACCTTGCAGGCAAACCTGCAAGGTAAAGGGTGGTGGAGGAGGATGGATTCGAACCATCGAAGCTAAAAGCAACAGATTTACAGTCTGCCCCCTTTGGCCGCTCGGGAACTCCTCCCCATAATTTTTGCCGCATAAAAGCGAACAAAAAATTGGAGCTGGTGGACGGACTTGAACCCCCGACCTGCTGATTACAAATCAGCTGCTCTACCAACTGAGCTACACCAGCTTAAATTCCTTTAAGCACTTAAATAAGCATCTAACGCCCAACAAATGAGATTGCCGCACATTGCAACACATCATCAAGCGACGTTATTTATTTTATCACATGGGCAACAATTTGTCAAGCACTTTTCGAAAATTAATAATATATTCACAATATTCGCAATTTTCTTTAATCCAAAGCCGAATAAATGGTCGGGGCGACAGGACTTGAACCTGCGGCATCTTGGTCCCAAACCAAGCACTCTACCAAACTGAGTTACGCCCCGCCAACCAAACGGCTATATTATTATACAACAAAAAAATCCCCTTTGTCAAGTGGTAATTTTTTAAAAAGTCAGAGTAAACACCTTCGGGGGCAAAAATTGTTTATTTGTCACTATTATAAAAATACTTTTCTGAAAATTTAGTTTGTTTTTAACATAAAAACTCGCTAAATATTGTTGCAAAATTTATAATAATGTGTTATAATATTAAAATAGTTTATTGTGTTCGGAGGGTTTGAAGTGCGAATAAAAGGTTTTAGTCCCATGATTAATAAGGAGCTCTCCTTCCTTTTTCCCCGCGCTCTCATTCTTGACGGCATTATTTACTTGATTACACTGCCTTTCTATAGGCTTTGTATCGAGATTCCGCTGGGGCTTGTCCTCGGAACGCTGGTTATGACGCTGAATTTTATCCTGCTCGGCTATTCTTCCGAACGTGCCGTTGAGAAAAGGAGCGCTGCTTCGGCAAAAAGGTATATGTTTCTTTTCTACATCATAAGATTCACCATAATGGGTGCGCTTTTTGCGGTGAGCGTAAAAACGACCTATATAAACGTTGTAACGGCAGCGATTCCACAGCTGTATCCCAAGATATGCTATACCCTTGATGCGGCAGTGAAAAAACGGAAGGAGGGGAAAGATTTATGAATATAGAAGTGCAGGGTCCAAAGCGAATGTTCAGCCTTATCGGCGAGGATGGGGACATTATTTTTTCCATTTCCGAGTCGATTGTCACGGGTTGGATCGTTATTCTGATTATTTTTGTTGTATGCCTTGTTCTGACACGTAATTTGCAGAAGGTTCCGACAACGAAAAGGCAGTGCGCCGCAGAATATATAGTTAAAACCGTAAATAATATGGTTTCAGCCAATATGGGAAGCGATTCTATGGCTTACGCCCCGTATATCGCAGCGCTCTTTGCCTACATTCTCCTCGGAAGCCTTATATCAATGCTCGGTTTCAGAAGCATTACCGCCGATATAAACGTTACCGGCACTCTTGCCGTCATGACATTTGTGCTTATAACCCGATCAAAGATTAAGGCGCATGGCGTTGGAGGCTATTTTAAGCAGTTTATAAACCCGCTTAATATTATAAGCGAGGTTGCGACTCCGTTGTCTATGGCGCTTCGTCTGTTCGGAAATATTGCGGGCGGAATGTGCATAACAATGATTCTTTATGCGGCTCTCGGTTCTGCCAGCAGCGCAATTTACAATCTCATCGGAATACAGGCGGAAACATATTACTTTAATATATTCCAGATAGGTATCCCTGCGGTATTATCGGTATATTTCGATCTTTTCTCCGGCGCTATTCAGTCCTACGTATTTATCATGCTTACCATGATTTATATTCAGATGGGACGGGAATGATTGATCCTTTGGCAAACTTTAAACAAATTTGGAGGTTAATTTTATGGAAAACGAAGCTTTATTGAACGCACAGGCAATTGTTCTTGCAGGACAGGCTATCGGTGCAGGCCTTGCAATGATTGCGGGTATAGGCCCGGGTATCGGTGAAGGCTATGCAGTCGGTAAGACTATTGAAACAATAGGCCGCCAGCCTGAAATCAAGAGCAGCGTTACGTCTACAATGTTCATTGGCTGCGCTGTTGCCGAAACAACAGGTATTTACGGTCTGTTCGTAGGCATTATGCTCCTGTTCGCAAATCCGTTCCTTAAGCATCTCGGCTGATTGCCCTGAAACAGGATTATTTAGAATGGGAGGCAGAAAGGCCCTATGACAGCCAATTTTGAATTTTTCTCGATTGATCTTACATCAATTATAGGTACCCTTATAAACACACTGCTTCTGTTCTTTGTCGTCAAGCATTTCCTTTTCGATAAGGTAAACGCTGTGCTTGAATCGCGGAAAACCGAGGTTGAGAAAACCTATGAGGATGCAGATGAAGCCCTTAAAAACGCCAAGGAGCTTGAAACGGAATATACCGAAAAGCTTTCGGGCGCAAAGGAAGAATCTGCCGAAATTATCAGAAGCGCAACCAAAAAGGCGCAGGTTCGTTCCGATGAAATCATCGGGGAGGCTAAGGATGAGGCGAGAAGCCTTGTCGCTAAGGCAAATTCCGATATTGAAAAGGAAAGGAAACGTGCCGTTAACCAGATTAAGGACGAAATTTCCGATATCGCCCTCTCAATTGCCGAAAAGGTTGTTTCCAAGGAAATCGACCCTAAGACCCATGAAAAGCTTATTGATGGCTTTATTGATAATATCGGAAAATAATCTCGGAAAGGCAGGGCTTGACAATGACAGATTCAGTCGGAAAGGTTTATTCCGAAGCTATCTTTGAGCTTGCTGCTGAACAGAGCTGTGCGGAAACCGTTTTTGAGGAGCTTGAAGCACTGAAAACGGTCTGGAACGAAAATCCCGGGCTTGTGAAGGTTCTTAGGGCGCCTACCGTGGGCATAAGCGAGAAGCTCGGCATAACGGAGAAAATTTTCAAGGGCAGGGTTTCCGATATGGTGTATAACCTCTTGTGCGTTATTACCGAGAAGAACCGTGCGGATTATCTTCCCGAAATTGCCGATGCCTATAAGGACAAATGGTACGATGCAAGCGGCATAGCCGAGGTAACCGTTACATCCTGCGAGCCCCTTTCGGATGCTCTTAAGGAAAAGCTTATCAAAAAGCTTGAAACGGTTTACAAAAAGAAGGTTATCCTTAACGAAAAAACAGACAGCTCCCTTATCGGCGGTATTGTTGTAAATTATGGCAATACCATGCTCGACGGTTCGGTAAAATCCCGCCTTGAAGCGCTGCAAAAGCAGATTAAGGGAATTATAGCATAGCTTTTTTAAACCATATTTTTTGAATAAAAGGAAAATCACCCGAAAACAGTGGTTTTTCTTAAACGTTAAATGAAAGTTGGTGTAATTAATGGATTTACGCCCGGATGAAATTACCGGTATCATAAAAGAGCAGATCAAGAACTACACCTCGAAAATTGAGCTTTCCGATACGGGTACGGTCGTCACGGTTGGCGACGGTATCGCAAGAATACACGGACTTGAAAAGTGTATGTCGGGTGAGCTTCTTGAATTTGAGGGCGGCGTTTACGCTATGGCGCTCAACCTTGAACGTGACTTTGTCGGAGCAGTTATGCTCGGTTCGGATGCTGAAATCAAGGAAGGCGACACTGTTAAGCGCACGGGCAGAATTATGTCCGTTCCTGTTGGTGATGAGCTGCTCGGAAGAGTCGTTAACTCTCTTGGTCAGCCTATTGACGGAAAAGGCGTTATCCTTACGGACAAGACGATGCCAATCGAGAGGACTGCCCTCGGTATCATCACAAGAAAATCCGTAAACCGTCCTCTCCAGACGGGTATCAAGGCAATCGATGCAATGATTCCTATCGGAAGAGGTCAGCGTGAGCTTATCATAGGCGACAGACAGACGGGTAAAACCGCCATCGCCCTTGATACTATTATTAACCAGAAGGGTCAGGATGTTATCTGTATCTATGTCGCAATAGGTCAGAAGCGTTCAACCGTTGCAAATGTCGTTGAAACACTGGAAAAGAACGGCGCTATGGACTATACAATTGTTGTTTCCGCCACCGCTTCGGAGCTTGCTCCGCTCCAGTACATCGCCCCTTATTCGGGCTGCGCAATGGGAGAATATTTCCTTGAACAGGGTAAGGATGTCCTCTGCGTTTATGATGATCTTTCAAAGCACGCAGTCGCTTATCGTACGCTGTCCCTGCTGCTTAAAAGGCCGCCGGGACGTGAGGCTTACCCGGGAGATGTATTCTACCTTCATTCGCGTCTGCTTGAACGTGCGTGCTGCCTGAATGAAAATTACGGCGGGGGCTCGCTTACCGCTCTGCCTATCATTGAAACACAGGCCGGCGACGTTTCCGCTTATATTCCTACAAACGTTATCTCCATTACAGACGGTCAGATATTCCTTGAAACGGATCTTTTCAACTCCGGTATCCGCCCCGCAGTAAACCCGGGTATTTCCGTATCCCGTGTTGGCGGTGCGGCGCAGATAAAGGCAATGAAAAAGGTTTCCGGTTCACTCAAGCTGACATACTCTCAGTATCGTGAGCTTCAATCCTTCTCGCAGTTCGGTTCGGATCTCGATAAGGATACGAAGGACCGCCTTGCTTTGGGCGAGCGAGTTGTTGAGGTTCTTAAGCAGGATAGGAATTCCCCGATTGCCGTTGAAAATCAGGTGCTTATAATTTACGCAGTAACAAACGGCTTCCTCAAGGAAATTCCGCTGAATCTTGTTCAGGAATTTCAGAATGAAATGTTCGCATTTATTGCCGAAACACACCCCGATATTACCGAATCAATCAGGACGACAAAGGTTCTTTCCCCCGAAACGGAGGAATCGCTCAAGGAAGCTCTCGCCGATTTCGTTAAGAGCTTTATGGCTGATAAAACCTGAGGATTTTTGATAAAACGGTAAAGGAGGGATTGATTTAGTATGGCTTCCGGCAATATGAAAAGCATAAAAAGGCGTATTAAGAGCGTTGAATCCACACTGCAGATTACAAAGGCGATGGAAGTTGTTTCCTCATCAAAGCTGAGAAAGGCAAAGGAAAAAGCTGACAGCGCCCGCCCGTTTTTCGATGCGCTTTATCAGACAATGTGCGAAATTCAATCCGAAAATACAGGTTTTTTGTCCCCCTACATCGGAAAGCGTGAGGCAAAAAATGTTATGCTCATAGTTATCGCAGGAGATAGAGGTCTTGCGGGCGGATTCAACTCAAATATAACCAAAATGGCTTCCACCCATATAAAAGAGCTTGAAGAACAGGGCTGCAAGGTAAAAATTCTTGCTATCGGAAAAAAATCCGCCGAATATTTTTCCAAGCATGGCTATGATATAGCTAAATCCTATATAAATGTAGGTCAGGATATGAAAATCAACCACGCCGCAGTTATCGCAGACGATGTTGTCGTTCCTTACCTGAATGGGGAAATCGACCGTGTTGAGATTTTCAGCACAGAGTTTATTTCAACCCTCAGCCAGGAGGCAAGGTTTAAACCGATCCTGCCGCTTGAAATTTCAGATGATAAGCCGAAGCTCAGGGAAATTCCCATTTATGAGCCTTCCCCCGAGGCGGTTTTTAACGCCATTGTTCCAAAATATATCACGGGTATCATTTACAGTACCGTTGTTGACAGCTTTGCCGCAGAGCAGGCTGCGAGAAGAACCGCTATGGAAAACGCTTCCGACAACGCAAACGAGATGATTTCCCACCTTTCGCTGGTTTATAACCGCGCACGTCAGTCCTCCATCACCCAGGAAATTACGGAGATTGTCGGCGGCGCTTCCGCTCAGGAATAAAACCGGCGTTATTCCACCGCAAACACTATATAACGAGGTGATTAACTGATGCCACAGAAAAATATCGGCAAGGTTGTTCAGATTATCGGCGCTGTTGTAGACATCGCCTTTGAAAAGGACAATCTTCCGAATCTTCTGAATGCAATAGAAATTGACAATAACGGTGAAAAGCTTGTCTGCGAGGTTGCTCAGCATATAGGCGACGATGTTGTTCGCTGTATTGCAATGTCCTCCACCGACGGCCTTGTAAGGGGCGTTGAGGCGCTTGATACAGGCAGCCCTATCACCGTTCCCGTCGGCAGAGAAACCCTTGGACGTATCTTTAACATCCTTGGTGAGCCTGTTGACAACAAGCCGGCGCCCGTAACAAAGGAAAAATGGCCTATCCACCGTGAGGCGCCCTCATATGAGGAGCAGGCTGCCGCAAATGAAATTCTTGAAACGGGAATTAAGGTTATCGACCTTATTTGCCCTTACCTCAAGGGCGGTAAAATCGGTCTTTTCGGCGGCGCAGGCGTTGGAAAAACCGTTCTTATTCAGGAGCTTATCAATAACGTTGCCAACCAGCACGGCGGTATCTCCGTTTTCACGGGCGTTGGAGAACGTACCCGTGAGGGCAACGACCTTTATAACGAAATGACAGAGTCGGGAGTTATCGACAAAACCGTACTTGTCTACGGTCAGATGAACGAACCCCCCGGAGCAAGAATGAGAGTCGGACTTTCGGGACTTACAATGGCGGAATATTTCCGTGATGTTGAAGGACAGGACGTCCTCCTTTTCATCGATAATATTTTCCGTTTTACACAGGCGGGTTCGGAGGTTTCCGCGCTTTTGGGACGTATGCCGTCCGCCGTTGGCTATCAGCCTACGCTTGCAACGGAAATGGGTGCGCTTCAGGAGCGTATTACTTCAACAAGTAAGGGTTCAATTACATCGGTTCAGGCGGTTTACGTCCCTGCCGATGACCTTACAGACCCTGCTCCTGCGACAACATTTGCGCATTTGGATGCAACAACGGTTCTTTCAAGAGATATTGCCTCGCTTGGTATTTATCCCGCCGTTGACCCTCTTGATTCAACTTCAAGAATACTTTCCCCCGATATTGTGGGAAATGAGCATTATGAAACCGCAAGAGCCGTTCAGAATATTCTCCAGCGTTATACCGAGCTTCAGGATATTATTGCTATCATGGGTATGGATGAGCTTTCCGATGAGGATAAGCTTACAGTTTCCCGTGCGAGAAAAATTCAGCGTTTCCTCTCACAGCCGTTCTCCGTTGCGGAGCAGTTTACGGGCTTTGAGGGCAAGTATGTTCCGCTTAAGGAAACGATAAGGGGCTTCAAGGAAATCATCGAAGGACTTCATGACGACCTCCCCGAATCCGCATTCCTTTTTGTCGGCACAATTGACGAGGCTGTTGAAAAAGCTAAGACACTTTCTGAATCTTAATCGGGGGTGTGGTTTAAATGGCTGCTCAGTTCAAGCTTGATATAATTACACCCGAAAAGGTGTTTTTTGACGGAGAAACCTCACAGATTATCGTCAGGACTACCGAGGGCGATATAGGAGTCCTTGCGCACCACACAAGCCTTGTTGCAAGCCTTCCGTCGGGGCCTGTTAAAATAAAGCAGGAGGACGGGACATATCGTGTGGCTGCATTGTCCTCGGGACTTCTCAAGGTTGGCGGAAACAAGGTGTCAATCATTGCCAACGCTGTGGAATGGGCTGATGAAATTGATATTGAATGGGCAAAACGCTCCGAAGCCGAGGCAAGGGAAAAGCTCAGTACCCTTAAGGATCAGCATGAGCTTGACATTGCCGAGCTAAAGCTTCAGCGTGCGCTCAACCGTATCAGCGTTCATTCGTCCTGTAAGTAAACTTAAAATTTTCGCATTCGGCAGAAATGATTTTCACCCGAATGCAGACTAAAAAACGGCTGGTGCATCGGAAATATGCATCAGCCGTTTTGTTGTTTTTATTCCTTTACTTAACAAATGCGTTGTAAAGCGCCTTTACGGCATCCTCAAAGTCTTCTTCATTTATTCCGACAATAATGTTAAGCTCGGAAGAACCCTGGTCAATCATCTTTACGTTAACCTTTGCTTCGGCAAGGGCGGAGAAAATCTTGCCCGCAGTACCCCTTGCCTTCCTCATTCCTCTGCCCACAATTGCAATAAGGGCAAGGTTGTTTTCAATTTCCATATGGTCGGGGTGAACACGATAAGTAATCTCATCAAGAACGGATTTTTCCTTATCCCTAAGACTGTCGGTGTTGACAAGAACGCTCATTGTATCAATGCCTGAGGGCATATGCTCAAAGCTTATTCCATTCTTTTCAAGGGCGCGAAGAACATTTCTTCCGAAGCCAAGCTCGCTGTTCATCATATCCTTTTCGATGTTTATAACGGAAAATCCTTTTTTGCCCGCAATGCCTGTGATGACATACTTGCTTATATCGGCGGATTCGGAAACAATCATTGTTCCCCTGTCCTCGGGGTGATTTGTGTTCTTTATATTGATGGGAATTCCCGCAGCCCTTACGGGGAAAATAGCATCCTCATGGAGAACTGTTGCGCCCATATACGCAAGCTCGCGAAGCTCCTTATATGTGATGGTTGTGATGGTTTTCGGGTTATCAACAATTCTGGGGTCACAGATAAGGAAGCCCGATACATCTGTCCAGTTCTCATAAAGCTCAGCATCAACGGCTCTTGCAACGATTGAACCCGTAACATCCGAACCGCCTCTTGAGAAGGTTTTGATTGTATCATTGGGCATTGAACCGTAAAAGCCCGGAATAACCGCATTTTCGATAGATTTAAGCTTGGGCGAGAGCAGCGAAAGAGTTGTTTCGAGGTCAAAGGAACCGTCCTCCCCGAACTTAATGTAGCCCGCAGGGTCGATAAAGTCATATCCGAGGAATGCCGCAAGAACACGGCTGTTAAGATATTCGCCTCGGCTTGCCGCAAAGTCACGTCCTGCACGGTGGGCAAAAGCATCCTTTATATTTTCGTATTCCTTTTCAAGGGAAATATCAACCTTTAGCTCGCTGATAATTGAGTTGTAGCGTTTCTCAATAGCATCGAAATCCTTATCGAACGCTTCGCCTTTTGCGGCCTTTTCGTAGCAGGCATAGAGCATATCGGTAATTTTAACATCAGCGGAAAATCTTTTTCCGGGAGCGGAGGCTACAACAAATCGTCTGTTCTCATCCGATTTAATTATAGCCGCAACCTTTCTGAACTGATTGGCATCCGCAAGGGAGCTTCCGCCGAACTTTACAACCTTAATATTACTCATAGTAAAAACTCCTTAAACAACATATAATATATTATTATATAAAAATTTTCCCAAATAATCAATTGATATATAAAACAAAAATAATGATTATTTTTGTGTCCTTTTGTAAAATACTACTGTACTTCTGTGACGGACAAGGGCTTCGGACAAAAGAAAGCGCCCTCGTCAGGGGTAGGACGAGGGCAAGATTATGATATAGGATTATTGGGGGTTCTCCAAAATATTGGGGTAAAATATTTTGAAGTGAGGTTCTTTTATATGGCTTTCGCCGAACAAAGACTATCGGGGTAAAATAATCTTTGAATATAAAAGCTATGAAATATTACTGAGCCGTTCGGCTTATTCATCCTCCCGACTACAGTTAATATAATACCCCCCATTTGTGTATTTCTTGTGAAAATAAGACGAAATTAAATTGAAATTGAAAACAGCGAAAAGGAGGGTAGAAAAAAACTGTCGGATTACGGTGCGCTTCGGGTTAAATTAAGGTAAAATTACGCCGTTTTCCTTGACTTTACGGCTTTAAAATAATATAATTAATGTATGCAAGTTCAAGCAGCGCTTGGAAATTTTACATCGGTGAGGTTATTTATGAAACAAATTTATGACAACCGAGAGCTTTCGTGGCTAAAGTTTAATGAGAGGGTTCTCGAAGAGGCTATGGATGAAACAGTCCCGCTTTGCGAAAGATTGCTTTTTGCTTCGATTTTTCAGTCGAACCTTGATGAATTTTTTATGATAAGGGTGGGTTCTCTTTATGACAGAACCCTTGTTGATACAAAGGAAACAGAAAATAAAACAGGTATGACTTGCGAGGAGCAGCTTGATGCCATTTTTGCCCGCACCGCAGAGCTTGCCCCCGTCAGGGATAAGGCTTACAGCGAAATTATGTTGGAGCTTAAAGAGAAATACGGCATTGAACAGGTGGACTTTCGCGCCCTTACAAAGGAGGAAGAGGAGTTCCTGAGCGTTTATTTTACAAAGGAAATTCTTCCCCTTATCTCGCCGCAGGTTATCGATAAGCGCCATCCGTTCCCTTTCCTTAAAAATGAGGAAATTTATGCCGTCGCTCACCTTGAATCAAAGCCGCAGTCGGTTAAGCTGGGAATTATCCCCGCAAGCGGCTCTTTTTCAAGAGTTATTTTTCTTCCAACGGCAAATAAAATTCGATTTATGCTTGTTGAGGAGCTTATCCTGCACTATATGCCCCTTGTGTTTGAGAACTATAAAATTATCTGCAAGTCAATAATGCGAATTACAAGGAATGCCGATATAAATATGGAGGAGGCGCTCTACGACCACGATGTTGACCTCCGTGATGTTATGACGGAGCTTTTACAGAAGCGCAAAAAGCTTTCCCCCGTAAGAATGGAGCTTTCACGAAAGCTGGATGATGATTCGCTTGCCTTCCTCTGCGAGCATCTCGAGCTTAAGCCGACGCAGATTTTTCGGCAGAAATCTCCGCTTGATCTCTCCTGCGTTTTTGCCCTTAGAAGAAAGCTGGAGGATATTGCCCCGGACCTTTTCTATAAACAGGCAGACCCGCAGAAATCCGCAGAAATTGTAAACGGCGAGCCTATGCTGCCGCAGGTTCTCAAGAGGGATATTCTCCTTTATTATCCTTATGAAAGCATAAAGCCCTTTCTCCGTATGCTTAACGAGGCTGCTTATGACCCTGCGGTTGTTTCGATAAAGATAACACTTTACCGTGTGGCGTCGAATTCAAAGGTCGTTGAAGCGCTTATAAACGCCGCCGAAAACGGTAAAAGCGTGCTTGTTCTTGTTGAGCTTAGAGCAAGGTTTGATGAGGAAAACAATATCGGTTGGTCAAAACGCCTTGAACACGCAGGATGCAGCGTTATTTACGGCCCCGAGAACCTTAAGGTTCATTCAAAGCTCTGCCTTATTACAAGGAAAAGCGGCGACAGGGTTGAATATGTAACGCAAATCGGTACGGGAAATTACAATGAAAAGACCTCAGCTCTTTATACGGATCTTTGCTTAATGACAGCAAACCGTGATATTGTCGCAGAAGCGGGTGCGGTTTTCAACGCCCTTTCTATGGGAACGCTTGTGGAGAATACGGAGCATTTGCTTGTTGCGCCGTTAAGCCTTCAGAATAAAATTATCGAGCTTATTGACGGAGAAATTGCCAAGGCTCGCAGCGGCGGCGACGGCTACATTGGACTTAAACTAAATTCGCTGACGGATAAGGTTCTTATAGATAAGCTCGTTGAAGCATCGCAAAACGGCGTAAGGATACAGATGACGGTTCGGGGAATATGCTGCCTTATTGCGGGAGTCCCCGATTATACGGAAAATATAGAGGTAATAAGCATTGTCGGACGCTATCTTGAGCACGCAAGAATTTATATGTTCGGCAGGGGAGAGGATATGAAGCTCTATATTTCCTCCGCCGATTTTATGACAAGGAACACCATTCGCCGTGTCGAGGTTGCGGCGCCGATTACCGATGAAAGAGTGCGAAGCAGAATTGTGCATATCTGGAACACTATGCTTAACGATAATGTTAAGGCAAGAGTAATGCAGCCCGACAGCACCTATTCGCACAGGCACCCCGCAGAGGGCGAAGCCCCGCTCGATTCCCAGGCTTACTTTATCGAAGAAGCATATGAAAATGCGAAAAAATCGCCCGTTGCAGAGGCTTCAACGCCGAAGGTCAGGCAAGCCAAAAAGGTTAAACCAACCCCCATTGGCAAAAAAAGAAGGGCCGTTGAAAAAGGCGGCAAGGGCAATAGCTGATTTGCTTAAAATATGAATGTAGTCGGGGGAGGGTATTATGACTGTACTGGTTACAGGCGGCGCAGGCTTTATCGGTTCTCAATTTGTCGATTATTATTTAAACGCTCACCCCGAGAGGAATGTCGTCTGCATTGATAAGCTGACCTATGCAGGGAGGATGTCAAACCTTGAAAGTGCGCTTCAATGCAGTCGATTTCGCTTTGTAAGGGCGGATATATGCGACCGTGAGACTGTTTACAAGGTCTTTGACGATGAAAAGCCCGATATTGCAGTCAATTTTGCCGCTGAAAGCCATGTTGACCGTTCGATTGAATCGCCCGATGTCTTTTTGCGGAGCAATGTTATCGGTACGTCTGTGCTTCTTGATGCCTGCGTTAAATACGGAATAAAGAGGTTTCACCAGATTTCGACCGATGAGGTTTACGGCGCTCTGCCGCTGAATCGCCCCGAACTGCTTTTTACGGAGGAGACGCCTCTCGCTCCGAGTTCCCCATACAGCGCGTCAAAAGCCTCCGCAGATATGCTTGTAATGGCTTACCGAACAACCTACGGTTTGCCCGTGACAATTTCACGCTGTTCAAATAACTATGGTGAAAGGCAGCATGAGGAAAAGTTTATCCCGCAAATGATTTCAAGGGCGGCAAGAGATGAAGCTCTCCCCGTCTACGGAAACGGACTTAACGTTCGAGATTGGGTGTATGTCCTCGACCATTGCAAAGCTGTTGACCTTATTATAGAAAAGGGCGGAGATGGCGAAATTTACAATATTGGCGGTCGGTGCGAGATGCGGAATATTGACATTGCAAAAATGATTTTGCGTTTTATGGATAAACCCGAAGAACTCATTCGTTATGTTCCCGACAGAAAGGGGCATGACCTGCGGTATGGAATGGATATTTCTAAAATTAACAATGAGCTTGGCTGGGCGCCCGAAACGGATTTCAAGGAATGGCTTGAACGTTTCCTGACGTATTAATAAAAAGAAGCTGCGGCTGCAAAACAAATTGCGGCCGCAGCTTTTTTTGAATTTGTGTTCGGAGCTTATGCCCTTGCATCAAAAATTGCGCCTATATCCCCTGCAAAGGTTTGAGCAGAGGAATTGTCAAGCATCTCGATTGCTCCGAGAGCAAGCTCAGAGCTTGTATCCATTGCCTTCTTCAGCATACTTGTTCCGACCTGCTGCTGAACCTGCGTTTGGCTCATTATCATTGACATTTCAGCGATTGATGTGCTTAATTCCATAAAATCCGCCTCCTTCAAGCGTAGCTTTAACAAGCTGCCAAAATTGCGAAGCAATTTTGCGAGCCATCAGTAGGGGATTGTACCCCACTGATGGCGAAGATGGAACCCGCCGCCTAAGAGGAGGCGGAGGACATCGGCAGCATTGTTATAATTATGTAAAAATGGTGTTATTACTTCATATTTCTAATCTCATCAAGGAGAGATGAGAACTTATTTATATCGGCGATACACTGCGTTAGCATAGCCCTTGTCTGGCTTATCTGCTCATTGATGTCCTTGGTATAACCATCGATATGACCCATAGCGCTCTGAATGCTGTCTGCGGAGGACTTGCTTGTTTCGGCAAGGCTTCTTACCTCCTGTGCGATAACACCAAAGCCTTTTCCGGACTCCTTCGCCCTTGAAGCTTCAATTGAAGCGTTAAATCCGAGAATTTTTGTGTTGAGCGCAGTATCCTGAATCTGCTTGAGAGTGGATGTAGTCTTGCCAACCTCGGAGGAAGCCTCGCCCGCGAGCTCCTCAAGCCTGTCGAATGAGGAAGAAAGATTGCTAAGACGCTTTGTTACAAGATTAAGGTTGCCGGTTGCATCGTCAACCTTTGAATACATGGACTTGCTGAGCGAAGTAAGTCCCTCGCTGCTTTGCCTTGAGATATAAGCATCATAAGCGGTTGAAGAAAGAAGGTTTGCGATAGTGAAGAGGAAATCGGCAGCGGCTTCAACCTGTTTTCTGTCAACGATTTTAACCTTTTTGAGGGCAGATATGTATTTATCCTCATCAATTCCGAGTTCCCTTGCGATTGCCCTGAATTTATCCTCATCGGGTTCTTCAGTAAGAACCTGACCGCCGATAAATGAGCCGATCATTTCCCCGTTAAGCATAATCGGAGCGGCGAAGTCCACAAGCCCCGCATGGCAGGAATATGAAACGGATCTCCTTGTCATCATCGTTTTTTCCCCGCCGCTTCTGTCGCACTCCTCGCAGCGCCTGCTGCCTTCCCTGTTTTGACGGGTAAGCTCCATGCAAAATTCGGTGAAGTTGCTTCCGTTTGTAACAGGGGCGCCGTTTGCATCGGTGGTAAGGGCAGCCATGCCCGTAAGGTTTGCAAATCCATCCTGAATTTCCTGAAGTTTTTGGGCACTTATTAAATCAGTAAGTTTAATTTCAGCCATAGTAACTGACCTCCGTTGGTGATTTTATAAAATACAATAAAAATAGCAATTAAGAAAAAATTCGGCAAATAAAATACTCATAAAACATTCACAAATCTATTTCTACAGATACATTATACACCCTTTTGAGAAATTTGTCAACTCGTTTGAAAATTCTTTATGCTTTTCTGTTGGTTTTGTACAGATATATGATTAAAAAGGTAGCATTTTGTTTAAAATCACCGCACATCATCTGAATATTATATTAAAATTCTTGAAAAAGTCGGTGGATTGAGGTATAATAATATGTGGATTTATGCCATATGCTGCGGAAACGGGGGACCTGTCGGGCGGATATGGCTCTTAATTTTGATTTGGGTGTTGAAGATGTACTACTGCTGTGGAATTACCGACAAAGGAACTGTTCGCAGTCATAACGAGGACGCATTTCTTATAAACAAAACCGTAATGACAGAAGATTGCATGGAAAGAAAACTGAATATGCCCTTTGTTGCGGCCGTCGCCGATGGCGTCGGCGGGGAAACATCGGGGGAAGTTGCATCAAGCCTTGCGCTGAAGCTTCTGAGCGATGTAAAGCCCATGCAGGGAATGGATTATGCGGAAAAGGTGTTAAATATCCACCGCAAACTTAAACAGAGCGGAATTGCAATGCGTAATGTCAATATGCAGACGACCCTGTGCGCCCTTGCCGTGGACAGCGGCGGGAATGCGACAATAATAAATGTAGGCGATTCAAAGCTGTTCAGGTACAGAAACGGGCTTCTGAAGCAGCTCTCGAGGGATCAGTCGCTTGTTCAGGTGCTTTATGAACAGGGGCAGATTACGGCTGAGGAAAAGCGTTCCCATGTTCAAAGGAACGTCATCTTTCCTGCGCTTGGCAATATCGATGAAGACCCCGATGTTGAGGTGAAGGTCATCGATGGCGGAATATTAAGCGGCGATCTTATCCTTATTTGCAGCGACGGTCTTGCGGATTATATTACAACGGGCGAATTTGAGGAGGCGCTTGCCCAACCGCAAAGGCTCCCCAAAAGGCTTGCCGCCCTTGTTGAGCTTGCCAAAAACGGCGGAAGCACCGACAATATAACCGTTTTGGGAATTTCGCTTATGTAGGCGGAGCGATGGAACAGGAGATGATAATGATGCTCAGCGAGAACGAGTGGAATGCGATAAACAATATTCTTCTCGAGCTATATACAATAAGCAATATAGAGGAGCTTTCAAAAAAGCTTATGCGGGTGTTTCGTATGCTTATACCGTACACAGCGGGATATTTTGTGCTTTTGGATGAGGAGCAACGGATTATTCCTGATAAAAACTTCTTTATAAGCCCAAATTCCTCGGATAATTTCGTTTCGGAATATCTCAACCATTATTATGATGAGGATTACTTGAAATACCTTTATGAAATAACAACGGAAACAACCGTTTATAAAGACACAAGCATACTTGACGATGACATACGCAAGTCCACGGATTTCTATAAAAAGTTTTTGAAGCCCTCGGATATTCCGTATGGATGCGGCATACTTATAATAAAAAACCGCCGCATAATCGCTATAATGAATCTCTTCAGAAGCGAGCAGCTCGGGGATTTCTCCGATAAGGATGTATATATACTGAATTTGTTGAAAAAGCACATAGAAAATATGGTGCATAACACATATCAAACCGAACGGAAACAAATCGCAGTCGATAAATGCTTCGCCAATGCCTCCGCAAAATATGAGCTTACCAACAGAGAGCATGAGATATTGAAGCTTCTGAGCGAGGGATTGTCGAACAGCGAAATCTGCGATAAGCTTATGATAAGCCTTTCAACCGCTAAAAAACATATCTATAATATTTACACAAAAACGGGCGTAAAGAGCAGAACACAGCTGATAAATCTTGTTTACAGCGACGGTGATTGAATGCCCAAGGTGAATACATACAGAAAGCCCCGACCTCTAAGGTTCAAACCTTTAAGGTCGGAGGCTTTTTTGATGTCAGCTTATGCCCTCATGCTCAATAAGCGAATTTACGCGCTTTCTCAATTCTATGAATTCGGGAGTATCCTTGAGGGCAAGTGTGCGCTCGTATGGCAAAAGTATAGGGATTTCCGCTTTAACGGTACCCGGTCTTGATGTAAGCACATATATCTTGCTTGAAAGGTATACCGCCTCCTCAATGTCATGCGTTACGAATATGACCGTTGGCTTTTCAATCTGCCATATCTCACGCATCAAAAGCTGCATATCCGTCTTTGTTTGTGGGTCAAGGGCGGAGAATGGTTCGTCCATCAGCAGTACCTCAGGGCTGTTCGCAAGCGCCCTTGCGATGGCGACACGCTGCTTCATACCGCCCGAAAGTTCGTTGGGATAGCTTTTCTTGAATTTCTCAAGTTTTATTATCTTCAGATATTTGTCAACTATTTCGTCCTGCTTTTCCGTTGGCATTTTTTTCAGCTTAAGTCCAAACTTGATATTGTTTTCAACATTCATCCACGGAAAGAGCGTATATGATTGGAACACCATTCCTCGGTCGGCTCCCGGCCCGATTATGTTATTATCCTGAATTACTATTTGACCGGAGGTTGCGGTGTCAAGCCCCGCTATCATTCGGAGCAGGGTGGATTTTCCGCATCCCGAAGGTCCGACTATGGATACAAATTCGTTCTCCATAACGTTTATGTTGACGTCCTTCATGGCTGTTACATCGCCCTTTGCGGAGCTGTAGACCTTTTGGAGATCCCTTACGTATATTGTGCTGTTTGCAAGATTTGCTTCAATATGCTCTTCAAGAATTGGGAGGTTGTTTTTTTTCCTTTTGAATAAAGCCATATTATCGTCCTCCATCTGCCCATGGAAAAAACTTTTTGGTCACTATTGCAAAAATCCTGTCGGTTATGAGTCCCAGAAGTCCTATGAGCAGAATATTTGCGAAGATAGCATCCGTTTTGAGGAAACGCTGTGATTTGAGTATTGTGTATCCAAGGCCTGAGCTTGCGGCAACAAGTTCGGCGCTTACAAGATATGTCCATGCCCATCCTATCATCATCCTGAGCGTTTCCATAAGGCGGGGCATCATTGCGGGTATAAGTATCTTGAATACCGTCTGCCATGTGTCTGTTCCGAGGGTGTAGCCTGCGTTTATCAGGTCATCGGGAACGGACAGGGCATCATCGGCGACCATAAGCACCAGCTGAAAAAATGTGCCGATAAAAATAACCGTTATTTTTGCGCTTTCGTCAATGCCGACCCATACCATGATAAGGGGGACAAACGCAGGAACAGGCATATATCGAATAAATTCACACAGGGGCCTTACAACCGCTTCCCATCCCTTAAAGGTTCCGACAAGTATTCCAATCGGTATGCCGAGAATCACGGCAATAATGAATCCGATTGTGATGCGGTAAATGCTTATCGAAGTGTTTGCCCAAAGCGTTCCGTCTTTAAGCGATTCGATAAAGTATCCTGCAACGTTTCCGAGCTTGGGGAGGAATATCTCCCCAACGGCTCCGCTTTCCGCTGCAATGAACCACACCAGCGCAACTGCCGCAAATGAAGCAATCGCAAATCCCGTGTATCTTTTCCTGCCAATGTCCTTCCTTATTTTTATTTTGATCATTATTTTGCCCCCTTAATGTAGCTGTCATTGAGAATTACAGTCACATCATCGGGAAGCTCGGAAATCATGCCTGTTTCGAGCAGGAATTCTGCCGATTTCTGAAGCGTGTAGTTTAAGTAAGTGTAATCATCGCCGCTTTGGAAGGTTGTTTCGTTCATTTCCTTATCAAATATAGTAACGCCGTCAAGCATTGTCATATATTCGTCATATCCAAGCTCGCCGCCCTCACAGACAGCATTGATAAACTCTTCATCATGCTCGCCCAGCTTTTCTGCGCCGTCAAACCAAGAGTTTACTATTTTTTGTACCGCATCGGGGCTGCTTGCGAGAACATCGCTCGTTACGGCGAGTGTATCGGGGATAAGACCCGGTTCACTCTTTGTGCTGTAAATAAGGTTTCCGCCCGCTTCAATTGCAGTGGACAGTGTAGGCTCCCAAAGAACAGCGGCATCAATGCTTCCTGCAATAAATGCAGGACCCGCATCATTTATCGTCATGTTTACAAAGTTAATGTCATCAACGGTCATTCCGTTGTCCTCAAGAATTTTAAGCAGGAACATATGCTCAAGCGTGCCGATTTCGGTGGCAACCGTCTTGCCCTTGAGGTCGCTTACGGATGAAATACCTTCATGTACAACAAGTCCGTCCGCACCGTAGGAGTTGTCGTTTACAAGGACAATTTGGAAATCAACGCCCTCGTTAAGCGGAGCTATCGCATCTGAGCCTGCAATGCATATTCCGTCAAGCTTTCCTGAATAAAATGCCGTAAGTGAATCGCTGTATACGGGGAAAAACTGAATTTCAACATTAACGCCGTTAGCTTCAAAAATTCCCGTTCCCTCAATGCCGTACCATGCATACCATCCCGACATGGGGCTTACGCCGAGGATAAACGGATTATCGGCGGTTCCCTTTTCTGCGGATGCGGATGCGTTCTCCGTTTCAGTGTCGGAGGTTGAGGATGCGTCCTCGCTTGCGCCGCAGCCTGCCAGCATAAACAAGGATAAGGATGCGGTAATCACTGCCGCAAATAATTTTCTCATAAACATTTTCATTTTAATCTTCCTTTCCATATTCAATTTCCATTTTATTGTCAAGGCTACATTATAGCCTCGATTCCCGTTTCACCTGTTCTTATGCGAACTGCGGTGTCCACAGGGAGGACAAATATCTTTCCGTCCCCCGCATGATTGGTTTCATTGACCTTTACCACAACGTCTATAAGCCGTTGAACATCATCATCGCAGACATACATATTTATCATTCGTTTAGCAACAAGCCTAAATTTTGGGCTGTCGTCAGGGTCCGAGTCATAATGCACAGGATTTTTTCCCCGTCCGATAACGTTCCGTATTGTCATTGAATTAAAACCCGCCTCATCCAAGGCATCCTTAGTCGGATAATACATTTTGGGCCTGATTATTATCATAACCTCTTTCATTTATGCCACCGTCCTATCAAAGTTCATCCTTGCCGCTGCTTATGGTAACGGCTCTTTCAACATTGCTTATGAAGATTTTTCCGTCCCCATAGGTACCAACCTTGTCAATTCGAGTGTTTTCGACAATTATTTTCACGACCTTGTCCTCATCGGAATCATTTATAACGAGCATAATAAGCTCCTTCGGAATTTCATCGTAATAGGTTCCGCCTACCTTGAGCCCTTTCTGCTTTCCTCGTCCGAGGACACTCATCTTGGTCGCTGCGGAAAATCCGGCTTCAAGAAGCGCATCAAGAACATTTTCCGCTCTTTCGGGCCTTACTATAGCTTTTATCATCTTCATAACATACATTCCTTTCCTTTTGTAACAAAAAATGCAAGGGCATCGTAACCAATGCGCCCTTGCATCTCATTACTGTAATTATAGCACCGTCAGCGGCTCTTTTCAAGTCATCAAAATACTGAATATCACTACTACTTTAGTATAATTTTAGTATGAAATTCGGTAATCAGAACGTTCCCTCTGCAGTTATATCGGAGCATCCCGCAGCGGCCTGCTGTTCGCAGAGGAATCCTTTCACAATTTCCCCGTCCGACAGCCTTATATCGCCGATTCCGAGCGGCATGGCAACCCTTTCGATAAAAATGCCGAAATTTCTTTTGGGAATGCTGTAAATATCGACATCTATCATTCCGCCGCCGCCATCGAACGTCCGCACAAGTCCGGGCTTTTCGGGAACGGTATCAAGCCTGTAAAGTCTGTAGTCAGCGGAGGTTTTGGCGCTTTTGATGTACTCCGCTCCAAGCTCTGTAAGCTGATATTCTAACGCTCTGTTCTTCTTGTGCAGTCCGCATACGGCTATTTGGGCGCTTTCCGATTCAAGAAAACGCTTAGCGAATGCGCAAACAAGATTTTCTGATGAACCCAATCCGAATATAGTTATTCCGAACGGGTATTTTCTGTCCTCACTGTTTTCGGGAACAGCTATTGCCATAAGGTCAAGCAGGTTGCAGTGATTTGTGTAAAGTCCCATAAGACTGTTTGTGGTTATTGGGTCGGCGCGAACCTCATCCCTTGTAAAGCTGCCGCCCGCCGTCGGCATAATCATTACTGCGTTGTCAAGAAGTTTTTTTGCCGTGTGGCGGTAACGTTGGAGGGCGTGGATATCGCCAAAAAGCTGCGCGGCCGTGTTTTCCGATTTTGCTCCGGAACGAAGTATCCTTTCGGTAACGGGGAATGTGCTTTCGGGGTTGTTTTCCACAAATTCCTTTAAATCCTGCCAACGCTCCGCAACGTATGCGCCCTCGTAAAGTATAAGCGCAGCTTCCTCAAACATGGAACAGTCTATCCTTTCAACGGGAATGCCAAGGCGTTCGATTCGCAGAACAGCCTTGTTCCATTTTTCACGGTATAATTCCGAAAAGCTTCCGTAAAACCGAGGTTCGTCTTTCGGGATATATATTTTTTCAGGAAGCTTTTCTCCCTTTATTTTATACTCCCGTGACCATTCGCATTCTTCGTCAAAGCCCCTTGCGTATCTGTCAACGGTCTGCGCATCATCAAGATTGTTTGCAAATACCGTAACGCAGTCAAGGCTTGCGCAGGCGGGAACAACGCCCGATGTTGACCATGAACCGAGCGGAGGCTTATATCCGATAAGCGCGTTCAGCATTGCGGGGACTCTGCCCGAGCCTGCGGTGTCTGTTCCGAGGGCGAATGCAGCCATTCCGAGCGCAACGGATATCGATGAGCCTGAGCTTGATCCGCCGCTTATCATTTCGGGTTGGTAGGCGTTGTGGGTTTCACCGTATGGACTTCTTGTGCCGACAAGCCCCGTTGCAAATTGGTCAAGATTGGTTTTGCCGATAGGTATTGCGCCCGCTTTTATAAGCCTGTTTACAACGTATGCGCTCTTTTTCGGAGTGTATGCATAATCGGGGCAGGCGGCCGTTGTCGGAACATCCGCAAGGTCGATATTGTCCTTTATTGCGAATGGTATTCCCCACAGCGGCAGACTGTTTCTGTCGGGCGGAAGGTTTTTGATATATGGCAAAATAAGCTCCTCGGAGGGCTTTACTATCCAGATATTTTTTTCGGCGTGGGCTTCCGCTTTTTTTATAATTTCGCCGATAAGCTCCGTTGGATCAAGCCCGTTTTTATAAGCCTGTTTCAGCCATAATATTGTTAACTTTTCAGGAAAATACATTATTACTTCTCCTTTGATTCTATTGCGGCAATAAGCTGACCGGCATTAACCTGCTCGCCTGCTTTTATAAAGATTTTTCTGATAATGCCGCCTACCTCCGAAGCTATCGGGAATTCCATTTTCATGCTTTCGAGAACAGCGACCTCATCTCCGTTATTTATCTCGCTTTCCTCCTCCGCAAGAACCTTCCAAACGCTTCCGGGGATGGTTGCATATACACCTTCGCAGCCGTTCGGCAGCTCGGCTTCGGCTTCAGATACAGGTTCCCCCGTTTCGGAATCAAAGTGATCAAGACCCTGCTCCCGCCATCTCTGCCTCTCCGCCTCAAAGGATGCTTCCTGATGCGCCTTGAATTTTTCGCTGCCTTCCTTTATGCTTTCGAGGTATTTTTTGTATTCGCCGAGGTTGAAGGACGTTTCCTCTATTTCGATATCAAATTCTCCCCTCAGAAAATCCTCTCTGAACTTTAGTATTTCATCCGCAGTGCAGGGGTAGAATTTCAACTGATCGAAGAAGTTGAGCAGCCACGGTTTTCCTTTCGTGAAGTATTTTGTTTCACGCATTGGGTTCCACATCTGAATTGTTCTTCCGACAAACTGGTATCCCCCGGGGCCTTCCATTCCGTATACGCATAGGTAAGCGCCGCCGATACCGACTGCGTTTTCGGGAGTCCACGGCCGAGCGGGGTTGTATTTTGTCGTTACCATTCTGTGGCGGGGGTCGGTCGGCGTCGCAACGGGAGCGCCCAAATATACATCGCCCAGTCCGAGCACAAGGTAATCCGCATCAAATACAATCCTCTTAACATCGTCAATGCTGTCAAGTCCGTTAATTCTTCTTATAAATTCAGGATTGCTCGGACACCACGGCGCATTGGGGCGAACCGTTTGCTGATAACGCTCGGCGGCAAGCTGTGTCTGCGGGTCATCCCATGACAGCGGCAGCTTTATTATTCTTGACGGAACGGTAATATCGTCAAGCGCTTCAAGCTCAAAATTTATTTTCTCCACCTTTTCAGCCATTTCACGTGCATTTGTTTTTTCGGCATCGAAATGAACCTGCAGCGAACGGATTCCGGGAGTCATATCTATTATCGGAAGCTCGCTTTCCTTGAGCTTGTTCATAAGAATATGCGCCCTGAAACGGAGTTCAATATTAAGCTCCATTTTGCCGAATTCGATAAGTATATTTTCCTCTCCGTCAAGCCTTATCATATACTCCGTTCCGCCCGCTTCTCCATAGGATATAACGGCATACGATGCATCAAGCTCCTCCGTCACGGGGGCGGGTACCCTTACATACTCGAGAGTGATGTTTTTCTCCTGTGCGGAACGTATTTTCTCAGCCTGCTCAAGAGAAATAAGCGCAAAATGCACCTTATCTCCGGGATGAAGCTGACCGATCTTCCATCGTTCGCCTATTGCGGTTGTAACGGGGCAAACAAAACCCCCAAGGCTTGGACCGTCCGGCCCGAGGAGTATAGATTGATCTCCCGTAAGGTCAAGAGTACCTATGGCATAGGCGTTGTCATGAATATTTGATGGGTGAAGTCCCGCTTCGCCGCCATCCTCCCTTACCCATTCGGGTATAGGGCCGTTAAGACGCACGCCTGTTCTTGCGCTGTTAAAGTTTACGGTGTATTCCGACTCGGTAAGCGTTTTGAGATATTCGGGCTTTAGGTATTCGTAGGTCGGCTGAGGCCCGGGAATAACTCCGATAGTCCATTCGTTGGTTATCTGCGGCAGATATTCCGAGGAGAAGCTTTCGATGGAATCCACGCAGCATTCTTCGGTAAGCCGCAAAACATCGCCTGTCCTTAGGAAACGTCCGTTATGGCCGCCGAATTTTCCGTCCGTGAAGGTGGACGAGCTTCCCATTATCTTCGGAACCTCAATTCCGCCCGAAATGAGCAGGTATGCCCTCATGCCAATCTTGCAGGCGCCGAATTTCAATACCTGCATCGGCATTGCGTGAATAACGCTGTACATGGGAACCTTTTCCCCGTCAAGAGTGGGCTGCATATCCGCTCCTGTTATGCAAAAGCTTACGGTTGTCCTGAAACGGAAGCTTCCGCCCCGCAGCGTCATTTCAATGCCCGCCGCATCGTCGGCGTTTCCAAGGAGCTTGTTTCCTATTCGGAAGCTGTAGCTGTCCATTGCGCCGCACGGAGGAACGCCTACTGTCCAGTATCCTATCATACCCTTGCTGTCCTGAACTGTCGTCTGGACCCCGCCATCGAGAACCTCAAGCGCATATTCCTCAGGGGAAAAGTCCTCAAGCATTTTTGTAAAGAGCATCCCATCGATATAGTCCTTTGTGTTTATTAAAGCCTTGAGATACTGCATATTTGTTGTTATTCCGTATATCCTCGATTCCGTCAAAACATCGTTCATTTTTTTTACGGCGCTGTTTCTGCTTTCGGCATGAACTATCAGCTTTGCAAGCATAGGGTCATAGAGTGAGGAAACCTCAATGTTTTTTCTTATCCATGTTTCAATCCGTGCTTTTGGGCTGAAATAAACATCGTCAATCTTTCCGCTGCTCGGTCGGAAATTGTTTATGCAGTCCTCGGCATAAACACGAACCTCGATAGAATGACCGTTCGGAGCGTTATCAATGCCGTCGATTCCCTTAAGCTCTCCGGCGGCCTCCTTTACCATCCATTCAACAAGGTCGATTCCCATTACCTCTTCGGTAATTCCGTGTTCTACCTGAAGCCTTGTGTTTACTTCGAGAAACGCGAATTGCTCGCTGCTTTCATCATACAAAAATTCTATTGTTCCCGCATTTTTGTATGCGGCGGTTCTGGCAAGATCCATTGCCGCCTTGTGCATCCTCCTGCGTACATATTCGGGAAAATTCGGGGCAGGGGATTCCTCTATGACCTTTTGGTTGCGGCGCTGTACCGAACAGTCTCGTTCACCCAGAACGGCAACCTCGCCGTATTCGTTTCCGAATATCTGAACCTCAATGTGCCTTGCTCTCCTGATGTATTTTTCAAGAAATACACCCGAATCGTTAAAATTGCTTTCGGCAAGATGGCATACATTTTCATAGCAGTCGGTAAGCTCATCACTGTTTTCGCATATGCGTATACCAATTCCGCCTCCCCCTGCGGTACTCTTTAGCATTACAGGGTATCCTATTTCCTCCGCTTTTTCAAGCGCTTCGGGCAGACCGCTGAGAAGCCCCGTTCCCGCAAGCATCGGAACGCCTGCTTTCTGCGCAATTTCACGCGCGGAATGTTTTAATCCGAAAAGCTTTATTTGTTCAGGGTCGGGGCCGATGAACTTTATTCCGTTTTTCTCACATTCAGCGGCAAATTCGGTGTTTTCACTGAGGAATCCATAACCCGGATGAACCGCCTGCGCACCTGTTTCCAATGCGGCGGATATTATTTTGTTTATATCGAGGTATGTTTCCTTCGATGTACCCTCCCCGAGATATACCGACTCATCGGCGTTTTCCTTATGTAAGCTGTCACGGTCGGCTTTTGAGTATACGGCTACGCTCTTTATGCCCATTTTTTTCAATGTGCGTTCAATTCTTACTGCGATAGCTCCTCTGTTTGCTATCAGAACTTTATCAAACATATTTTGATTTCTCCTGTTTCAGGCTGCCGCCGTTTCATGTGTCCGCTGCGCCGATGAAACGGGCTGTAATGTTGACAGCTCAGTTATTTTGTTATTATTCAGTCCCAAATAAGAAGCCTTACGGGAGTGGGGTTATATGCGTTGCAGGGATTGTTGAGCTGGGGGCAGTTGCTGATAAGAATCATTACATCTTTAAGCGCTTTCATCTCAACATATTTTCCCGGAGCCGAAACGCCATCGTCAAATTTAAGCCCGCCTTCCTTTGTTACGGGAACGTTCATAAAGAAATTGATGTTTGGAGCAAGATCCCTCTTTCTTATATCGGCTGTGCTGTCGGCAAGCTGCAGCATGAAGCTGTCACGGCAGTTGTGCATATAACGTTTTTCACGGGCATATCTGACTGTGTTGCTCTGCGATGAGCAGGCGCCGCCGAGGGTATCATGCCTGCCTGTCTTGTCGGCGATTATTTCGAGAAGAGGTTTTCCGGATTCCGCTCTGAGTATGCTGCCGGTTGTGAGGTAGATATTTTTTTGCATAACAATTGTCTGAATGGCGCTGTAATGATCCTCGGGGTTTGCAAGGTCATAGAATGTCGTATCAACCGCCTGATTTCCTTCAAGGTCGAGTATTCTGAAGGTCTGTCCTTTTTTTAGTTCATGCATCCAACCGAGGCCCGCATCCAGAACCTCGTTATATACTGCATCCTCCTCTTTGAGTATGCTGTCCTTTTCAATAAATCCATACATGATAATTTCCTCCTGTTTTCAAGCGCAGTCTTAACGGACTGCCGAAATTATGAAGCAGCTTTGTGAGTATCCGGCGTGAAATTGAGCCTCCGCCGAACGTGAAGATGGAATCCGCCTAAAAAACGGGCTATATTCCGAGAAGATTGTTGTAATCCCATGTGTTTTCAAATGCTCTGTAGTTTTCCGTGCGGAAGTTTACGCAAAAATCGGTAAGATCAACGGGCGGAGCATCATATACCTCCATTGTTACGGGAACCGATGGATACTTTTCCGATGGGTCAAGCGGATTTGGAGTGTTTGAGGCAATAAAAAGTATATCCATCTCCGTCCTGAGGGTCACCGTTGCGCCGTATTTGCAATGTTCGGAATCATAGTGCATACTTCCGTCATTTTCAACATAAACCTTTGAAAAAAGGTTAACGCAGGGAACAATGTCACGCTTGCTCATATTGTTGCGAACAAGCTCAACCTTGAAATTTTCCTCACCGCAGCGGTAGAAATCATTTCCCTGTTCCTGATAGGTTGTCCTTCCGTATTTTTCATCCGTAAGGGAACGTGTTGTATGTCCCGAGATGCTGTCATGCCAGCCGAGACTGTCCTCAACAATGCTTGCGAGAACACGTCCGTTGTCGCTCATAAGAACATTGCCGCGCGTAAGGTGGGCGGTATATTGCGCCTTCAGTGAATCGGGCATATTATATCTTTCGGAAGTATCCCTCATGTTGTATAGAAGAATGGATACGTTGGCATTGTCGCCAAGCGCTTTAAAGTGAATGTATTTTCCTTTTCCTATAAATCCCGACCATTTTTCACCGGGTCTGAATTCCTTTGTAAATATTTTTTTCACTTTGCTCCTCCTGACTGTTGTTTTGATTCAAGCGGTTGTACGCTTTTCCTTTACAAATAAAATTATAGCCTTTCATTTTTCCAAAAACAATTGTCCTAAATTTTGATTTTCGGCCTTTGTTTGTCAATCGTTAGGATGAAATGGTATACTTTAGTTCCGTTTTTGCGAATAATGAAGCCGAGTACGCAGAATCTGCGGCGAAAATTTAATTCAAAATAATGGAAATCTGTTGACTTTTTGCCACCTATAGGATATAATAATTATTATGTATATTTATGCCCTCATGATGAAATAATAAGGACAAAAAGCTATTTCGGAGGGTTAAAATGTCTGAACCAAATGAAAATAATGATAATCAGTCCCAAGGCTCGGAGGATAAGGATCGCCTTGACAGGGAGGAGCTTATCGAACGCACGGGCGAAATTATTTCCCGCAACTCCAAACACCTTATCCACTGCCTTACGATAATCGGTCAGGTTGAAGGGCATTACCTTCTTCCGCCACAGAATAAAACAACAAAGTATGAGCATATTATGCCTGCCCTTGTTGCGGTCGAACAGGATCGTTCGGTTGAGGGGCTTGTAATAATCCTTAATACCGTTGGCGGCGATGTTGAAGCGGGGCTTGCCATTGCCGAGCTTATTGCGGGAATGAAAACCCCCACCGTTTCAATCGTTGTTGGGGGAGGGCATTCAATCGGCGTTCCGCTTGCCGTTTCGGCGAAGCGTTCGTTTATTGTTCCCAGCGCAACGATGACTATCCACCCTGTAAGAATGAGCGGAACGGTTCTCGGTGTGCCGCAGACGCTTTCCTACTTCGATAAAATGCAGGACCGCATAACACGGTTTGTCTGCGGGAACAGCGGAATTTCTCCCGAACGGTTTAAGCAGCTTATGATGAATACCGGCGAGCTGACCATGGATATAGGCTCGGTTCTTGACGGCGAAGCAGCGGTTAAGGAAGGTCTTATCGACAATCTCGGCGGACTTTCCGATGCGATAGAAGCTCTTTATGAAATTATTGAGAACACCGACCCGCGCTATCCCGATAACAATGATGATAAGGAAGAAGCATAGCAATGGTTATTCACACTATAATAAATGAATATGATTTATTGTATGCCCAAGAGAGGGAGATGAGCTTTGCTGTTCAAAAGGACAGCAGGGCTGCCTCGGGCGATTTTCTGCCAATTTCGGATTTATCCCTATGCGCAGAGGATTTTAGTCTTAACAACGAAGGGGATATAATTTTATGACGATATTTGAAGCGATTATTCAGGGGATTATTCAGGGATTGACGGAATTCCTCCCTGTATCAAGCTCGGGACATCTTTCGGTTTTCCAGCATCTTTTCGGGCTCAGCGGTGAGAACGGCGTAATGGTTACGCTTGTTCTCCACCTCGGAACTCTTATTGCGGTGTTCGCTGCGTTTTGGGGGAGAATAAAAGGGCTTATAATTGAATTTTTCCGCATGATAAAGGATATTTTTACGGGGAAATTCAAGTGGAAGTCAATGAATCCCGAACGCAGAATGATTGTTATGATAGTGATTTCGATTTTGCCGCTTTTTATTTTTTACATATTTAAGGATTTCTTTGAAGGCCTTTCGACCGATTCAAGCATTGTCGCCGAGGGAATAGGGTTCCTCTATACATCGGCGCTGCTTTTTCTCTGCACAAGCAGGGCGTGTGAAAACGGAACTCATACCTGCGGGCAGCTTTCGGCAAGGGCGGCGGTCTTTATAGGCGTTTTCCAGGGAATTGCGCTTGTTCCGGGAATTTCACGCTCGGGTTCAACCATTTCGGCGGGGCTTTTTGTCGGACTCAAGAGGGAAGAAGCCGTTGACTACAGCTTTATCCTCGGCATACCCGTTATACTTGCGGGAGCATTGCTTGAGCTTGGGGACGTTGTATCGGGCGAAGGTGAAGAAACGGTCGGCATAATTCCGATTCTAACGGGATTTGCTGCTTCGGCGGTTGTAGGGTATCTTGCAATCCGACTTATAAAGCTCCTTGTTGTGTCGGATAAGTTCCGCATTTTTGCGTATTACACATTGATTATCGGAATAATCGTCCTCGGAATAGGCATTTATGAAGCCGTTTCGGGGGATATTGTAAGCTTTAAAGCCGCTGCGGATACCGTTTCGGCTGTCCTTTAAATTGAAGCTTCTCGGATTTGATAAAATAGGAGGAAACGATTTTGGCACAGAAAAAACAAACCCGCCAAACAAAGGCCGAAATTGAAAAGCAGAACGAAAATAAATATCGGCATGACAGAGTGCTGTGGTCAACGCTGCTCTTTGCGCTGGGAATTCTCACTATGGCGTTCACCCTTATAAAAGGCGAGTCTGTGTGGAACAGCGTACATAATGTCCTTTTGGGACTTTTCGGAGTTTCGGTTTTTCTTGTACCGATAGTAATGATTTACGTTTCGATAATGATAGCAATGGATAAAACCGAGCTCTATGTAAGCACAAGAGTTTTGCAGAGCATGATTTTAATACTTCTTCTTTCGGCGTTTGTGCAGATATTTTTCGGCGGAGAGCTTCAAGGCGAGGGGCTTTTCGATGAGATTCTTCCTACAATGTATGCCGAGGGAAAAAAGCTTCGCGGCGGCGGAGTTTTAAGCATTATAATAGCGGGTCCGCTTCTTTCTCTTTTTAAAAAAGCGGGAGCTTCGATAATTATTATCCTGCTCATTTTTGTATTTATAATGATTATGGCGAATAAAACGGTAATTGACCTTTTCAAAATTATACGCAACGCCGTAAACAAAGCGAGCGCGGCAAGGGCGGAAAGCTATGCCGAAACGGAGGATTTTGTTCCTCCCCCCGGGGCAAAGAACGCCAAAAGCAAGTCCGTTCCGAATCAGGACGTTCCGGAGAAGGTCGCAAAGGAGAAGCGGAAAAATTTCAATATAGATATTCCCATGCCTGCGGGGCAGAAGCTTTCCGAGCATGAGCAGATAAAGGCTACGGGGACTCTTACCGAGCCGCCTAAGGACACAGCGGAGGAGCCTATCCCGATTCCTGCCGCTGCGCCCGCTATTGCCGAAAACAAAGCGGTCGCCGCCGACAAGGAGCTTGCCAAGGAGCAGCTTAAACACGCATCGAGCGAGCTTGACGACATTATAAAGAAAGCTGCGGCGTCGCCCGTTAAGCAGAGCAAGCAGCCCGCACAATCGACAGCTTCTTCGGAACGGGAAAAAGCCGCCGCTGATGAGCAAATGCAGCTTAAAAGGGACATTTCCGCAGCAATGGCAAAGAAGAAGCAGTCCACGCTTGCATCCGATAAAATTAATACAACGGAGGAGCTCGATATCCCCGACGCTCCTACAGCCGCCGACATTCAGCACGAAATTACCGAGAATAAACAGGAAGCCTTCATCTACAGCTTTCCCCCAATAAGTCTGCTCAAGGAAGCGGATAACGCAAGAAATTCCGATGATGCGGAAGCTGAAATGAAGAATAATGCCGATACCCTTGTCGATACCCTCAAAAGCTTCGGCGTTCAGACAAGAATTGTTGATATTCACCGTGGCCCTACCGTTACAAGATATGAGCTTCAGCCGAGCGCAGGCGTAAAAATTTCGAAAATCACCGCCCTTGCGGATGATATAGCCCTTAACCTTGCCGCAGCGGGAGTAAGAATTGAAGCGCCTATTCCGGGCAAGGCGGCAGTGGGAATAGAGGTTCCGAACCGTGTAAAGGATGTTGTTTCCATTCGGGAAATGATTGAGAGCGATGAGTTTACAGGCGCAAAAAGCAAGCTTTCGTTCGTTGTGGGAAAAAATATTGACGGCGAGGTTATTGTCGGGGACATAGGAAAAATGCCCCATGTTATTATTGCGGGAACGACAGGTTCGGGTAAATCCGTCTGCACGAACAGCATAATAATGAGTATTCTTTACAATGCGTCCCCAGATGATGTGCGCCTTGTTCTTATTGACCCGAAAATGGTTGAATTCAAGGTTTATGACGGCATTCCGCATTTGCTTATTCCCGTTGTAACCGATCCGAGAAAAGCGGCGGGCGCGCTCTCGTGGGCGGTTCAGGAAATGCTTAAGCGGTACAAGCTCTTTGCCGACAGCAATGTGCGTGACCTTAACGGCTACAACGAAATGGCCGCCGAAACGGACGGAGTAGAGCCTTTGCCGAGAATCGTTATCGCCATAGATGAGCTTGCTGACCTTATGATGGCTTGTTCAAACGAGGTCGAGGATTCAATTTGCCGCCTTGCGCAAATGGCAAGAGCCGCAGGAATGCACCTTATCATAGCAACACAGCGACCGACAGTTGATGTTATTACGGGTCTTATAAAGGCGAATATTCCATCAAGAATTGCCCTTACGGTTTCATCACAGGTTGACAGCCGAACCATTATCGACCAGGCGGGCGCAGAAAAGCTCCTTGGAAACGGCGATATGCTTTATTATCCGCAGGGTATTCCAAAACCGATTCGTGTTCAGGGCTGCTTTGTATCAACAAAAGAGGTTGAATCAGTTGTTGAGTTTATTAAGAGCGGCGGAACTGTTGAATATTCAAGTGAAATTATAGAAGAAATTGAAAAGGCTACCCCTGTTCCTAAGGGAGAAAAGGGCGGCGACAGCTCATCCGACGTTTCCGCAGGCGACGGCAGCGACGCCGATGTTATAGACCGTGCTGTGGACGTGCTTTGCGAAGCGGGACAAGCCTCCGTATCCTATCTGCAGCGTAAGCTTAAGCTTGGCTATGCAAGGGCGGCGAGAGTTATGGATCAGCTTGAGGAGCTTGGCGTTGTCGGACCTTATGAGGGTTCAAAGCCAAGGGCGGTTCTTATCACAAAGGAAATGTGGCTTCAGCGAAAGCTTATTAACAGTGATACGGTTTCCGCATCCGAGGAAAACGCCCTCGGCGGGGGTTCCGAGCTTTTCGATGAGGCTATGCAGAGCATAGGAGAGGATTAATTATTAAAGCATACAAAAACCATCCGCCGACAGATTGCGGCGAAAGGCTTTGTTTGCGCTTTTATGGGGAGATTTTATGCCATTTTTACCAATATCAAAAGAGGACATGGACGAACGCGGAATTGAACAGCTCGATTTCATCTGCATTACGGGCGACAGCTACGTTGACCATCCGAGCTTTGGCATCGCCATAGTTTCAAGGGTTATAGAAAGCCTTGGCTATACTGTGGGAATTATCGCCCAGCCCGACTGGCGCAGCAATAAGAGCTTCACAAAGCTTGGCAGACCTAAATACGCTTTCCTCGTTACATCGGGAAACATTGACAGCATGGTTGCCCATTACACAAGCGCAAAAAGAAAGCGTTCGGATGATGCCTATACAGCGGGGGGAAAGGCGGGAAAACGCCCCGACAGAGCGGTTATTGTTTATTGCCGAAAAATCAGAGAGATTTACGGCGATATTCCCATTGCAATAGGCGGGCTGGAGGCATCCCTCCGCCGTTTTGCCCATTACGACTACTGGGATGATGCGGTGCGCCCCTCCATCCTTTGCGACAGTGGGGCTGACTTGCTTATGTACGGCATGGGCGAGCATCAGATTGCCGCCATATGCACTCGCCTTGCAAACGGGGAGAACATTCATGACCTGAAGGATATAAGGGGTACGGCTTACCTTGTTAAACCAGAGGAAACCCCTTATGGAGCGGCTCAATGTCCGTCACTCAAGGCCTGCAGGGAGAAAAAAGAGGAATATGCAAAGTCCTGCAAAATTCAGTATGATTGGCAGGACGAAATTTACGGAAAAACCGTTATTCAGCGCCAGGACAGCATGATGCTTGTTCAGCTTCCGCCGTCGCCCGCACTTACAACCGAGGAGCTTGACAAGGTTTATGACCTTCCGTATATGCGTACTTATCACCCCATTTATGAAAAGGACGGCGGCGTTCCGGGAATAAAAGAGGTTGAATTTTCCATTACCCATAACAGAGGCTGTTTCGGAAACTGCAATTTCTGCTCGATTGCCCTTCATCAGGGAAGAAAGGTTACTGTAAGAAGCGAGGAAAGTGTTCTTAAGGAGGCAAGACTTCTTACAACATTGCCGAATTTCAAGGGATATATTCACGATGTCGGAGGTCCGACGGCAAACTTCCGCCGCACAAGCTGTGACAAGCAGCTTAAAGCGGGATTGTGCAAGGGGAAGAAATGCCTTGCGCCCGAGCCTTGCAAGGCGCTTGTCGTTGACCATACCGAATATCTTGAAATGCTGAGGAAGCTTAGGGAAATTCCGAAGGTAAAGCGTGTGTTTATACGCAGCGGAATACGCTATGACTACCTTATCGAGGATAAAAACGATGAATTTATGCGTGAGCTTATCGAATATCACGTCAGCGGGCAGCTAAAGGTTGCCCCCGAGCATTGCTCTGCGGCGGTTCTTGATAAAATGGGCAAGCCGCATATTGAAGCATACAAGAAATTTCAGGATAAATTTTATAAAATGACGGGGCAGATCGGTAAGGAGCAGTATCTTGTGCCGTATCTTATGTCGTCCCACCCGGGAAGCACGCTCAACGAGGCTGTGGAGCTTGCGCTTTTCCTTAAAAGCCTTAAAATGCGCCCTGAGCAGGTTCAGGATTTTTATCCCACGCCCGGAACAATCTCAACCTGTATGTTTTATACCGAGCTTGACCCTTATACAATGGAGAAGGTGTATGTTCCCAAAACAGCCGAGGAAAAGGCGATGCAGAGGGCGCTTCTGCAATATTTCCGTCCGCAGAATCAGCGAAAGGTTATCGAAGCGCTGCAAAAGGCGCACCGCACCGATCTTATAGGCAGCACCAAGGATTGCCTTGTTAAACCCGATGCGCAGTATCTCCGAGAGGAACAGCAGCGTAAGCAGCAGCGGAGCGCAAAGGGCAGGGGCAAGGAACGAAATACCTCTCAAAGAAACGGAAGCGATAAAAAATGGCAGCAAGAAAGAAAACCGCATCAAAATCACGGTCATACCGCCGTGAAAGGACGGCAAGGGAAAAGGTAGGCTTTTGGTCGCAATGGAATTTCGGCGTAACCTTTCCCGTTTTGATACTTATCTGTGTTTTTGCGGCGGCGGCTTTATACGGAGCGTATCTTGAAAATGAGGATACAGCCGATGAACCCGCGGCGGTCGTAAACAACTTCATAGAAAAGGACGCCGACCTTATTGTTTACTATTTCGATGTGGGACAGGGGGATTCCTCCCTCATTTCCTATGATGGGCAGACCGTGCTTATCGATGCCGGTGAGCAGGGCATGGGCGATACCGTTGTGGGATATATAGAAGCGCTTGGAATAAGTCGGATTGATTATGTAATAGCAACGCACCCGCATTCTGACCATATCGGCGGTATGCCCGAGGTTATAGAAGCGTTTGAAATCGGTACGGTTATTGCTCCGAAAATAAGCGATGAAATGACTCCGACAACAAAGGTTTACGAAAAATTTCTTACGGCTTTAAGTGGAAAGGGGCTAAGGCTCACCGCCGCAAAGACGGGGGATGCCTATTCCCTTGCCGACGACAGCGTTGAAAATGATAATACGGCGTTTGAAATAATTGCCCCCATAAGGGATGATTACACCGACCTTAACGATTGGTCAGTCGGAATAAGGCTTGTTCATGGAGATACAGCGTTTATTTTTACGGGCGATGCGGAAAAGGATGCCGAAGCCGATATGATTGAAAGCGGCGAGGTTCTTTCAGCCGATGTCCTTAAAACCCCGCACCACGGCAGCAGTACATCATCAAGCGGCGCTTTCCTTGAAAGCGTGAACCCGACATATGCGGTTATTTCCTGCGGGGATGGCAATTCGTACGGCCACCCGCATTCAGAAACAATCGAGAAATTTGACGATTACGGCATAAAATATTACCGCACCGATCAAAACGGAACAGTTACCGCCTATTCGGACGGAGAAACAGTAAAAATTGTTACCGAAAGGGAGACTGATAAAAATGTTGACAGTTGAGAAAATTGAGGGTAAAATAGTAACTGTGGAGAACGACAGCGGCAGCTTTAATGCGGATGCCTCCCTTTTTGTCGGGGAAATCCGCGAGGGAGATGTCGTTGTTAAAATGCAGGACGGGCGTTTTGCCAGGGATGTGAAAGCCACGGAAAACCGACGTAAAGCCATTCTTAAGCTCCAGAACAGTCTGTGGAAAGAGGGTTAAAAAGATATGCAGAAATCATTATTCGACAATTTAAGAGAGGTTATGCCTGAGCTTTCAAAGGGCCATAAAAAAATTGCGGAGTTTATGCTCAATCATTACGACAAGGCGGCTTTCATGACCGCTTCAAAGCTCGGCTCAATCGTTGGCGTGAGTGAATCCACCGTTGTAAGATTCGCCGCCGAGCTTGGATTTGAGGGCTATCCCGAGCTTCAGCGAGCTTTAAAGGAATACACTAGCAACAAGCTTACTACCGTTCAGAGAATTGATGTTATGAACGACCAGCTCGGCGATGTTGATGTGTATGAAAAAATTATAAATATGGATATTGACAAGCTAAAGAAAACCCTTGAGGAGGGCGATAGGGATGAATTTTACAAGACAGTCAACGCCCTGTGCAGCGCAAAGAATATCTATGTCATAGGCGCGCGTTCCGCTGCGGTTTTGGCGCGTTTCCTCCATTTCTACTTCACTATGATGGCGGATAATGTGAAGCTTGTACACACAACATCTACAACGGAAATGTTTGAACAGATAATCAATATAGGCGAGGGTGACGTTATGATTGGCATAAGCTTCCCCCGTTATTCCGTTCATACCGTCAAGGCGTTCCGATTTGCGGCTTCGAGGGGCGCAAAAAATATTGCCATAACCGACAGCCTTGCTTCACCCCTTGCGGAATATGCGGACAATATTCTTATTGCAAGAAGCGATATGGTTTCGTTTGCGGATTCTCTTATCGCCCCCATGAGCGTTATAAACGCTCTCATTGTTGCGGTCGGATTGAAAAAGCAGGACTATGTTGCGAAGAATTATGAGCGCCTTGAAGAAATTTATGCCGAATACGGAAATGATATTCACGGCTCCGTTTCCGACGGTGAGCATATCTGAGGGCAGGTTCGGATGAATTTTGTCAGCATAGGAAATGTAAAGATAGAAAAAACGGCGGCTCTTGCGCCGATGGCATCCGTCGCAGACAGGGCGTACCGCAGGGTTTGCAAGGAGTACGGCGCATCATATATGGTTTCGGAAATGATTTCCGCAAAGGGGCTTTGCTATTCCGACAGAAAAACGGAGGAGCTTTGCACCGTCCTTGAAAGCGAACGGCCGTATGCGCTGCAGCTTTTTGGGGATGAACCCGAATTTGTCGGGAAAGCCGCTTCGATTTTAATGAAGTGGAAACCGGATATTATAGATATTAATATGGGCTGCCCCGTTCCGAAAATTGCTGGGAACGGCAGCGGCTCGGCTTTGATGAAAAACACGGAGCTTGCCGCCGAAATTGTGCGGAGCGCAGTCAATAGCTGCGATGTCCCCGTTACCGTAAAAATACGCAAGGGTTGGGACGAGAACAGCGTTAATGCCCCCGAGTTTGCTGCGGCAATGGAGCAGGCGGGAGCTATGGCGATAACGGTTCATGGGCGAACAAGGTCGCAGATGTATCACGGACAGGCTGACCTTGATATTATCCGCAGAGTTAAGGAAACGGTTAAAATCCCTGTTATAGGCAACGGAGATGTGACATCCCCCGAAGCTGCGGAAAAAATGTATGCCGAAACGGGCTGCGACCTCGTTATGATAGGCAGGGGAAGCTACGGCAAGCCGTGGATTTTCGGTCAGATAAGGCATTTCCTTGAAACGGGCGAGCATATTTCCGAACCAAGCATTGAGGAAAGGCTTAGAATAATGCTCTATCAGGCGGAGCTTACCGTTCGATATAAAGGCGAAAGAGTAGCAATGAGTGAGCTGCGCAGGCAATGCTCGTTGTACCTAAAGGGTATGCCGAATGCGGCGGCTTTAAGGGGAAGGTGCGGCAGCCTATCTTCAATTGAGGATTTAAAGGCAATCTGCAATGATATTTTGGGGGTGGAAAATGGCTTATTTTGAAATAAGAAATGCCGAGAAAACAGACCTGCCCCGATTTGCGGAAATCGAAGCCGAATGCATTCCAACGCCATGGAGCATAAGAGCGTTTGAATCGGAATTTGCCGCAAAGGGGGCAATTTTTCTTGCCGCCGACAGCGGAAACGGTATATGCGCCTTTCTTACGGCTTCATCAGTTTTGGATGAGGTTAATATAAACAATGTCGCCGTTACCGTCCCTTTCCGAAGGAAGGGATTTGGCGAAGCGCTTATGAATGCGCTTGAGGAGCGAGTATCGTCCTTTGCGGCAGCAATAAATCTTGAGGTGCGTGAAAGCAATGTCCCTGCGATTTTGCTTTATGAAAAATTGGGTTATGAGCAGGTCGGCGTAAGGAAAGGCTTTTACTCAAATCCAACGGAAAATGCCCTGCTTATGACCAAGCGCATAAAACAAAAGGAAGATAGCTTATGAAAATACTTGCAATAGAATCATCATGCGATGAAACCGCCGCCGCCGTTGTTGAGGACGGCAGGAGAATCCTTTCAAACGTGGTTTCAACCCAAATCGAGGAGCATAAAAAGTACGGCGGTGTTGTTCCCGAAATCGCTTCAAGGCGGCATTGCGAAAATATCCTCGGAGTTGTGGATAAGGCGCTTTCCGATGCGGAAACGGAGCTTGAGGAGATTGACGCAGTCGCCGTTACTTATGCGCCGGGACTTATAGGCGCGCTTCTCGTTGGTGTAAGCTTTGCGAAAGGGCTTGCAATGGCTCTTGAAAAGCCGCTTATTCCCGTCCACCACATTGCGGGGCATATTGCGGCAAATTACCTTGCGAGCGCCGAAAGCGCAGAGCCTTTGAAGCCGCCGTATCTGTGCCTTGTTGCGAGCGGAGGGCACTCCCATATAATCGAGGTTCTTGACTATACAAAATTCCGAATTATAGGGCGCACCCATGACGATGCCGCAGGGGAAGCGTTCGATAAGGCGGCAAGGGTTCTCGGCTTTTGCTACCCCGGGGGAGCCCGAATTGATAAGGCGGCGCAGAGCGGAAACCCAACGGCTTATAAGCTGCCGCACCCAAGGGTGAACGGCAGCGAGTTTGATTTTTCGTTCAGCGGACTTAAAACCGCCGTAATAAATATTGTCCACAATGCCGAGCAAAAGGGTGAGGAAATCAATAAAAACGATATGGCGGCGTCATTTCAAAAGACCATATCGGAAATTCTTGTTGGTAAAACCATAGCTGCGGCGAAGGCATGCGGCTATAAAACCATTGCGCTTGCGGGCGGCGTTTCCGCAAATTCGGGAGTGCGCTCTCTTTTGGAGAAGAAGTGCGCCGATAATGGGTTCAGGCTTTATATGCCGCCGTTGTATTTATGCGGGGATAATGCGGCTATGATAGGCTGCCAGGCTTATTATGATTATCTTTCGGGAAAAAGGGCGGATATGTCGCTTAATGCCATCGCAACCCTCTCACTTGAAGAAATGAGCTTATAAAAGCTTTACCTTAATATTTTTTTAATTTTTTGGCTTGTGCTAATTAAAAAAATATTATTAAATCATTGACAAATAGCAGAAAATATGATATACTTTTGCCTATACAGGGGGTACCTGATTTTTGATTATATTGTTTTATTCAACTATTCTTTAAAAAGAGGGATGATATTATGTCAAGAGGATCCGGTTTAGGTACAACATCAAACAAAAAAATAAGTGTAATTATCCTGAGAAGCATTGTGATAAGCGCCGTGTTTGCGCTGATACTCATGGCGCTTCTGGTTCAGATTTCTCAGTCGAGCTTTTCAAAAAGCTCTCTTACCTCAACCGCAGAGGTAAGAATTTCCGATGCAAAGCAGAGCTTCAGTGACAGCGAAGCAGAGATTAACGAGCTTACGGAGGGGCTTAATGAGGAATATTTATCCAAGGCAAGGACTTTTTCGGAAATGATAAGCCTTAACCCCGATATTCTCAATGATGCGGACACTCTGGAAGAAATAAGGGTGCAGCTGGGTGTTGACGAGCTTCATGTTACCGATGAAAACGGAGTAATTCAGTGGGGTACGATCCCCGAATATTTCGGATTTGATTTCTCCGAATCCGAGCAGACAATACAGTTCCTCCCAATCCTCACCGACAGCTCCTTTGAGCTTGCGCAGGAGGCGCAGAAGAAAAAATGTTTCAGTACATAGGCGTAAGCAGATATGATAAGGCCGGTATTGTTCAGATAGGAATGGAGCCGACGCGCCTTACCGAAGCGCTTGCCGACAGCCAGCCCGATGTTATTCTGAAATCCATAACAGTCGGTAAGGACGGCACTATGTTTGCGGTCGATAAATCAGATATGACCCTTGCCGCATTTATGGATTCCGAGCTTATCGGAACGGTGGCGGCTGATGTCGGTTTAACCGATAAGCTGCTTACTATGGGCGATGGAAAATCCAAATATGCAACGGTAAACGGGTCACGTTTCCTTGTGACTGTTTCCGAAACCGATGACTATTATATCGGCGCGCTTGTTCCATCCTTGGAGGTAAACAATCAGGCGATTGCCATTACAGGCGTAACTATGCTCTTGGCTATAATCGTTGTTGTGATTCTTGCATACTTTGTAAATTATTCCGTCAAAAACAATATCATTAAGCAGCTTTCAGTAATTGAAAATGATATGCAGAGGATTGCTTCGGGCGATACCTCCGTGAGAATTAACGTAAGAACCTGCGCCGAATTCAGTGCGCTCAGTGACGGAATCAACAGTATGCTTGACAGTATAGATTCGCAAATGGAGGAAACCATAAAGCTCAATGCATCAATGGAACAGCTTCTTGCCAACATTTCCGATACATCACGGAGCATAGGCGGCTATTCCGCTTCAATGCAGGAGGTTTCAAGGAAAATTTCCGACAGCTCATCCTCACAGGCGGCGACTGTTGAGGAGCTTAACGCGGCGTTCCAGTCCATTTCGGACGAGATAAAGGATAACGCAAAAGCCGCCGAGGATGCAAGCAGGATTTCCGAGTCTGCGGGAGATCAGCTTAAGCTCAGTGCGAATAAGATGGATCAGATGAAGGAAGCAATGGACCACATCACCGACTATTCTCACAGAATTGAAAAGATTGTTAAAACCATTGACGATATTGCGTTCCAGACGAATATTCTTGCCCTTAACGCCGCAGTTGAGGCGGCAAGAGCGGGAGTTCACGGCAAGGGATTTGCGGTTGTTGCGGATGAGGTAAGAAATCTTGCAAATAAGAGCGCTGAAGCGGCAAAGAATACAACCGTTCTTATCGCAGAAACACTCAGCGCCGTTGAAAACGGAAATGTTATAGCAAACTCCGCTGCCGAAGAGCTTAAGAATACGATGGACGGCATAGAAAAGAGCATTACCCTTATCTCCGATATTTCCAATGCATCCGCCCAGCAGGCTCACGCTGTCGGAGAGGCTACGCTCGGCATGAAAAACATTGCCGAAATCGCCCAGATTAACTCGGAGGTTTCGTTCAATGCCCAGGAAACTGCCGATAAGCTCGAAGGCGAGTCGGAGAAGCTTACAAATCTTGTTGCTTCAAAGTAAAATAAAAGAGAAGTAATCTGAAGCGGAGGAAAGCCTTTATTCCTCCGCTTTTGTTTTTCCCCCGTCCGAATTGGTTTTTTTGTACCTATTGACAGAATTGGCGGTTAAAAATTTTACATATAAGATTATTTATTTTTTACAAAATAGCCTTGACAGTAAATCGTTTTCATTGTAAAATGTATTTAGTATGTATTTGCAGGCGGTATGGAAGCATAAACTCAAATAATGCCGAATATATTTTGTCGGGCGGAAACAGCAACGCTTTTTGCCGATGAAATTTGTTATGCGGCTGCTTCTTCGACTGCGTTTCTTCAAATAAAATGCTTTTTTTAGGAGGATTTTCAAAATGGGCGAGTTTTTTAAAGGCATAGGCAAGATTCCTTATGAGGGCAAGGATAGTACCAACCCCCTTTCGTTCAAATATTATAACCCCGATGAGGTTATAAACGGCAAACCTATGAGGGAACACCTTAAATTTGCTCTTTCATGGTGGCATACAATGGGCGGCGACGGAACGGATATGTTCGGCTGCGGTACTGCCGATAAAACATGGGGTGAAAGTGATGCTGCGGCAAGGGCAAAGGCTAAGGTTGATGCCGCTTTCGAGATAATGGATAAGCTTTCTGTCGACTATTTCTGCTGGCATGACCGTGATCTTTCACCTGAGTACGGCACTCTTGCCGAGACAAACGCTAGGTTTGACGAGATTGTTGACTATGTTGCGGAAAAAATGAAGGCCGATTCCTCAAAGAAGCTCCTTTGGGGTACGGCTAAGTGCTTCAATCATCCGAGATATATGCACGGCGCAGGAACTGCCCCCTCCGCTGATGTTTTCGCTTACGCTGCCGCTCAGATTAAAAAGGCTATTGACGCAACCGTAAAGCTTGGCGGTAAGGGCTACGTTTTCTGGGGCGGACGTGAGGGCTATGAAACTCTCCTTAACACAGATATGGGCCTTGAGCTTGACAATATGGCTCGCCTTATGAAAATGGCTGTTGAATACGCGCGTTCAATCGGCTATACCGGCGATTTTTACATTGAACCTAAGCCGAAGGAACCCACAAAGCACCAGTATGACTTCGATACCGCTACGGTTCTCGGATTCCTCCGCAAATACGGCCTTGAGAAGGATTTCAAGATGAACATAGAGGCTAACCACGCTACCCTTGCGCAGCATACGTTCCAGCATGAGCTTCGCACCGCAAGAGAAAACGGCGCATTCGGTTCAATCGATGCAAACCAGGGCGATCCCCTCCTCGGTTGGGATACAGACCAGTTCCCGACAAATATTTATGACGCTACATATTGTATGTACGAAGTAATCAAGGCAGGCGGCTTCACAAACGGCGGACTTAACTTCGATGCTAAGGCTCGCAGAGGCTCCTATACCCCCGAGGATATTTTCTACAGCTACATTGCGGGCATGGATACATTTGCCCTTGGCTTTAAGGCTGCGCTCAAGCTTATCGAGGACGGCAGACTTGACAAGTTTGTTGCTGACCGTTACGCTTCTTGGAAAACAGGAATCGGAGCAGATATTATCGCAGGCAAGGCTGATTTTAAGTCGCTTGAAAAGTATGCTCTCGAAAAGGGCGAGGTTACAGATTCCCTCACAAGCGGACGTCAGGAAATGCTTGAAGCTATCGTTAATAACGTTCTTTTTAATATGTAAAAACTGCGGCACTGTCGTCTGCATAAGCTGCGGAGGACGGTGCCGACTTTTTTGAGAAATACGATATGCCCTATTCCATAGGAAACGGAAAAATAAAATTTAATCCCTCCAACGGGAAGCCCCACACTTCTAAGGGTGGGGATGAATCCGCAAAAGGAAGGCTTAACGGCGGCGGTTGGCAGGGAAAGCCGTTATCTGCGCTGACATGAAGCTAAGCCGTGCGTATTCGTAACGATGTACGGTATGCCGCATTTCGTGAAATTATTGGGCGTGGATTGAAATTTTATTTCGGCAAAACAGAAAGGAATGATTATACGAATGAAATATGTAATCGGTATTGATATTGGTACAAGCGGAACAAAGACTGTCCTTTTCGATGAAAACGGCAAGGCAGTCGCATCCGCAACCGTTGAATATCCCATGTATCAGCCTAAGAACGGCTATGCGGAGCAGGATCCCGATGACTGGTATAATGCAAGCATTTCCACCGCTAAAACCGTTATTGAAAAAAGCGGAATAAACAGCGGCGACATCGTCGGAATCGGTCTTTCGGGACAAATGCATGGCCTTGTTATGCTTGATGAGGACGGAAGGGTTATCCGCAAATCCATTATTTGGTGCGACCAGCGTACCGCTGCCGAGGTTGAAGAAATGAACCGCAAAATTGGCAGAGAAAAGCTCATTGAAATCACCGCAAATCCTGCTTTGACGGGTTGGACTGCCGCTAAGATACTCTGGGTAAAGAATAATGAACCCGAAAATTATGCGAAGTGCCGTCATATTCTTCTCCCGAAGGATTATATCCGCTATAAGCTGACGGGGGAATTTGCGACCGAGGTTTCGGATGCTTCGGGAATGCAGCTTTTGGATGTGCCGAACCGCTGTTGGAGCGAGGAGGTGTGCGATGTCCTCGGAATAGATATGTCCATGCTTGCAAAGGTTTATGAATCCTGCGAGGTTACGGGAAAGGTAACAAAGGAAGCCGCTGCGCTTACGGGACTTAAAGAGGGTACGATAGTTGTCGGCGGTGCGGGAGATAACGCGGCCGCAGCCGTTGGAACAGGCGTTGTTTCAGACGGAAAGGCATTCACTACAATCGGCACAAGCGGCGTTGTTTTTGCCCATACATCAAGCATTTCAATCGACCCAAAGGGCAGAGTTCATACCTGCTGTGCCGCCGTTCCGGGCTGCTGGCATATTATGGGCGTTACCCAGGGCGCAGGCCTTTCGCTTAAATGGTTCAGGGACAACTTCTGTCAGGCTGAAAAGGATACCGCAAAGGGAATGGGAATTGACGAATATGTTCTTATGAACAAGGAGGTTGAAAACGTACCTATAGGCTCGAACCGCCTTATTTATCTGCCTTATCTTATGGGAGAAAGAACTCCCCATCTTGACCCCAACGCAAGGGGAATGTTCTTCGGCCTTTCCGCAATGCATACAAAGTATGATATGATGCGTGCGGTAATGGAGGGCGTTTCATATTCTCTGCGTGACTGCGTTGAAATATGCAGGGAAATGGGAATAAACGTTTCCGACATGATGGCTTGCGGCGGCGGCGGAAAATCGCCCATCTGGCGTCAGATGCTTGCAGACCTTTACGGCTGTCCCGTTAAAACTGCGGCTTCCTCCGAAGGACCTGCTCTGGGCGTTGCGATTCTTGCAATGGTGGGCGCAGGAATTTATGAGAGTGTGCCTAAGGCTTGTGAGAAAATTATAGCGATCGATAAGGTTCAGCAGCCTATAGACGAAAATATTCCCGTTTATGAAAAGTATTTCCGTCTTTATGATGAAATCTATCCCGCTGTTAAGGAAAAGTGCGCTAAGCTGGCTGAGATGTAAGAAAAACAGGAAATTCCTACTGCGCATAAAAAGTCAATACCGTCCCTTAAAAAAGGAACGATAGAAAGTACAATAAATTTAATTTTGAAAGGTTGAAAAAATTATGAAGCTTTTTATTGATACCGCTAACGTAAACGACATCAGATGGGCAAACGACCTCGGAGTTATCTGCGGCGTTACCACAAACCCCTCTCTTATTGCAAAGGAAGGAAGAGTTTTTGAAGAGGTAGTAAAGGAAATCACAACTATTGTTGACGGCCCTATTTCCGCAGAGGTAATTTCACTCGAAGCGGATAAAATGGTTGAGGAGGCTCTTCCTCTTGCGGCTATTCACAAAAATATTGTAATCAAGCTCCCTATGTGCGAAGAGGGCCTTAAGGCTTGTAAGATACTTACCTCAAAGGGAATTAAAACAAACGTTACCCTCATTTTCTCTGCAGCTCAGGCTATGCTGGCTGCAAACGCAGGCGCAACCTATGTTTCTCCTTTCCTCGGCAGACTTGACGATATCGGCATGGAGGGTATGAACCTTATCGAGGAGATTGTTGATATCTTTAATGCGCAGGGTATTACAACAGAGATTATCGCCGCTTCAATCAGAAATCCTATCCACGTTACGGCTTGCGCAAGACTCGGCTGCGATATTGCAACAGTTCCCGCAAACGTTATCCGCCAGATGGTTAAGCATCCCCTTACCGACAATGGTATCGAAAGATTCCTCAAGGATTGGGAAGGCGCAAAGAAAGCATAATTGCTATACGCTAAAAAACAAGGTGCAGTCCAATCGGCGCTGCGCCTTAATTTTTTCTCTGCAAAGAAAATCCAACGTTCTGCCTTTACACATAAAGCAACCAGAATAGAAATATTCCCACTTGCTTTTGCAAAGTTATTATGGAAATGCCGCACAAAGTCCGTTCAAGGTCTTTGTGCGGCATCGTCTTTAATATCCCCGATTTTTCATGGTTTTAACAAGGTAAATAAATTCGTCCTTGTATACATCGTCCTGATAATCATAGTCCGCAAGAAGCGTCAGAACACTTTGGCAGGTTGCGGTTCCCTTGTATTGGCTGTCACGAAGAATCATTCCGAACTCAGCAACGCCTGCGGCAAAGGTTAAACGCTTCGACATCTGCGCATTGTAGAAGCCCATGTCGATGGGATAGCTTAGCAGCTTGCTTTCATCTCCGTCAGGCTCCTTGTAACGGATTGAAACGGTTAAAAGCTCGCCGTTTTCCGTCCCCGCAGCTCCCTCCTGATATTTAAGCTCATCGGAGGAAAGCTCCATTTCACTGTCATTCATAACAAGCTCATAAAGAGCGGTTACACTGTGCCCTGCGCCGATTTCGCCGGCATCCTTGGCGTCGTCGGTAAAATCTTCATCGGCAAGCGCCCTGTTCTCATAGCCGATGAGCCTGTATCCCTTAATGTATGCAGGGTTAAACTCAACTTGGATTTTAACATCCTTTACTGCGGTGAAAAGCGTCCCGCTCATTTCGTTTACAAGAACCCTTTCCGCTTCAAGCTCGCTGTCAATGTAAAAATAATTTCCGTTTCCGTTGTCCGCAAGGGCTTCCATTTTATTGTCCTTTATGTTGCCCGTGCCAAAACCGAGAACCGAAAGGTAAACCCCGTTTTCCCGTTTTTCTTCAACAAGTGAGGTAAGCTCGCTTTCACTGGAAATTCCAACGTTGAGGTCGCCGTCCGTTGCAAGGATAATTCTGTTGTTTCCGCCCTCTATAAAATATTTTTCGGCAATTTCATATGCGGTGGTTATTCCCGCAGCGCCTGCAGTCGAACCGCCCGCCTGGAGAGAATTTATTGCATCGAGAATATCCTGCTTGTCGTTCCCGTCAGCACCCTCAAGAACAATTTTATCTCCGCTTGCGTAGGTTACAATCGAAACTCGGTCCCTTGAGCTGAGATTTTCCGTAAGCATAGAGAATGACTTCTGCACAAGCGGGAGCTTATCATCGTCATACATCGAACCGCTTACGTCAATGAGGAAAACAAGGTTCATATCAGGTCTTTCAGAAAGGTCAATATCCTCCGAATGAAGTCCGATAAGCATAAGCCTTGTGTCGCTGTTCCATGGGCAGTCGGAAATTTCCGTTGTTACCGAAAACGGCTCATCCTCCTGCGGCTGAGGGTAATCGTAATCAAAGTAGTTGATCATTTCCTCAATGCGTACAGCGCCCTCGGGAATCTGCTCATAGCCATCGGTAATCATCCTGCGAAGATTTGTGTAAGAAGCGGTGTCAACATCAATCGAAAAGGTTGAAAGGGGGTTTGCCGCAACGCTTTCATAGCCGTTTTCGGCAATGGCGTTGTATTCCTCCGTGTTGAAATAGTCTTCCTCATACGGAAAACTCATATCCGCGCAAGTTACGGTTTCTGCAGCTGTGTATTCATAGCTCCTTTCGTTATAGGAATCGGCCGCTGATGAGCTGCTGTCTGATGAACCGCAGCCTGTAAGCAATCCTGCCGATGCTGCAATCACAGCTAATATGCGTATCCCGTTATTTCTGTAATTTTTCATATGTTTTATCCTCCTTGTATACTAACCCAACGTTCAATAAGTTTTGAGAAGTCACGATTATAAGAGAATTTCATTCGGTCATAGAAAAAGTCGTCAACCCCCGATTTCGGATAAAGAATGCTTTGCGAATCATCATTGTCAAGCGTTTCCCAACCATTGTAGTAGACAATTCCGCCATCGCTCGTAAATTCAATCTGCGGAACCCTGTCAAAGACCGTTTCAAGCTCCCCATTCGTGCTTTTAACGGGAATAAGATACTCACGGTTTACCATCATCGGGTACTTTGAGCGGCTTAAAACTGTAACAGTTCCGCTGTCAATGTCGCCGTAAACATCCACTGCGCTCAGTTCATAGTAAACGCAGTCGTCTCCGGCATAAACGCTGTTTACAATTCCGTCTATAAAGCCCTCTGTTTCGATAAGCACATCGTTCTCATAAAAATATTCGCTTCCGTTTGGTTCGCCCGAGGCGATTATCCCGCTGTAGCTTTGGGGAAAGTTCAAGTTTGCATAGCTCAAAAATTCATCCGAGAAGGCTTCATCGGCATTGTCATATTCTTCGTAGGCTTCGTCATAATGAATTTCGTCCACGCTGTCCATGTCCACGCTGTCCATGTCCATACTGTCCATGTCCATAATAGATGAATTGCCGACTGCTGTGGGAATTATGACCGCTATAACAGCGCATACAGCCGCAAAAGCAAGGCACCTTTTAAGGGTGATGAAATGCCTTTTTTTCGTGGCGGCGCTGTTTTCGACGTTCTTTGATTCTTTTTCCGCAAGACCGTTTTCAATTCTTTCCCAAAGGGCGTCCATGTCGGGAGCAGAGCCGTTTATTTCGTCATTATAAAGCTGTTTCAAATCCTTGTCCGTCATTGACTCTGCACCTCCTTCATAAACCCTTTAAGTTTTTTTACCGCATTGTTATATTTCCATGAAACCGTCCCAAGGGGCTTTTCAAGAACAAGAGAAATATCCCTAAAGGTCATATCTCCGAACAGCTTGAGGTTAACGATTTCTCTCTCGCCGCTGTCAAGCCTTTCAAGAGCATCCCTAACGGACATTGTTCCGATAACGATATTTTCCGTATCGGCGCTGTCGGGCAGCTCGGTGTGTTCTTTTTCATCCGAATCACCGTCAATAATAAGCTGTTCCCTGCAGTTTTTCCGTAGGAAATCCACCGCCATATTTCGAGCAACCGCAGCGAGCCAGCGCTTATGCCCTCCGCCGCTCTTATATGTATCGGCAAGCTTATTCCATAGCTTCAGGAAAAAATCAGAAGTAAGATCCTCCGCATTGTGGCTGTTTTTTACAACCGAAAGCATGACGGAGTAAATAAATCTTCCATACTCATCATAAATTTCCCGAAGTCCGTTTTTGCCGCCCTGCCTTATGAGCAATATACAGCTTTCAAACTGGCTGTCGGTCATATCGTCATCACCCCTTATGCATTATATACGCTTTACCCCACATAAATTTATGGCGTAAACAGTTACAAATTATATCAAAATTATTTGTCTAATTTGACAGATTGCCATTCCGCTTTTGCATCAAATTCCTTAAATTATATCATATATGTAAAAGCCTGTCAATTTCCTGTTCCCAAATGCAAAGCGCCGCTTTTCGGGAAATTGGACTTGTAATTCTGCGTGATATGTTGTATAATTACAGTGTATCAGAATAAAACGATGAGGTGAAAAAATTGACTTGGGACGATATGTTACAATCCACAAAGGTTATTGCAAAATACCTTATTCCAACGCTAAAGGTTTTTGGCTTTACATTGCTTTTTTCGATTCCCTTGGGCATGATTGTGGCTCTTATCAAGAAATGTCCGTTTAAGCCTGTTTCATGGCTTATAAATCTATATATACTTATCATGCGCGGAACGCCCCTTATGCTGCAAATTATAACGATTTATTATGCGATTCCTATGCTCCAGAAGTCGGGATATTTTGCGGGGGTCAATATTAAGAGCGACAGCTACCAATTTACTGCGTTGATTGTGGCGTTTGTCCTTAATTATGCCGCCTACTTTGCGGAAATTTTCAGGGGAGGAATCGAATCCATTCCCAAGGGGCAGTATGAAGCCGCCGCGGCTCTCGGTTTTACAAAGCCCCAAACCTTTTTCAGGATAATTCTTCCGCAGGTTGTAAAGCGTGTTATCCCCGCAAGCGCAAATGAGGTTATTACCCTTGTTAAGGATACATCCCTTGCCTCCACAATCGCTTACATAGAAATTTTCCGAAAATCAAAGGAGCTTATGGTTACATACAGCAGCCTTATCCCTCTTTTTATAGCGGGCGTTTTCTATTTTGTGATGAATGCGGTTTTGACGGCTGTTTTCTCTGCAGTCGAAAAGAAGCTCGACTACTATAAATAATGCGGAGGGTTTATTTATGGCTATTCTCGAAGTAAAAAATCTTTCCAAGAGCTTTGACAAGCTGGAGGTTTTGAAGGATATATCCTTTAATGTTGAAAAGGGCGAGGTCGTTGCAATAATCGGACCGTCGGGCAGCGGAAAATCAACGCTTCTGCGATGCATTAATCAACTTGAAAAAATGAGCGGAGGAAGCGTCAGCGTCTGCGGAGCGGAGCTTGTAACGGGATATAAAAATGGCAAGCCTGTTTATTCGTCGCCATCGGTTCTCCGTGAAATAAGGCTTAAAATAGGACTTGTTTTCCAGAATTTCAACCTTTTCCCGCATATGAGCGTTCTGCAAAATGTCACTGAGGCGCCCATGTGCGTCTTGAAAAAAAGTAAGGCGGAGGCGGCTGAAACCGCAATGCAGCTCCTTGCAAAAATGGGACTTGAAGCAAAAGCAAACGCTTATCCCTGCGAGCTTTCGGGAGGGCAGCAGCAGCGTGTTTCCATCGCAAGGGCACTTGCGCTTGATCCGGAGGTGCTTTTCTTCGATGAGCCGACATCTGCGCTTGACCCTGAGCTTACGGGGGAAATCCTCAAGGTTATAAAAAGCCTTGCAAAGGAAAAAATGACTATGGTTATCGTTACCCATGAAATGGCGTTCGCAAGGGACGTTGCAGACCATATAATTTTCATGGACGGCGGAGTTATTATTGAAGAAGGCGCTCCCGAGCAGATTTTCGGCAACACCCAAAACGAGCGAACCAAACAGTTCCTAAGACGATACAATAACTGCTGATATTCAATAAGTGACATCGGCAGCATTGTTATATCTGCGCAAAGAATAAGCGACTGCCGCACTGAGCGGGGATGCTTCCTCGGATTCAGTGCGGCAGTCACTTTTTATCTGCACAAAATTTCGTTTTAACTCAATATTTATTGCTTACAATAACGTAACCTATTACATTGCCATTATTTTTGTAGATTTGCATTTCGTCCAGATTATGTTCTTTTCCGTCCCAGGGGTCGATAATTGTGTATCTTCCGTTCTGTTTTCCAATAACGGTTGCCCAGTGCTCACGGATTTCTCCCGAGCTGCTGTATCCGTTGGCATGGATAAGCACAGGGTTGCCCAATAACAGCTGCGCATCAATAGCCAAAAAGGTTTCAGGCTCGCTGCAGTCAACCTTATATGCGCCGTGAACGTTCCATATAATGCTTTGACCGCCGATTGATGAATCCAGCAGAATTCGGTCGGGTGTAACAAGCGATTTGTCCCTTATGCTGATGGCGGTTGCCAATGCGTATATGGCGCATGAGCTTTCGGCATTTTCAAAGCTGCAGCCGTTATCCTTCTGACTGTAGCGATAAATGCTGTTGTATGAAAGCTTTTTTGATACGTTTTTGATTTTACTCAGCTTGCTGTCAAATGCCCTTGAGTCGGAGGGATTGTTGATTTTGGGCATACCATGGGAATTAACGGGCAAGCCGGCCCTCTTTGCAGCCAATGAATACGGTATATTCGCTGCATTTTTGGCGGCAATTAACGGGTGCGTGGCGCCGATACGGGAGCTGATGGAGGAAGCCCCCTTGGGCGCTCTCTTTCTAACCCTTACATCGGTATCATTCGGTATAATATTCTGTTCCTTGCTGTTATCGAATGCAAATTGTGTGTTTTGCGCCGGAAGCTGTGCGGCGTTTTCGTTTGATTGAGTTTCATTAGGGTTTATAATAAGACTCATCCCTCTCCCCGCTCGGAGGGAGCGCAAAGTCCAAGCCAAAGCCTGCTGACATGGAACCTTGCGCACATCCCTGTCGCAGATTAAATTGTTACTTCCGAACTGGTTTTTTCAACAGTTTCGCAATTGGCTTGGCTGTAAACCACAAACACAGACCTAAGGCGATATGTACCGCTGCTAAGACCGCTTTTGCTGTTGGTCATAACAAGCGAAATATTGCTTGTGGAATCGTTCCATGTGCCGCCGCTTACCGTCGTCCATGTTGTGCCGCTTTTCTTTTCAAGGTACTGCGTTGCAAAAATATGGGTAACAGCGGAGGTACCCGAAAGCACACTTTGGCAGTTGGCTGTACCCGAAGAAATGCTCAGAGTGCTTGAAACGGCTGACGTGTAGGAATACCTTGCCTGGGCAGCGTAAGCTGTAATTCCGAACAGCATAACAAGCGCTGTAGCTACAGCGATTGCCGCGCTTATAACTTTTTTCATTGACCTTGTCCTCCTTTTGAATTATTTGACGAAATTAACTCGTCCGAATATATAATCCTTTTAGGAGGCGTTTGGGGACAGTTTTGAAAAAAAGTTTTTATTTTTCGGCGTTTTGCACAGATTCGGCAATCAAAATAAGATTGTTCTTATTAACATTTCCTTGAACGGTGAAAATATAATCACCGTTATCCCATGAGATGAAATAGTCATCGTTTCCGAAATCAATAATAAACCCTTCATGACCGTTTATAAGAATGTATTCCATAGGGCGCCCCTCAGTGTTGACAGAGACGTCAAATTTTGACTTTACCCATTGCGAGAAGATGATATACCTGTCGCCGCTGTGGTATTCATATAAAATGAACGGCGACCATTCAAAGATCTCATCCTCGCAGTAGATCAGTTTAAATTCATCGGGGATGGCTATTTCGTAAACATCTTCTATGCTGTTTGGGGAATCCGCAGTATCTGTGGACCTAACATCAGTATGGGTATTAAAGGCTTCTGTGGAAAATCTTTGAAATAAAATGCGGATGGCGCTTACCGAAAGCGCTGTAATAACAGCGGCTATTAAGGCGGCGGCTATGCAGGTCATCAGCCTTTTCACAGTTATTTTCCTGCGTGGTGTAGGGCTTCCCCGCCGTATAAGCCTTGCCATCCTTTTCTCAAATTGTTTTGAGAACACATGGTCGGGCATATTCGGAACAGTGTTTAGAATACGTTCCGAAACGGTGTCATCGAATGCTTTTTTCAGTTCATATTGCATCTTTCATACTCTCCTCAATCATCATTTTGTTCAATTTGTGTTTCGCTCTTTGAAGCCTTTTCTTGGCGTTTTGGTAGGTTATTCCGAGGGATTCGGATATTTCCGCAATACTGAGTCCCATAGACTGCTCCAAAAAGAGGATATCATAATAATTTTCGGGCAGCTGTTTAAGTAATCCCTTCAGCCTTTCAACCTTGATTTTGGAAACAACCTCGTCCTCAATGTCGGTATCATCCGCACACTCGGCATCTTCAATATCCTGCATAGGCGTTTTTTTCTTGGCGTTGTAAATTTTCAGCGCAAGACCCTTCACTATAATAATCAAATAAGCGTGGGTTTGGGGACACTTTATTTCAGAAATTTTTTTCGGATTGTTTAAAATTATCATAAATGCATTATGTACTGCATCCTCTGCATCGTAGCTGTTCCTTAAAATATTGTATGCGGTTTTGTACATATCCTGTCTGTATTCCCGATATAATTCCTCAAACCTGCATTTGCCCTCATCGGTGTCAATCATTGCAAGATAAAACTCCAACATAAAATCACTTCCCATATGTAACCCGTTTTAATTATACAATACACCGGATTTTCGGAAAAGTCAACAGTTCTGTCATAAGCTGTATGATTTTGGGGCGAAATGTTATCCGCTTGCGCCCGGATGATTTAGCTTAGCCGCAGTGGATAAACTCTTTCCTAAAGGTGTGGTTTTTACTCTTTGTAAACTCGTTTTCCACACCCTGTTGAAACCCGAATCACGTAAAACGTTTATTTTTTTCACAATTTCCACCGAGTTTTCCACACTGAATCGGGGCTTTTTCAACTTTCCACCGAGTTTTCCACATTTATTCAACCGTTTTTTATTACAAATGGTATATAAAACCGACAAAATGCCAATAATATGGGAAAGCTTAATATGAAAAGGGAGCGTTCGGATATGATAAAAGGCGTAAACAGGCGTATTGTTGAAATAACGGGTATGGATAATGACTATTTTGAAAAGGCAGTGCTTTATCTTCGCCCCGATAAAAGCTCTTCAATGCCCGCAAGAATCGATCTTGAGGCAAGGAATGCGGCTTGCGAAATTATTTCTCAGGAGAATTTCCCGCGAAAGCAAAAACGCTATATAATTGCGGATATTACCCTGCGGCTCCTTGGGATAGGGCTTATGCTGTTCTCCCTTTCGCTTATTATGTATTTGTTTATGATGTAAAAATTAATGCCTTGACGGCGCTTGCGGTCTTTGAAAAAATATGTTATAATGTAACAACAGGGCGATGCCCCTTATTGAACGGTGAATTTTTGGCGTCCTATTGTTAACTATGAATTGAAAGCTGGTGCCGATTATGTCAGGTCTTTATGAATCGGGAGAAAATTATCTTGAAACAATACTCATTCTGCAAAATAAGGGAATGTCCGTCCGTTCTGTGGATGTTGCAAACGAACTTTCCTTCTCAAAGCCGAGCGTGAGCAGGGCGGTCGGAATTCTTAAAAGCGGCGGATTCATTGAGGTGAGTTCGGACGGCTATATCACCCTTACAGAAACGGGGAAAGAGGTTGCGGGGCGAATCTATGAGCGGCATCTTGTCCTTTCCAAATGGCTTATGGATATCGGCGTGGATGAAAAAACCGCCGCAGAGGATGCCTGCCGTATCAAACACGTTATAAGTGAGAAGTCGTTTGCAATGCTTAAGGATACGCTGATTTAATTGAGTTTTACACTTTGTTCACCCAACTTTGCCT
>JAJQIG010000011.1 GCA_021199335.1 Oscillospiraceae bacterium | reverse complement strand
CAATGATAATTACTGCCACTGCTATTGGGATTATTATTTTTGTTGATTTTTTCATAGTGGTACTTCCTCTCAAAAACTTTTTTTCATTAGGTTGATTTATAATGTCTTTTCGTTGATTGCAGCCGCCCTCTTCGGCATTATTATGGGCATAAACCAGTATAAATGAATAATTATCGCCTGCTCCGTTGCCGATAATCCTGTTACAGAGCCTTTCTGCACCGTCAAGGTTCCTTTTTTGCATGAATTTTACAATGTCCCTGCCTGAAACATACTTGTAAACTCCATCACTGCAGATAAAAAACGGAGAAGCCCTGACAGATGCTGTTTTTATACTCATTTTCAGCTCTTTTTGGCATCCCACAGCGCTTGTGAGTCTATCCTTTGCGTCTTTGCTTGGCTGTTTTCCTCGTATTTTTGCTTCGGCGAGGATTGTATGGTCTACGGTTTCCTTGTTAAGTTTCCCGCCCCTTAGTGTGTAAATTCGGCTGTCCCCAATGTTGATAATGACATATTTACCGCCGCAGATAAAGAGCAGTGCAACAGTTGTTCCGCATAGTTTCCCTTTTGCCGAAAACTCATTGTATATTTCCGAATTGATACGGAGAATTATTTCCTTAAGCTCATCGGCACATCGGTGAAATTCGGATTTTTCTTCCGAAAATTCTTTCCACCAGCAGTCAAAAGCATTAATCAGCTTGCTGCTTGCGATTTCCCCGCAAAAATGGCCGCCGATTCCGTCTGCAACTACATATAAGCCGCAATCCTTGCCCGAAACCGCAAAAATTCTGTCTTGATTTACTTGCCGAACCAATCCTGTATCGGAATATTTTATGTATTCTATATTCATATCTTATCACTGCTTTTTGATTGTAACGGATAATTTTACTCTTCCGAGTCGTATTTCATCCGAAGTTTTTATTTCCTTTGGAGATATTACTTCAATATTGTTCACATAACTCTTGTTTGCGGAGCCAAGGTCTTCAATGTAAACCCTGTTGTCTTTCACATAAATTCTGCAATGCCTTTTTGAAATACTTTTATCATAATCAATCACAAGTGAGCTTACGTCCGATGATCTGCCTATTATAATATCATCGGAAAGGCTGACCTCAAATGTGTATTCCGCCCTCATTATATCCCTCAGAATCAGAACGTCATTTGTGCTCGGCGCATTACTTTCAAACATCATAACTGTGTTTCCGCTTCTTGATGATATAAACATTGTATCATCATTGTCTACGGAGTTTACAGGCTCGGCAGTAGTTTCGCTTTTCTCTTTGGAGGATTTCGCATTTACGATAATTGAAACGATTATAACGATTATAGCGATAACCGCTGCTGCCACCGCAATTATAATTCTGTAAGAAATTGTTTTCTCGTCCGTTTCCAATGCAGTGGGTTCTTCTTCCGATGCTGTTGTTTCCTGCGTTATTTCCGCCATTTCAAGCATCGGCATGCGTATGTCTTCGGTAATAACATTTCCGCCCGAGATAAGCTCAACAGCTTTTATTCCTCCATCTCCAACGACCGAATTAACTGAAATGTTAAGGCATGAGATTTCTTTTGCCGCAGAAAATAGGGTATCGGTTGTTCCCGATATATCCGCATTTACTGATATTCTTATATCCTCTCCCCCCGATGAGCGCGCAAGCCTTGAAACGGTTTTCAAATCCTCATAATTGGATTTTGGGGAGTTGAAGAATGTAACAGTAAATATCTGTATTGGGTCGTTGTTTATTGTGGATATCACATCGTCAATGGTTACGCCTGTTGTGCTGTTTTCACAGCCATCGGTGAAAAGCACGATTCTTTTAAAGCAGTCATTGTCACTTTGGTTCATGACATTGAGAGTGTTATTAAGGTTATCATAGATGTAGGAGCATTTGTATTCATATGTGAGGTCTTCAACGCTTTTTTCAAGTGTATATCTGTCCGTTTCAAAATCGCAGATATACTCCGGCATACTGTTATCGGAAAATGCTGCAATTGAATAATATTCGTTGTTTTTTTTCTTATCTATGCAGTCGTAAAGGAATTCGGCAATTTCATTACTGTAATTTGTCATTGACGTGGAGGAGTCAACAAGAAAAAGTGTTTCATATTTTTCGGCATCGGAATAAAGATTTCCTTCAATAATCGCATCATAAGCGTTTCCCGCAATGCGGCATTGCACGGTGTCGTCTATTCCGTAAGCATAGATTGAAATGTTTCCCTCACTGTCCGAAAAATATTCGAGAATGTCGGGTGATCTGCCCTCGGCAGAAACGATTACTCCTAATCCCCCTATAGCCAACGCTGCAATCATTGCAATTGACGATATTATTTTATTCATTTTAAATCATCCTTCCATTTATCTTCTCAAACACAAAACCCGACAAACCTTAAGGCCTGCCGGTGAGTTGTGTTTATTTAGGTTGTTCCGCCGCTTTAAGCTCATCTTTGTTTATATCGAAATAGAGTTTTTTCATGTATTCAAGGCTTTCTGTATCCTGCAAACCTATAAAATGCAGAACCTTTATTTTGTCGTGGTTGAAGAGGAGGAATTTCTCGGGGTCAAGCAGCCCTATCGGGAACGGGACGGCAGCGTAATCCCACACCCTATCGCTGTCAGACTCCTTCATAATGTGACCGATTATCATATACCTTGGCACAACTCCGTCAATCTCAACAATCGTACCTATGGGAAATAATTTTTTCATCTTTCATTTCTCCTTTTAAATTAAATATAACACACAAAATTGAATTTATAGCCATGTGTAATAGCCCCAGCCATCGTCTGCATCAAAACCTACCGATGCATATCCCATATTTAACTCATTTGAATCAAGCCCCACAGATACTCCTGCATTAAGTCCTGCTTTTATCCCTGTTTTTGCGTAGTTTGTGATTATGCCGTATGCGGTTTCAATCTTAGCTAAACTTGCATCTACCTTCAATGTCGGCCCGCTTATTTCTACTCCGTCTGTTATAGAATTTGAAACATCAAATAAAGATGCTTCTACACCGACTTCACCGATTGTAATTGTTGTTTCAATATAAAATGAATCGGAATCATTGATTTTTTTGGTGGTTGTTGCAGTGATTTTACATGCCGTGATGCCTGCACTGCCGGATAAACCGAGATCATAAAGCGAATCGCTGATTTCCGATGAAGTCATATTTGAAAGATCAAGGTCTTTAAGCTTGGCTGTAATAATACCCCAATCAAGATCTATGTTTAAATTTGCCGAATTCAGTTCAATTGTGAATGTAGCGGTGTCGCCGTCGCAGGCATATGCATATTCATACTTATGCCCGGTTGCATCTGCCGATAGTGAAGCACCTGACCAAATGCTTGTATCGAAGTCGAAATCCGCAGTATATGCATCCGTACTTGAATAAACGTATGCCGCATGGTCGTCCTTATGAATAAGCATATTGAATGTATTTTTAATGGCATCATATTCGGCTCTTGTGAATGTGGTATCTTTGCCAAGGCCATAAAACTTTAAAAGCCATTCATAGAATCTGGCGGTTGCGTCATTTCTTGTTGAATAATACTTGAATTGCTTTATTATTTTTGCCCAATCCGCATTTGTTATGGTAAGTGTTTCTTCATCGGACTCACTCTCTTCGGAATTATTTGTATTATTCAAAATGTTGTATGCGCTCTCTTCGTTTGATAAAACAGTTTCGTTTATCGTGGCAATTCCCTCAGAGAGTACAGCAATATCTCCCACAGCACCGTTGAGTTGCAGAAGGTTTGCTTGAATGCTGTCATGCATTCGGTCAATTCCATATCCTTTATAGACAGACATTTTTGAGTTTTCACGGTCGGCTTTGGTAAGGATGTTACTAAGATTCCCATTAATGGTGTCGAGCATACGCTTTGCTTTTTCAAGCTCCGAAGTTTTTATTTCAAATTTGCTCATGAATTATCGCCACTCTCCAATCCATATATCATTTTTTCAAACCAGTCTTCATTTTTAATCGCCGTTGCGGACGATATCTTTTCTGTTGCGTCAAAGGGAATGCTGCGTCCCGAAACGGTTGACGGCATATTAATCAGCAGGCCGCTTGACATTATAGAATGAGCCGAAATTTCGGAATACTGATATTCAGTCAATATTCTATTCAACCCGGAAATAATAAGTTGAATATATTCACTTATAAGAGATATTTTTGCAATACGGTATCTGAGATTTTCCAAATCATCCTCGATACTCATGGAATAAAGTGAATTGTATATTGCAACCAATTCATCCTTTGTGTTATCTATTGATGAGCCTATTTTCCTGAGCCTCAAAACAGCATTTTCAAGCTTCTCAATATTGACTTTTACAGCCGAACCCGCCATTAAATCACCTGCCGATTAATATGGCCGCGGTACATATCCGAAATGATATGTACCGACGGAATGCCTTCTGCTATCAGAATATATTTTGGGCTGAAAGAGCATTTACTTTTTGCTGCTGCTGGTCTTCAAGAGTCTGATATGTTTCGGCAACCTGTTTAAGGTGTTCGATATGTGTATAAAGATTTGCAAGTGAGTCCGAAACCTCAAGCCTTACTATATCAAACTTTTCAATAAAAGCTTCGCCCGAGGTCGATTGCCAATATGTCTGGAGGGTTTCCACAATGCTCTTCATATCCGCCATAACGCCATCCATCTGCTCTTTTTTTGTCTTTATTTGTCCTGCCATATCTGTTACCTGTGAGGGGGTTACCTTTAAAATTAAATCTGCCATAATAATCTATCCTTTCCTTGAATTATGAATTAACAATTTTCACTGCTTCAGCTTCGGTTTCGATGTAGAGCTGTGCGGCTGTGTTGATTGCCTGAACATATTCAGCCAAAACATTTGAAAGCGTTGCATATTTTGTTCTGTCTTCCGCCCATTGTGCGTTGAAGGTGTCATTTGCATTGCCGTCCCACATAGCATCAAGCTGTTGCTGGAGCGCATAAATGTCATCCACCAAAACGTTCCATTCTTCTACCTTGCCGCTGAGACTTTTTGCGGTTGTAAGCATTTCCTGAGGGTTGACTTGTCTTATTTCTGCCATTTTAATCTTCTCCTTTTAAAATAAATTTGTATATTAAGCATTGCTGCCTAATTTTTTTCGACGTTCACATTTGATTTACAGGAGATTAATCTGAATTTCTTTCTCGACATTTCTGACATCCTGCGCAGTTGATTTAAGGTTTACTGCAATGTCATGTATGTTTCCTGCCTCAAGATTCATTTGGTTGATTACCTCCTGTATACAGCTTAAAAAATCATCTGTATACTTGCTTGACCAGGCCGATTCAACAATTTGCATAACTATTTTCATTGCCTTTACTTGTTCGTTTATGTCATTGCTGTATGCGTTAAGATTGATAGCCGCAGTTTCAACAACATTTACGTTTATATTTATTTCAGCCATATGCAATCACCTCAGAATATATCATCCGCAGATAAGGAATTTACCGATGAGGTAAGGCTTCCCTCATTGCTTTGATGAATAGCCTCCGCCTTTTCGAGATTTTCCTTGTCCTTTGTAATGGTTTCTATAAGAATGTCGAGCTTTGCAAGTATCTGATTGGCTCTTTCCTCGTAAGCGTCTTTAGCCTTTCCCTGCCATACGCCGTATACATTGTCCGTAATTCTGTTTATGGAAAGGCGTATGTCGGATGCTGAGCGAATAATGCTGTTCATGCTTTCCTTGCATTTGTCAAGCGAATCAAATTCATAAACAAGATTAACTGACATAATAACCTGCCTCCTTTAGCCGAGTATTGAATTTACAAGCGTTCTTATTTCATTTGCAACAGTTTCCTCGCATTTGGAATAGCAGCCGTCAATAACTTTTTTCAGATCATTGTTAAGATCCTCAAGCTCTGAAATAAGCGAATCAAACGAATTTATATCGGAATCTATATTTTCCTCAAAAACCGTTCCGGCGTAGCCTTTACAAGCGTATTGAATAATTGCGTTAATATTCTCAAAGAAATCGCGCTGTTCCTTAAGGCCGTTTTTCGCTTCGTTCATATTCGCGAGCGCCGAATTAAGCTCCTCAACATCCCATTTGATTATTTCACCTGCCATCTGAACCTCACCGTCCTTTCCGTTTTTCGCTTTCATTGTAAATTAGTATATCATGTATTCTTTTCTTTGTTATAAAACCTGATAAAATACAAAGAAAGTGGGATGAAATGCATAAATACTCGGAATCAATAGTCGTCAATTAACAGGGTATCTACGGATGAAACAATTGGGAAGTGCGGCGTCGAGTTTTTTTATATCCTCATCGCTGATGTTATTATTATACAAATACAAATATGTAAGATTAGTCAAATTAGAT
>JAJQIG010000001.1 GCA_021199335.1 Oscillospiraceae bacterium | reverse complement strand
ATGTTATGAATAAAAAGTCCGCCGTTGCCGAGGAAAAGCCCAAGGCTGAAAGCGCTCACGGCGGTATCGATGTTCCCGAAGTGCCCACTCTTGCGGATGTTATGAACAAAAAGTCCGCTGTTGCCGAGGAAAAGCCCAAGGCTGAAAGCGCTCACGGCGGTATCGATGTTCCCGAAGTGCCCACTCTTGCGGATGTTATGAACAAAAAGTCCGCCGTTGCCGAAAATATTACCAATGACAGCGGAAATGACAACGTTTTGTCTATTTCGGATGAATTTGACATTATGGACGATGTTTTCCCGACCCCCAAGAGGGAGGAAGCGGCGCCAAGGGCTGTTGCTGAAGAAGCTCCCGCCGCAGAAACCGAGAAAGAGCCTGCGGCATTCCGCCGTCCCGAGCCTGTCAAGCCCGCCGAGCCTACTGCGCCAAGGCGAAACAGCTATATGGAATTCTTCTCAAGGAGGAACAGTCCCGCCGAAGCGAAAAAAGAACCCACGGAGGATACTCCGACCGTTCAGCGCGATGCGCAAGCTGTCGAACCTGTTAAGACCGAGCCTGCGCCCATTACCGAACCGGTTGAGTCTGCGCCGAGTTCTTCCATCGATGATTTCGATTTCGACATTCTCGGAAACGAAAGCTCCACTGCGGGAAGGGTAAGCTCAAGAGCGCTTAATGCGGTTGAAGCCCACGCAAAGGCAAAGGCGGCAGCAGAAGCCGAGAAAGCCGCAAAAGCGGCGGAAAAGGCAAATGAGGATTCCGAAGATACATACAGCGCTTCTCCAACCTCCGTATCCCAAAACGAGCCTGCCCCAAAGGCGGCTATTTCGGACGAACTTGCCGAGGCTTTGAAGAATGCGGAGGAGGATCTTTCCGAGCAGTTCAGGGAGAAATACACCGAAAACAGCTATAATGAACCCGCCGATGAACCGAGTGCCGATGAACCGAACGCCGATGATGACGGAGAGTTCCTGTTCAGCAACGACGCCGATTACGACCTCAGTGACATTAACGCTGATATGCTTCTTGCCCCCGAAAAATCCGAAGCCCCCGACCACAAGCGTCTTGATTTTAAGAAGCTCCAGGCGGAGGTTGAGGAATCCATCGAGATGAACAAGAAGCTTCGTGACAAGGAAAGAGCCCGCAATATGCGTGAAAGCGAACGCCGTGCGGATGAGGAAAAGCCAAAGAGGGGCATTCAGCAGCCTGAGGATCCCGATATTTTCTTCAAGCGCCCCGGAAAGGATTATTACTCCGAATCAATGCCCGAAATCCGTTTTAACAGGCATAAGCATTAAAAAAGAAGTTTTAAAAAAATTTATACGTAAATTGCAGTCCAAGGCTGTGATTTACGTATATTTATTTGCTAAAGAGGAATACAAACTATGCCCGAGCTGAAAATTATAGCGCATATAGAAAATGATTTTAATGAAAAATTCGGCATTCCAAGGCAAAGCGGACTTGCCGATATTGAATCGAGAATAATATTCGAACCGCCATACCGAAGCTGTGACGCATTCAGGGGGCTGGAGGGGTTTTCCCATCTCTGGCTCATTTGGCAGTTTTCGGAAGCCATGCGTGGGGATTGGTCCCCAACCGTGCGTCCGCCTCGACTCGGCGGAAACAAGCGCATGGGCGTTTTCGCAACACGCTCGCCGTTTCGCCCGAACAGCATCGGCCTTTCCTCCGTTAAGCTGAACAGGATTGAACTCCAATCACCAAACGGCCCCGTTCTTTATGTCAGCGGTGCGGATATTTTGAGCGGAACTCCGATTTTTGACGTTAAGCCATATCTTGCCTACACAGATTCGCACCCCGATGCTTCGGGCGGCTTTTCGCTTTCTTCAAAGGAGGAAATCCTCAAGGTGGACTTCCCCGAAAATTTGCTTCAACAAATTCCTCCGCAAAAAAGAAAAGGCCTTGTGCAAATATTAGCGCAAGACCCAAGGCCGCAATATCAAAGCTCCGCCGAGAGGATTTACACAATGTCGTTCGGCGGTTATGACATAAGCTTTTTCGTTGATAACAATATTCTCAATGTAACTGAAATCAGGAGGCTCTATCCCTGATTTTCCGAATCACCCGCCCCCTTATCATCCTTCTGCGCCGCAATAATTGCCGCCTGAGTAAGGAAGTTAAGCGGGGCTTCTTCTTTTTTTTCGTTCCGTTCGATAACAGCCTTCGCTTCGGGAACGCACTCCTCGATATTGAAAAATTCGGGAAAGCCCTCCTCCTTTGAAAGAGCCTGATACATATCGCAGCACCTTGAAAGCCGCGCATACATAACCGCTCCGACAAAGGCGAACGGGGCAGCCCACGCATTCACTGCGGAGCCTGTAAAAATTACGGCAAGCCCCGTAATCGCATATGCGAAAAACGCCCACATTACGCACTTGCCATTCATAAAATGCGCAAAAAATGACGGAACAAACACAAATATCGGGGTAACAAACATTACAACGCTCACGCTTTCAAGCAAGCCGTGAAAACGCAGGGTATACACTGTCGATATAATGGAATAAATAAGCATAAACAGCATTACAAGCAGGCAAAATCCGACCGAATATTTCCATGCGTAGTCACGCCGCCTGTCAATTTCCGCTATGCAGTCCTGCTTTTGTTCAACTGACATTCCCTTAACCTCGTTGGGGTCAAAATTAAACTCCTTTTCAAATCTTGCCATAATGCCTTCCCCCTAAAAACAGTCAACATCGCCTTGTGGTATCGCCCTAAATTATCATTTTTCGCTGTAATATACCGCATCCGTTTCAACGGTTACTCCGTTAAGGTAGTTATCCCAAAGCTTGAGCGCATTCTCGTAATTGGTTTGGAATTCATCCTCGTTTACTCCGAGTCCGCTTGTAGGAACACGGAATCCGATGAAAAGGTTATCCGCCATTGCCGAATATTTTATATCCTCGGCAAAATTTGTTCCGCTCAGCATATAACCAAGCTCGGCGGCATTTTCATCATCGGGATAAACCTCCCTCATATCGGCAAGAATGCCGTCCTCAATATTAAGGATTTCGCAGCTGCTTTCATCCGCAATTACAATGATTGAGGTTTCATCCTGAAATTCCGCAATCAGCTTTGTTTGATAGGTTTGGGTATAGTAATAATCCGTTGTATCCGCAGAAGCGGGAAGATAGCTCACACGGACATAGATTACGCCGTCGTCGTTGAAATCCTCGCAGTAGGGTTCAAGCAGCTTTTCAATATCGGTAGTATAAAAATCAAAGCTGTCGTCCGACGCAATAATCATAATCGCAACATCGGGCTTTTTATTCGTGATTAAATCATACAAGAGGAATCCCGCAATAATTGCCATAGCCGACACAAAGATTATATACGCTTTGTTATGGTAAAAGAAGTTGCCGATTTTCTCACAGATGGAATAGGTGCGTTCTTCCTTTGTTTCCTTTGGGATATCCTCCTCGGAAATAACGCCCTGCTTGAGCTTTATAAGCTCGATTTTGTCATTTGCGAGCTTCTTTGCGTACTCGCTGCGTTCGGCGCGCTCCTTTTCGGCAACAAGCTCCGCCTTTCGGCTTTCCTCAAGAATTTGCTCACGGCGTTCACGCTCATTTATCTGCCGAAGATTTTCTATAGCGGAAACCTTTTTATTGCTTTTTATATGCGCCTTATCATCGGCGGCGCTGCCGACAGCCTTTGAGCCATCCTCGGGCTCTGCTTCGCTGTCATTGTCAAGGCTTGAATCGGGAATATTTTTATCGGACATATGCTTCTCCTAATTTACAGTGGCTTTTATATATTTATGTATTAAATAAAAAGGGCAACAATCAAATGTTACCCCTTTTTACATTATATATTATTTTTCGGGATTAGTCAAGCGATTAATTGCCGCATTCGACTTTATCCGCAGCGGAATAAAATGCCGAACCAAACAAGGCCGAATCCCAGTCGCCCCTTTTCCTCATTATTTCCCTCAAAATCTCATCATACAGAGCCGTTTCGGCAATAGGCAGTCCGCTTGACGGAGCCGCCTGTTATCATACGTAAAATATGCGATTATCAGCCCTTGCGGAACAACTCCGCCTTTCATTATCTGTCATTCGGGAGCGACTTCATCGTCGGGAACAGCAGAACATCCCTTATCGCAGGAGAATTTGTGAGCAGCATAACAAGCCTGTCAATGCCGTAGCCGATACCTCCCGTTGGCGGCATACCGATTTCCAACGCGCGGAGGAAATCCTCATCAATTCGGTTAGCCTCCTCATCTCCGTTTTTAAGAAGCTCCTCCTGGGCAATAAAGCGTTCCCTCTGGTCAACGGGGTCGTTAAGCTCGGAATAAGCGTTGCACATTTCCCAGCCATTAATGAAAAGCTCAAAGCGTTCAACATAATCGGGATTTTCGGGCTTCCTCTTTGTAAGCGGAGAAATTTCAACGGGGTGATCCATAATAAATGTGGGCTGAATGAGATGCTCCTCAACATATTCCTCAAAGAAGAGATTGAGAATATCTCCCCTGCTGTGCCTTTCCTCATATTCGATATGGCGCTCGGCCGCAAGCCTTTTAGCCTCGGCAGTATCCTTAACCTCGGAAAAATCGACATTCGCATACCTCTTGACAGCCTCAATCATAGTCATTCTTTCAAAGGGCTTGCCAAGGTCAAGCATATGCTCGCCATACGGAATTACCGTTCCGCCGCAGACCTCGTTCGCAAGGTATCTGAACATATCCTCGGTAAGATCCATCATGCCGTTGTAATCGGTGTAAGCCTGATAAAGCTCCATAAGGGTAAATTCGGGGTTATGGCGGGTGTCAACGCCCTCGTTTCTGAAAACTCTGCCGATTTCGTAAACCCTTTCAAGCCCGCCGACAATAAGCCTTTTCAGATAAAGCTCAAGGGAAATTCTCAGCTTAACGTCCTCATCAAGCGCATTGTAATGGGTTTCAAACGGCCTTGCGGAGGCTCCGCCCGCATTTGAAACAAGCATTGGGGTTTCAACCTCCATAAATCCCTTGCCGTCAAGGTAGCGCCTTATTGATGCGATAATTTTCGAGCGCTTCTTGAATGTATCGGCAACATCGGGGTTTACGATAAGGTCAACATATCTCTGACGGTATCTTGTGTCCTGGTCCTTAAGACCATGCCATTTTTCGGGGAGCGGAAGAAGCGACTTTGAAAGAAGTGTAATTTTCTGCGCATGGACGGAAATTTCTCCCCTTCTTGTCCTGAAAACAAAGCCCTCAACGCCGACAAGGTCGCCGATATCCCACTTTTTAAAGTCGGCAAACTGCTCCTCGCCGACATCATTTGTTCGGACATAAACCTGAATTCGGTCGGATGAATCACGGACATCAATGAAATTTGCCTTGCCCATATCACGGCGGCTCATAATTCTTCCCGCAATTCTTACATTCTCACGCTTTTCCTCAAGAGCCGCTTTAAGCGCTTCGGCATCCTCCCCAACGGCCGCCTTAACCTCGGCTTCGGTTTGCTCATAGCGCGCCTTAGCCTCGCCGCAGTGAATTGTTACATCGAAGGAGGTTATCTCAAAAGGATTTTTGCCCGCCGCTTTAAGCTCATCGAGCTTATCCATTCTGATTTTCTTCAAAATGTTAATATCCTGTTCGGACTGCTCCTCCTCGGATTCGTTTACAATCTGATTTTCTTCTGCCATATTTTGCAATTCCTCTCCAAATGTAATTTTACTTTGAAATTTCAAGGACCTTCATTTTTATAATTCCCACAGGCGCTTCAACCTCAAATTCCTCGCCGACCTTCTTTTTAAGAATGGCAATGCCGATTGGGGATTCCTCCGAAATTTTGTTGTTTTCGGGGTCGGCTTCGGTTGAACCCACGATTTGAAGGGTCATTTTCTCGTTAAGCTCAAGGTCCTCAACGGTAACGACGGAACCAACGCCGACTTCATCGCTTGTAAGGTCGGCATCGCTTACAACAAGGGCGTTTGCAATTGTAATTTCAAGCTCCTGGATACGCGCTTCAACGATACCCTGCTCATTCTTTGCTTCATCATACTCGGCGTTTTCGGAAAGATCGCCGAAGCCCCTTGCTTCTTTAAGCTTCTGCGCAACCTCGGCACGTTTAACGGTAATAAGATATTCTCTTTCCTTTTCGAGGTTAGCAAGACCCTCAGCTGACATTCTGACTTTTTTAGCAGCCATTGAAATGTTCTCCTTTCAAAATAAGCGGCATCGCCGCATCGGTTTTCGAGCGTTAAAGCAACACTGTTGCCCTAAACAGCGCTTTCCTAATAATTATAGCTTATTTCCGATTTATTGTCAACAATTTTTGAGTTATATCTTTCCCCAAAATTCAACCGCCCTCATGGTTTTAATCCCCGAATAATGCCGTAACCGACGCTTCTCTATTCTCTTAAAAACCCGTCAAACGGGTTAACGTTTATGCCGCAAATCATGCTTTTGACAGTCTTGTCAAGCAAAGTACAGTCCTTTGCGATTACCCAATTAG
>JAJQIG010000029.1 GCA_021199335.1 Oscillospiraceae bacterium | reverse complement strand
GAGGCAAAGTTGGGTGAACAAAGTGTAAAACTCAATTAAATCAGCGTATCCTTAGCTAAATAAAAGACGCAACTTATAAATTCTCCAATTAAAATTGAAAGAGCAATAAGGATGTAAATGTCATACCCTTTATCAACAAGAACAAGCACTGAAAAGAGCAGGAATACCCATTTTGCGGAAAATTCAATACAATCCCCGCAGCAGGCAACATGAGCCTTTCTTACAGCATTAAAAAATCCTTTTATGCATGAACCAACCGAAGCAAAGGGCAGCGACAATGCGATAATACGTATTGGTTTTGCCAGTCCTATCCCAGCCCCTGTAAAGTTGGAAATAACATTTGCAAGCATGAGCGAAGCGGCGGTAAATGTAATCGAAAGGGTTAACGAAAACCCAAGTGAATAACGCATAATCTGTTTGACGTTTTTATTGCCGCAGCCTATCTCCTCCGAAACGAAACGGCTTGTGGAAATTAAAATATTTCCATTTGCAAGCACCATTATAAATCCAAACAGCGTAAATATAAGCGTCATTACTCCAACGGATGCTGTTCCTATCTTCTCGGAAATGAGCGCATTAAGAAAAATTCCAAGTCCTTGTAATACAAGCGACACAATTGTAAGTCCCAAAGTGTCCTTGGCCATTTTTTTTATATAAAATTTCACTGTTTATCCCTCATTTCTTAGTTATAATTATGAAAATATCCCAAAATCTATGCAAGCGGTTGCTATTTTCCGAAAATTTGTATATAATAATCTATATATGAATTTATATGAAAAGCTGGGATTTTTTATGACGAAAGCAGGACTGTTCTTTGATAGTATAAAAAATAAGAAAATTGCCTTTATCGGGACAGGTGTAAGCCACAACGAGCTTATCGAGATGTTTTTGAAAAAGGGACTTAACGTTACAGTGTGCGATAAAAAAACAAAAGACGAAATGGGCAGTCTTGCGGATAAATTTGAAAAGGGAGGAGCATCCCTTTCTCTCGGCGAAAACTACCTTGATGAAATATATCAATGCGATATTGTTTTCAGAACTCCCGGAATGTATTTCAATAACCCCGACCTCAAAAAAGCTATGGATATGGGGATTGTTGTTACATCGGAAATGGAAGTTTTTTTTGACCTTTGTCCTTGTAAAATATACGGAATAACCGGAACCGACGGAAAAACCACTACTACAACCATTATCTCGGAAATTCTTGCGAGAAGTGGGAAAACCGTACATAAGGGAGGAAATATCGGACGTGCGCTTCTTCCGATTGTGGAGGAAATAAATCCGGAAGATGTTGCTGTTGTGGAGCTTTCAAGCTTTCAGCTTATCAGTATGAGGAGTTCCCCAAATGTTGCCGCAATAACGAATATTTATCCCGATCATTTGAACGTCCACAAATCAATGCAGGAATATATTGATGCGAAGAAAAACCTTATTCTCCACCAAAATGCATTTTCCAGGACGATTCTTAACCTTGACAATAAGGATACTGATGCTCTTTCGGAATTTGTAAGAGGAGATTTGTACAAATTCAGCCGAAAAAATATTCCTGAAAGGGGTTCATACCTTAGCGATGATGGTTGGCTCTGCTTTACGGACGGAAAAAAATCCGGGCGTATTGTCCATAAGGATGATATTCGTATACCGGGAATGCATAACATTGAAAACTACCTCACAGCAATTTCTGTTGTTTACGGAGATGTTCCAAAGGAATCCATAGTTGAAACGGCGAAAAATTTCGGTGGAGTTGAACACAGAATCGAGTTTGTTCGCGAGCTTGACGGTGTAAAATATTATAATGACAGCATTGCAACAAGCCCCGTAAGCGTTGTTGCAGGACTTAACGCATTCGACCGTAAGTTGATAGTAATTGCGGGTGGTTCTGATAAGAAGCTTGACTACAGCACTATGTCAGCGGCTATAAATGAAAGAGTCAAAACACTCATTCTCCTTGGAGCAACGGCGGATAAGATTGAAGCAGCCGTTAGGGCTTATGAAAACTATGATGATAACAACTGCCGAATTGTTCGTGTAAAATCCATGGAAGAGGCTGTTGAAACGGCGAGGGGACTGGCTGTGAACGGAGATATTGTTACACTTTCTCCCGCAAGCGCAAGCTTTGATTCCTACAAAAATTTTGAAGAACGCGGACGGCATTATAAAAGTATTGTAAATGGGTTGAAATAAGAAGGTAATTTTATGGATTTGAAAAAAACGATTATGTCCCTTGCGGATTCTTGCGGAGTCTCGGGGGATGAAAATGAAGCGGCGGAGCTTGCGCTTAACTATCTCAAAGAATTTACCGATGACTGTTACATCAAAAACAACAGCGTATTTGGTAATTTCGGCGTAAGAGAGCAGGGGAAACCTCATATTTTGCTTGATGCCCACATTGACCAAATTGGGTTTGTTGTAACATATATAAATGACGATGGGTTTCTCAAAATTTCAGGCTGCGGTGGAATTGACAAACGTCTCCTTCTTGCACAGCAGATTGTCGTGCTTGGCAAAGAAAAGGTAAAAGGAGTGATATGCTCCGTCCCTCCGCATCTTGAAAAAAGCGGAGATGAGAGCAAAGTGCCTGAATTTTCCGATATAAGCATAGATGTTGGTATGACTAAAGAACAGGCGGAAAAGGTAATATCTCTCGGTGACAAGGTGATGTTTATGCAGAAATCTGCGGCTCTTATGGGTGACAGAATAACAGGGTCGGCTCTTGACGACCGATGTGGAGTTGCCTGCCTGCTCCGTGTAGCAGAGCTGCTTAAGGACGAAAAACTTGATTGTTCATATACAATAATGTTCTCCTCGCAAGAGGAACTTGGCGAAAGAGGTGCAAAAACAGGGGTTTATGATGTAAACCCAGACATTGCGATTGCGGTTGATGTTAGCTTTGCATTGACCTCCGATGATTCAAATCTTAAATGCGGAGAGATGGGCGGCGGCTGTATGATAGGCTTTGCGCCTGTCCTCGACAGAGAGCTTTCAAGGGAAATGGTTGCTGTTGCAGAAAAAAACTCGTTGCCTTATCAGCGTGAAATTATGAATGGCGAAACGGGAACAAATGCAGACAGATTTTCCGTTAACGGTAATGGTGTAAAGTCGGTTACATTGTCAATCCCCTTAAAGTATATGCATACACCCGTTGAGGTAATCTCGCTTTCAGATGTTGAAAATACAGCACAGCTTATTGCTGCATATGTTAGGGAGGGAAAATAAAAATGGATTTCGAAACTCTTCTTAAGGAGCTGTGTACCCTCAACGGAGCATCGGGTGATGAGGGTGCAGTTCGCAGCTATATTATCGAAAAAATTAAGAATAAATGCCAATATAAGATTGACCCCATGGGAAATATTATTGCCTTTAAAAATGGGATAAATAATACTAAAAACAAAGTTATGATTTCGGCACATATGGATGAAGTGGGTATGATTGTCACTTCGATAAAATCAGACGGAACACTTACGCTTTCTCCTGTTGGGGGAATAGATGCAAGAGTTGTTATCGGCAGAAAAATTAGGGTGAACGGGATTCAAGGAGTTATAGGGTCGAAGGCAGTCCATAACCTCACAGCTGACGAAAAAAACAAAGCTGCTGAATTTTCTTCGCTTTATGCCGACATTGGAGCCGAAAATAAGGAAGACACAGAAAAATTAGTCTGCCCGGGGGATTATGTTTATTTTGACTCCGAATATTATAAATTCGGCGATGATTTTGTCTGCGGAAAAGCAATTGACGACCGTTTTGGTTGCGCAGTTATGATTATGATGATTAACAGCAACCTTGCTTATGACTGCGCATTCACATTTGTTGTCCAGGAAGAGGTTGGCCTAAGGGGTGCAAGGGTGGCAGCCTTTACAGTAGATCCCGATTTTGCTATTGTTCTTGAAGCAACAACGGCAGCGGATATTCCCCCTGCATCCGATGAAAAAAAATGCTGTATTTTGGGAAAGGGTGCTGTTGTTTCCTATATGGATCGTTCGACTGTATATGATAGAGAGCTGTATCTCCTTTCAAAGCAGATTGCGGAGGAGAATCACATTCCGTGGCAAACTAAAACCATGGTTGCAGGCGGAAATGACAGCGGAGCTATTCATATAACAAGGAGTGGAGTCAGAACTATGGCAATTTCTATTCCATGCCGTTATCTTCATTCTCCTGCAAGTGCCGCAAAAGTTTCCGACATGGAAGCCTCACTTACACTCGCAGAAAAAATGTTAGAAAAGATGTGTCTGCTGTGATAAGTCGGAGCTATGACGAAAATGTAGGCCTTACCGACAGCTGGTACGGCAAAAAAATTCGCGCCTATCTTAATGCATATGGAACAAAATACGATTTCTGCCGCCTTTATTCATCTGAAAGCGGCGGAAATATACTTACATATAATGGAACAATAACTGCTGATGGGGACTTTGAGAGCGATGAGTTGAGCGGCTTTATTTCTATATTGAATCCTACAACAGTAGAGGTTCCAAATGGACAAGCTTTAAAGCTTGACAAAAGCTATAAGGCTTCAAAAATAATATTATTCAAAGCATCAAAAAACTTTAATGATATTAAACTAAATGGTGTAAAGCAAAACATCCTTCTTGATAAAATATTTCCGATTCTGAATGAAAGCTTCGGAATAACGGAATATGAATCATGGTATGTCGATATTTCCCATAGAATAAGGCATGGAGTTTCTGATATTTTTCTGTTTAAAACTACAACGGTCACAAAGGTTTTTGATATAGACAACTTTGTTTATCTTTCCTATATCGCAACTGCTAAGTGCGACAGGGGAAGAGGGAATGCAGGGAAGCTACTTCATATGCTCTGCGGAGAATACATAAAGCAGGGTAAATCGGTTTATCTGTATGCTAGAGAAGAACGCAGATCATTTTATGAGAGCATCGGCTTCATTCCCGAAAAAAATGAGATTCTTTATGAAAAAGACGTATAAAATGTAAAGAGAGGTTAATTGATATGGCTGAAATTTTTGATCCAAAGCCTGTCGAAATAAAAGGCTTTGAAATTGATGAGAGAATACTTAAGCTTGCCGAAAAGGCTGAGGCAAGGTGCGGCGATATTTTTGCTGAGGCTGATAAAACCGCAAGAAAAAACGGCGAAAGGGTGCTCCGTGCTTTTATAAACAACAAGGTGAGTGCTGCGTGCCTTAATGGTACTTCAGGTTATGGTTATGATGATATCGGCAGAGAGACGCTCGATAAGGTTTATGCGGAAGTTTTCGGTGCGGAGGATGCCCTTGTTCGGCATTCCTTTGTTTCGGGAACACACGCACTTTCAACGGCTCTTTTCGGAGTCCTCAGAACGGGTGACAAGCTTGTTAGCCTTACAGGCAAACCCTACGATACTCTTGAAGAAGTTATCGGAATAAGAGGAAGCGGAAACGGCTCACTCAAGGATTTCGGAGTGGAATATGATCAGGTTGATTTCCTCCCCGACGGCAAGCCCGACCTTGCCGAAATATTCAAAAAGGTAAGGGGCGCAAAGGTTGCCTATATCCAAAGGTCACGTGGTTATGCTCTTCGCCCGACGCTTACGGTTGAAAATATTGCTGAAATAGTAAAGAGCGTAAAAAACGCTAACCCCGATGCAATTGTTATGGTTGATAACTGCTACGGTGAATTTGTTGAAACAAAGGAGCCTCTCAATGTCGGGGCTGATCTTATTATTGGCTCGCTTATCAAGAATCCCGGCGCGGGAATTGCCGAAACAGGCGGCTATATTGCAGGAAAAAGGAATCTTGTTGAACTTTGCTCATATCGTATGACCTGTGTTGGAATGGGGAAAGAGGTTGGCTGTACGCTTAATCAGAACAAATCTATGTATCAAGGTCTTTTCTTTGCGCCGGAGGTAGTTTCAAACGCTGTTAAGACCGCTGCCTTTACAGCTGAGATTATGACGATGCTTGGCTTTGAATGCCTGCCAAAAAGCAGTGAAAAGAGGGGAGATATAATCACAACTGTACTTATGAAGGACGCAGATAACCTTATTGCGTTCTGCCGGGGCATTCAGAAAGGCTCACCCATTGACAGCTATGTTACCCCCGAGCCATGGGATATGCCCGGGTATAACTCCAAGGTGATTATGGCGGCAGGTTCGTTCAATATGGGTGCATCAATTGAGCTTTCCGCAGATGCTCCGTTGAGAGAACCGTTTGCGGCTTATGTTCAAGGCGGCTTGACTTTCACTACAGGGAGAATGGGAATCCTTACTGCACTCCAGGAGATGTATGATAAGCATTGCCTTAGGCTTTTTTGATTTAAATTTAGATATGTACGGACAAAATTTCTTGTTCGTACATAATTTTTTGTGGTTTTTATCTTGCAAAGAGTTTCCAAACGTGTTATAATATATTCTGTATTTATGATTTTTTAGAAATGAGGTAAGCATAATGGATTTGGATATGGTAAAATACCTATCGCAGCTTGGCAAACTCAGTTTCACCGATGAGGAGCTTGTTAAAATGGCAGGCGATATGACGGACATTATTGAAATAATGGATACCATTAAGGAAATTGATGTTACTTATGAACCTATAAAGGACAACCATAATGTATATCTTAATGACCTGCGCAAGGACATTTCCACGGAATCCTCTCCAACAGCAAAAATTCTCCAAAATGCAGTTAATTCGGAGGATGCGTTTGTTGTTCCAAAGGTTGTTGAATAGGGTTTGCTGTGGACAATCATGTGATTAATAGCGGCATCTTGCGATACTTTTATTAATTTAAACGGGTTTGTAAATCCGTGAGTTTTTTCCGATTTAAATGGGGAAAACTCGGAAAGGATGTTATAAAATGGATGTGACTTCATTAAAAATAGGCGATATGCGTTCCATGCTTGACAAGAAGGAAATTTCTGTTTCCGAGCTTACGGACGCTTACCTTGACAGGATAAATGCCGTTGATGGAAAGCTTGAAAGCTATATTACCGTTACTGCCGATGCTGCAAAAAAGGCTGCTGAAAAGGCTCAGGAGAAAATTAACAAGGGCGAAAGTTCTCCTCTTTGTGGTATTCCTCTTGCGATAAAGGACAATATTTGTACAGACGGAGTAAAAACTACTTGCGCATCGAAGATGCTTGAGAATTTTATTCCTCCGTACAATGCAACTGTTATGGATAGGCTTGAGAACGAGGGAATTGTTATGCTCGGCAAAACTTCCATGGATGAGTTTGCAATGGGTGGTTCAACTCAAACTTCGGCTTTCAAAAAGACAAAGAATCCCTATGACTTGGAGCGTGTTCCCGGAGGAAGTTCGGGCGGCTCTGCGGCTGCTGTCGGTGCGTCCCTCTGTGCGGCTGCAATCGGCTCTGATACCGGCGGATCAATAAGACAGCCATCCTCTTTCTGCGGGGTAACCGGTCTTAAGCCGACATATGGACGTGTTTCGCGTTATGGCCTTGTTGCCTTTGCAAGCTCGCTCGACCAAATCGGACCTATTGCAAAGAGTGCTGCGGATTGTGCTGTTATCCTTAACGCAATTTCCGGCTATGACTCCCATGACGGTACATCCTCAAGGAATGACGTTCCCGATTTTACAGCAAAAATTGGTCAAGATGTCAAGGGCATGAAAATCGCTCTTCCAAAAGAGTTTTATGCCGATGGCATTGATGATGATGTACGGACTGCAGTTTTAAAAGCTGCCGATTATTATAAATCCATCGGCGCAGAGCTTATCGACTGCTCGATGCCGTCACTCAAATATGCTGTTGCGGCATATTACCTTATTTCATCCGCAGAGGCTTCCTCAAACCTTTCACGTTATGACGGAATTAAATACGGTCACCGCTCCGAGGAAGGAGAATCCTTTAACGAGCTCATTGCAAATTCAAGAAGAGAGGGTTTCGGTGAAGAGGTTAAAAGAAGAATTATGCTTGGAAATTACGCTCTTTCAAGTGGTTATTATGATGCTTATTACGGCAAGGCCATGGCTCTTAAACAAAAGATTCGTGAAGAATATGAGCAAATTTTTACGTGCTGCGATGTAATACTCACTCCAACTGCTCCCACCGTTGCTTACGGCTTGCATGAAAATATTTCCGACCCTGCCAAAATGTATCAAGCAGATATATGCACAGTTACAGTAAATATTGCTTCTCTCCCCGCAATTTCCACAACCTGCGGCTATGATTCCAACGATATGCCGATTGGTATGTCGATTATCGGCAAAAAGTGGGATGAAGCTACAATCATTCAGGCTGCTGACGCTTACGAAAAAAATTTTGTACGTCAGAATGCAGCTATATAAGGAAAGGGGTGCAATTTTATGTCAGCATATATTCCCGTAATCGGCCTCGAAGTCCATGCCGAGCTTTTAACAAAATCTAAGGTTTTCTGTACCTGCAGCGCCGAGTTTGGCGGAGGAAAAAATTCAAGATGCTGCCCCGTTTGTTCGGGTATGCCGGGCACGCTTCCCGTAATAAATCAGACTGCTGTTGAATATGCGGTCAAAGCGGGTTTTGCTATGGGCTGTGATATAAACAAATTCTCCGTGTTTGACAGAAAGAACTACTTTTATCCGGATCTTCCAAAAGCTTATCAGATTTCACAGCTTAATCTTCCTCTCTGCATTAATGGAACAGTTCCTATCGAGTATGAGGAGGACGGAGTTAAGAAAACAAAAAATATAAGAATTAATCGTATCCACCTTGAAGAGGATGCAGGAAAGCTTATCCATGATGATCTTAACGGAGTTTCTCTTGCTGATTACAATCGCTGCGGTGTTCCGCTTATTGAAATCGTAACTGAACCTGATATGTCCTCTGCTGCGGAGGCTAAAGCGTTTGTTGAAAAGGTTTCTCTTCTCCTTCAGTATGCAGGCGTGTGCGACTGTAAAATGGAACAGGGCTCAATTCGTGCCGATGTCAATGTTTCCATTATGAAGCCCACTGACACGGAATTCGGAACGAGAACCGAAATGAAAAATCTTAACTCGATAAAGGCTATCGGACGTGCGATAGATTTTGAAATTTATCGCCAAGGCAAGCTTCTCGATATGGGTCAAAAGGTTGTTCAGGAAACAAGGCGTTTCGATGACAACAGAGGGGAAACGAAGGCAATGCGTTCAAAGGAAAATGCCCACGATTACCGTTATTTCCCTGAACCTGATATTTTGCAGGTCAATTTTACCGATGAACAGCTCGATGCTATAAAAAAATCTCTCCCCGAGCTTCCTGCCCAGAGAATTGAAAGATATATTAACTCCTATGGACTTTCCGAGGGCGATGCCAAAATTCTTGTTAACACGAAAATCCTTTCAGATTTCTTTGACACAGCTGTGGGTGCATATAATAATCCCAAATCCATCTGCAACTTTATTAATGGTGAGCTTATGCGTCGCCTTAACCTTGGAGAAATTGTTCTTGAAAATCTTCCGTTCACGGCTGAGCAGTTTGCAAAGCTTGTTGAAATGGGTGATACGGAGAAAATTTCCAAAAATGATGCTAAAGACGTGTTCCGTGAGATGTCAGAAAAGGGCGGAGATCCCGAAACTATCGCCAAGGAAAAGGGACTTCTCATAACAAATGACCTCGGCAAGGTTGCAGAGGTTATCGATAAAGTCCTTGCCGATAACGGAAAAGCTGTCGATCAGTATAAAGGCGGCGATATGAAGGTGTTTGGCTTCATCATGGGTCAATGTACAAAGGCTCTCAAGGGTGTATGCACACCTAAGGTCATTAAGGAAGAGCTTGAAAAGAAGCTCAAATCCCTTTAATTTTACAACAGAAAGGTTGTTGTTTGAAATGGTTAAAGTCGGCGGAAATAATCTTATACAGGAATTTGATCTCCAAGAAACACTCTCTAAGGTCGGTCAGGATGTTGAAGTATATGCCTGTGTTCATAATGTAAAGCAAATGAGCGGCTTTGCATTTGTTACCCTCCGTACAGGACGATATCTTATTCAGTCCATTTATACTTCTGAGGACTGTGCAGACTCGTTAGATGGCATTAAGGAAGGCTGCTATGTTAAGGTTACAGCCACAGTAAAGGCGGAGGAACGTGCCTATAACGGTATAGAACTTATTCTTAAGAAAATGGAGCTGCTTTCAAAACCAAGTGCAGAATATCCACTCCACGTTTCAAAGAGAAGACTTGGCTGTTCATTGGATATTAATCTTGATTTAAGAAGCGTTTCGTTGAGGAACCCTTACGAAAGAGCAACATTTAAGTTTCAAGAAGGCGTGGTTTCCGGTTTTAGGGAGTTTATGCTCAATAATAAATTTACGGAAATCCATACTCCGAAAATTGTTGCGCAGGGAGCAGAGGGCGGAGCGAACATTTTCCATTTGGATTACTTCCAAAAAGATGCATTCCTCAATCAGTCCCCTCAATTTTACAAGCAGACTGCTGTAGCGTTCTTTGACAGAGTATTTGAGATTGCTCCCGTATACCGTGCAGAGCGTCATGCTACCTCAAGGCATCTTAATGAATATATAGGTCTTGACTTTGAAATGGGTTATATAAAGGATATGTATGATGTAATGGATATGGAAACAGCTATGCTCCGTTATCTCATGCAGTATTTAAAGGAAAATTATCAGCCCGAAATAAAGATTCTTGATGCTGATATTCCCGAGATTACGGAAATTCCGGCAATTAAATTCGAGGATGCCGTCGCACTTATCAAAGGTACACGTTCAAAAAATAAATTTGATCTTGAACCTGAGGATGAAGTTTTCCTCTGCAATTGGGCAAAGGAAAATTACGGCACGGAGTTCATTTTTGTTACGAATTTCCCCTCATCTAAACCTCCGTTCTATGCAATGAACGATAAGGATGATCCAAGAACAGCCTGCAAGTTTGACCTTCTTTTCAGAGGCCTTGAAATAACAACCGGCGGTCAGCGTATTCACGACTACAATGAACAGATTGAGAAAATGAAAGCTCAGGGACTTAATCCTGAGGATTTCGAGTATTATCTCCAGGTTCATAAGTATGGTCTGCCTCCTCATGGTGGACTTGGAATCGGACTTGAACGTCTTGTAATGAAATTGCTTAATCAGCAGAATATTCGTCAGGCTTCAATGTTCCCAAGGGATTTGAACAGATTGCTTCCGTAATAGCGTAGTTACCGTAACAACAATAAACTCCCGACTTTAAGGTTGTCAACCTGAAATCGGGAGTTTTTCGTTTATGATTGATTTGTTGAACCTAACCAACAATTCCCTTAATAAATCTTGCATAAAATCGTTTTGGACTGTTGAGTGATTTTAGATAACGCTTTGAAGCGTTCTCAAGCGCCGAGTTCATTTCAATAATTTCATCCCTTGTAACACTCTCACCGCCAAACTCAGCTTTAAGAGCAGTTTGTATAATCGTTTCCGCTCTTTTGTCAGATAAAAAGATTGATTTCCTTTCAATATATGAAATATAATCCTCATACGACATTCCGTTTCCATCGGGAAGTCCGATCGCTTTTATGAATCTTCTGAAGCGTCGGTAAATCCTTTTTGCACTGCTGTGAACATCCATATTCGGTGAGATATGGCTCTGCTTTACAATAATAATCCGTCTTATCCCTAAAAATACAGACATGGTTGCAATGATTGAAACAATAATTATAAGCCATGTTAAGTCATAAACAACGTCAACTTTTGCACCGTCATTTCTTCCAAAAACAGAAAACCCTATAGCAATGGAAGAATCTGACCCTCTTTCCGATGAAGTTTCGGACGAAACCATGCTTGTGTCCATGATTTGGGTGGGAATGGTTGTCACAGAATTGTCCTCTGCATTAACGTTTGGATTCTGAACTGTATCTACGTTTTCTGTGGTTGTATATGAAATCTCCGCAGAAACATCCGATTCTTCAAAATAATCCGAAACCTCGGACTCGGGTTCTTCCTGCGGTGCAGTTGTGACAGCCGTAACAATATTTCCGTAACCTGAAGTAAATTCCATTGGATACCATCCATAACCATCAATGTAAACCTCCGCCCATGCATGAGCTCTTGCATCGGTAACATCAACAGTTGAAAGACTTCCGAAAGAATCCTCCGAATTAAAGTCTGATGGTTTTATAACATATCCCTCAACATATCTTGCGGGAATACCCGCATAGCGGCAAAGAAGAACTGCCGCTGTCGCAAAATGGGAGCATGAACCCTCCCTGGTTTCTGTAATAAAGTAATCGGCAAAATCTTTCCCCGAAGGCAGTTTCCCCACTTCAAGGTTATATGAACAGTTATCACGAAGCCACGATTTTATATAATAAAGCTTTCTTCCAAAAACAACAGCATTGGTGAGAGAGCTTTTTTCACTCAATGTAGATTCATATTCATGGGTGATAAAATCATAATATTCATCTGTAAATACTTCATCTGCGGCGGTAAAGCTGTCTGGAACATCAAGGTAGTTTTCATAAACAAAGCTGCGATAGGCATCCTGATCCTCCGCAAGGGAGCTTGAATGAATTACCCAGTCTGAGCTTAAAAGAATCCGATAGCTGTATAGAGATGATGGATCATAAATTCTCCCAAACCAGTTTTTTTCACCCTGTGACACAAATGTATCATCGGATATTTCATATCGTGAAACACTTTCGGGAACAAGGTTATACGGCATATAGAGGTATTCATTTCCTGCAGAAACGTTAGTTACGGAGAAAGAGTATTCAGGCAGAGATGTTCCTGACATCTTAAGATTATAGCTGCTGAGAAGCAGTGAGTTCATTCCATTTGTAGTAAAATTTCCGTTAATTTGTTCAAGCTCATAAAGGCTGTCGGAGGAAAGCTCCTCCCAGCTTTTTCCTGTGTAAACTGAGCCGATAAAGCCTTTGAGGTAAACAGTATCGGCGGTTTTAGGCATAGTGACAGTCAGAATTGTTTTGTTGCTAAAGGTAATATTTCCGTTTTTACCCAATTTCCCATGATTTACGGCACCTGTTTTTCTCATCATATCGGTAAGTTTTATTTCATAGGCGAGATTTTTAACAGGATTTTCATTTAAATAATCACTGACATCAGTGCGTATTTCATCAAGCCTTTGTGGACGGCTGTAATTGCTGAAATGTATAATAGTGAATGCAAGCAGTGCGCACAGAAATGCCGCCGCTGCCGCCGCAAAGCCACACTGTGCCGAGGCTGAACCGCCAACATTGCTCCCCTCAGGCATACTAAGATTTATTGCAAACATCGCAAACCATGCCGCAAGAACCGCTATAAATGCGATGTAGTTCGGTACAAGCCCAAAATATAGACACATTTCCACGACAATAGCTGACGGCAGGATTGCAAACGGTGCGCCGTATTTGTAGGCTGTCCCGTAGGCAAAGCACATAGCAATAATGCAGGCAGTTAATATAAAAAAGGTTTGAGTGTCCTTCGCCGCCGTTTCAGGATAAAGAAGCTCAAGAAACGCTTTTTCCGCAAATTCCGATTTAACTCTTCCAAGATAAATGTTGACCATATTGGCAAGACCATTGCAAAATGCCTCTCTCAACTTAAAGAGAATAGCTGCATAAACAGCAAAGATAGATGAAAACACGGGAAGAATAAGCCTACCTCTGAGATTGAGAGCCGTACCGAAAATTATGACTGCTAAAGCTGCGGCTGCCGCCACCACCTTCATATCTATTCCGATTTCAAAGCAGGTTAGGAAACTGAAAACAGTGCCCAGAGTTCCTGCAAATGAGATAAGAATGCGCATAGCTGTCGGCATAAAGAATCTTTTTCTTGATTTTTCATTTTCGTAAAGGAATGCCTCAACGGTAATTCCGTCAGAAACCATAAAAATGCTCCTTTTTTGGGGTATACAGGTGATATTATCCGATGCGTTTTATTATAAAACAAAATATTCGGGAAAAACAAAGTTCTTTCCATTGAAAATATCATAGACAATTATATCCGAGTTTTTGTCCTCACCAACAGCACCTTTTTCTCCAACATTAAAAACACTTATCCTTTTACTGCCGGAAACCTGCTCAAACTGTGCGAGAATTTCCTTCTTCTCATGTGGAGTTATTATTATAATGTGAGAAAAATCATCCGTTTGGGAGGAAAAGTCACTATAATTTTCAGAAAGTCTTGCAGTGAGGGAAAGCTCCTTTCCAAAACTTATATCGGAAATTTGTCTAAGGATCATACTGTCAAGCTCATCGGAATTATTCGGACTTAGACGAGAAAAAACCTCTCCGTCTGTTACAATAAGAGCAGCACAATTAATTTCAGCCGAAACAGTGAACCTCATTATTGAAGCGTAAGCATCAAGGACACGATCTGCTTCGCTGTAATTTTTACATATAGGCAAATCGGGGATAAGAAGGACTTTTTCGCTTGATTGCTTCTCAAATTCCTTTACAATGTATTCCTCACTGCGACTGCTGAGTTTCCAGTGTATGCAGTTTATCCTATCACCGTCACGATAATTCCTCATTCCCGAAACATCCGGTGGATCACTGCATGATAAATTCTGCGATAAAAATCCAGCATAATCAGTGTGGATATTGTTTTTATCATCGGCAAAAATTTCAAATTCTCTCGGCATAATGGGAATATCGGAGGAAACACCGAGTTTAATTTTCCATCTAAAAAGTCCCATGAGGTCATATACCGTTGCCTGTTTAATCATACATTTTAACGTCCCGCAATGATTTGGCACAATATCTATTACAACATTTTCAGAGCAGTGTGCTTTCAGTGGTACCTGAACAGAATATTTTTTATATTTTTTATCGCCGTCAGATTTGTAAAGCATGGTTATAACACAGCATAGAACCGGAATCGGCATAGGATTTTTTATCTGAACCCCGATATTTATTTTCTCGCCCCTCAGAGCAGCATGAGGAAAAGGTACAGTCTTAATTTTTACGCTTTTCGCCGTTATAAAAAGCAATATTGCCATTAAAACAGGGTAAATCAAAAGTATTAGCAGCAATATGAAAGAAAGATTGTCCGAATACATCGGATAAAAAACTGCAGCTGCCGCAAGGATAATTATATAAAGTAAAAGCATATGGCATTATAACAGCTTCGGTGAGGGAGTCATATCTATTACCTCATCCAGAAGCATTTTTACAGTGAAACCGCTCGCCTTTGCCTTTGTTGTAAGAATAATCCTGTGGGCGCAAACATCCTGAAAGACATACTTTACGTCATCGGCAATAACAAAGGTTCTGCCGTGGAGCAGTGCGGACGCTTTTGCCATTGAAGAAAGGGCTACCGTTCCCCTTGGACTTAAACCGAGCTTTGCCATAGGATGTTTTCTTGTTGCGGCGGCAATTGAGGCGATATAATGATATATCCTGTCATCAGTAAAAATCTCCTCGGCAGCGTTTTGCAGCATAATTATTTCCTGACGTGTCGCTACAGCGTTAACGGAATTATCCGAAGGACTGTGTGATTTTGATTTGAGTATCGATACCTCGCTCTCAAGGTCGGGATAACCCATTGAAAGCTTTATGATAAATCTATCAAGCTGGGATTCGGGAAGCATTTGTGTTCCCACCGAGCCGACAGGATTTTGCGTTGCAATAACTATAAAGTGGCGGGGAAGTACCCTAGTTATTCCGTCTACCGTGACTGAGCCTTCTTCCATTACCTCAAGAAGCGCACTTTGAGTTTTACTTGAGGTACGGTTAATTTCATCCGCAAGAAAAAGGCTGCACATTGCCGCGCCCTCCTTATATTCAAACTGTCCACTCTGCCTATTATAAACACTGAAACCTGTAACATCAGCAGGCATAACATCCGGTGTGAACTGCATACGTTTATAATCAAGCGACATCGCCTTTGAAAATGCAACCGCAAGAGTAGTTTTACCAACACCCGGAATATCGTCGAGGAGAACATGTCCTTTTGCAGCAATTGCAAGAAGAATTTTTATTATAATATCATCTTTTCCAATAACCGCTTTTTTTACTTCATTTATAACAGCCTTTGATTTAGGAATGATGTGGCTTTTAAGCTCCTGCTCCGTCATTTCCGTTTCCCCCAAAAGTAGATGAATATTGCAGTTATTATTCCGAAACACTGCACAATATAATCATACCACAGTGAATACATTAATTCAAATTACAATTTGGTTAAAATTTTCCTTAATAATGTAACCGATTAAAAAAAGAGGACGGAATAACAATCCCATCCTCCGTTTTTGTGTATCCTTTTATTAACCAAAATATCTGTCAAGCAGACCCTTGAATGCTCTGCCATGACGAGCCTCATCCTTAGCCATTTCGTGAACAGTGTCATGGATAGCATCAAGACCCAATTCTTTTGCCTTCTTAGCAAGCTGAAGCTTACCCTCACAAGCGCCACTTTCAGCCTGATAACGCATTTCAAGATTCTTCTTTGTAGAGTCGGTAACAACCTCGCCGAGAAGCTCTGCAAACTTTGCTGCGTGTTCCGCTTCTTCATAGGCAGCCTTTTCATAGTAAAGACCAACCTCGGGGTAACCTTCCCTGAAAGCAGCTCTAGACATTGCAAGGTACATACCAACCTCGGAGCATTCGCCATTGAAGTTCTGTCTAAGGCCTTCAATAATGTCAGGGTCAACATCCTTTGCGGAACCAATGACATGGTCGCATGCCCAAAGGTTATCATCTCCTGCAGCCTCGTTAAATTTAGAAGCAGGAGCCTTACATTGTGGACACTGTTCAGGAGGGTTTTCTCCCTCATAAACATAACCGCAAATTGAACAAATCCATTTTTTCATTTTAAAATCCTCCCAAAAATTATTTTAGAAATAACCGTCGCTGTTTTCTGCTCCGTTAAAACTCAAATATTTAAGCTTGGCGGAAAGTTAAGCTACGGATACATACCGTTGAATATTCGCAAAATTGCTGTACAATTTTTTGCATTAAAATATCATATTTACTATTTGCAGTAAATAAGGATTTTATTCATTCCTTACTGTTGCATAAAGTATACCACAATAGTATAGTTTTGTCAATAGGTGAATAAAAATTTTTTTATTCGAGTAAAAAATTTTTTTAATACTCCGTTCTAAAGGAATTCGGTAATCAGACCAAACTTTTCATAAGTTTATTTCCAAAATCCGCTTTTTCATTTCATCAATATCGAGAACTCCATAGGAAAAGCCTTTTTTCACAAGCTCTGCAGGAACATATTCATCATATTTTTCAAAAATAGGAACCTCGTCCTTGTATACAAGCTCCATAGGGTCAAAATCTTCAACAGCAAGCCTTCTAAGTGTAGTAATAAAATCCTCCTTTGAAGCTTTCATCGTGAATTGGATGAAGTACGGTCTTGATGAATCAATGCCCTTTATTCCAAGCAGGGGAGCGCATTTTATTTTGATGAAGCGTTCAAGCGCAAGAAAGCTGTAGGTTCCAAGCCACGGAAATAAACACCACATATTTCCGCCGAGATTTATAAGCGACTCCTCGGTAAGCATTGAATTTGCGGCGGTATGCCTTGCCTGTTCAAGCCTTGCACAAGCATTTTTCATTAAGTAAGGATAGGACTTGTTTTCCTTTAAAACATCCTTCATGCGTAGAAGAATTTTTGTGTTGATATCCCCGGGACATTCCCCAAAATATGCGGGCACTTTGCCCCTAACCTCTTCACAATAAACCAGATGATGCTTGTGGTCAACCTCTTCAACAATCCAAACCTTTCCGGCAATTGCAATTTTTTCTCCCCTCGGCGGTGGTTTTACAATCGTTCCAAGCTCATGGGATTCACATCGAACAGTGTATTCCTCATTTTCCTGAAAGACGGCATAAAACTTGTATGAATTAGTGAGTCTTTCTCCCGCAAGACCTACAATAAGACCGCCGTTCTCCGTCTGTTGAATATGGTCTGTTTCAATAAGATGACGGAGCAAAATCTTGTAATCGTCACGGGAGATTCTATTGAAGCTGCTAAGTGTAAGAACCCTTGAAGCAAGCTCGGCGGGAGACATTTCTCCGCATGAGGCAAGAGTTGACATTGTCTGGTGATAAAGCAAGCTGAATGGAAGCCTATCCGTTTTTGGAGGTTCAACCCAACGTTCTTCAAGATAAACTTGAACAAGAGCAATTCCCTGAATCAGCTTCCATGGTATTGTTTCGGGAAGCATTGCCCTCGGTTCAGGCATTTCCTCCCTCATAACAAACCACATTTCGGGCGGCAGGTCACGTCTGCCTGTGCGACCCATCCTCTGAAGAAATGAAGAAACCGTGAAAGGAGCATCAATCTGAAAAGCACGTTCAAGCCTTCCGATATCTATGCCAAGCTCAAGGGTTGCGGTTGTAACAGTTGTCTTTGTGCTGTCATCGTCCTTCATCTCAGCTTCAGCAGTTTCACGATAGGAGGCGGAAAGATTTCCATGGTGAATAAGGAAACGATCGCTTTCGTGCTTTGCCTCACAATATTGCCTAAGAGTAGTTGTGACCGCTTCACATTCTTCTCTTGAATTAACAAATATAAGACATTTTTTACCCCTTGTATGCTCAAATATATACCCAATACCGGGGTCTGCATTCTGCGACGCAGTGTCAGTTGCCGCTTCCGGGACAGACAAGGCAAATTTATTTTCGTAATCCTTTGCCGCCTGAACACCCGAAGTATAGAAATGCTCCATTGAAAGACGCCATTTTATACCCTTTGCGGCAATCTGCGGGATAATAGTTTTTCTTCCCGTTCCCCTTGAGAGAAGTTCTCCCGCAGCTTTCGGGTCGCCTATGGTTGCAGATAAGCCTATACGCCGAGGAGATACTCCTGCCATTTTGGAAAGCCTTTCAATAAGGCAAAGTGTTTGACCACCCCTATCTCCACGCATAAGCGAATGTACCTCATCAATAACAATAAACCTCAAATCTCCGAAAAGCCTTGAGATCGCCGAGTGTTTATGAATAAGCAGGGCTTCAAGTGATTCGGGAGTTATCTGCAAAATTCCCGATGGATTTTTCAACATTTTATTTTTATGTGTCTGCAAAACATCACCATGCCAATGCCATACGGGAATATGAGCCTCCTCGCAAAGGTCATTAAGGCGCATAAATTGGTCATTGATTAGGGCTTTAAGAGGGCCTATGTAAATTGCTCCAACGGAGCTTGGCATATCCTCCGAAAAAAGCGTGATAATCGGGAAAAAGGCCGCTTCTGTTTTTCCTGAAGCAGTCGAAGCGGAGAGAAGAACATTATCATCGGTATTAAAAATTGCATCTCCTGCCGCAACCTGTATTGCACGAAGGCTTTCCCAGTTATTGCGGTAGATAAAATCTTGTACAAAAGGAGCGTATCTATCAAAAATATTCATAATTTAAATCTCAAATTCCGCAAAATCCTCCGAGGTACTTTCTCCATCGGAGCTTTCCGCATATCTAAATTCATCCGAACCCATAAGTGCGGCAATGTCCGTTTTGGGGTTCTGGTAAATAATGTTCAAAAGCTCAATAAAATCACGGATTACCTCTCTTGGTGTAATTTTTGAATCAGCACCTATTCTCCCAAACTCAATTTTTATGAAATTAATCATATCATCCTCGGTAATCCGTTGTTCATATTCAAACAAACCCGCATGAATATCTGCAAGCTTTTCTACAAGCACAAACATTTCCTCATAGGTAAGGGGGGAGAGCTTTATCACGGGGGCAAACATATCCCTCGCTCCCTCACTTCCGAAACGCCCCTCCACAAGTCGTGAACGAAGAGCTTCGTAGCTGTAAACTCCTCGTCTTGTGTCCTCAATGCATTGGGGAGTTCCGCACATAATAATTCCCAGATATTTAGCCTTTCCCTGCAAGGTGTCGTTATACATTGTAAGAATCTTTTCATAGTTATACTGCCTTGTTATAGAATTAGGAATTTTGTATATATTCACAAGCTCGTCAATAAGAATGAGCATACCGTTATACCCTGCGCGTTTAAGAAAAAATGCAAACAGCTTGACATATTCATACCAATCGCTGTCTGTGATAATAATATTTATGCCAAGCTCGGCTTTTGCTTCCGATTTAAGGGTGTATTCACCCCTGAACCATTTAATGACCTTTGACTTGCTTTCATCATCGCCGTTTATGTATGACCTATAGTAAATCGTCAGCAACTTAGCAAAATCAAAACCGTGAACCATTTCGTTGAGAGAACCTATAACCTCGTAAATTTTTCTTTCAACAAGCGCTTCAAATTCGGGGGAATTGCTGTCAAGATCGCTGCTTGTCGCCGTTTCCACCTGAATGCCGTTTATCCACCTGTCAAGAATAAGGCTAAGAGCGCCTCCCTCAGGCCGTGTTTTGGTTGACATATTGCGTATAAGTTCCTTATACGTTGCAAGACCTTGACCATTTGTTCCCTGCAAACGTCTTTCAGGAGATAAATCGGCATCCACAACCACAAAATTTTTATCCATAACATAATTTCGTATCGTCTGAAGCAGAAAGCTTTTGCCACTTCCGTATTTTCCTACAATAAATCGAAATGATGCCCCACCATCAGATATAATATCGACATCGTGCAGCAAAGCATTTACCTCAGCTTCACGCCCAACCGTTATATAAGATAAGCCAACCCTTGGGACAACGCCGCCTTTAAGGGAGTTTATAACCGTTGAGGCTATTCTTTTCGGTATCTTCATATTTTAAACATATCCTTTCAGTTCATCTGCATAATCTTCAATAACGGCAGGAATGTCGCCAACAAATCCAATAATTGTGTCTCCGAATAAATCAAATAATTTTTCATTGATAGAATCTGCGACAACAGAAAGCATAACCTTTTTTTCTTTGAGATATGAATTGTAATCCTCATCAAAGAGAAGCATTCGCAGAAATTCTCTTTCAATATCGTTGAGTGGGAGAGGATGTCCCTCTCTGTCAGAAACGCCCTCAACCTCAGTATCGCCATTAATGACTTCCTGTCCAACATCGGGAGTTTCATCCGTTTCGGAGAAGTCATAAAGCTCTTCCTCTGTGATAAGCTTGTCACGTGTCAAATCCGCCGAACGCCTTATTGCATCAAGCATCGAAATATCAATGTTTATAACGGATTTTTCATGGGCATTGTTGTATTCGATAACCTTGTCAATTTCTTTTTCGATAAGATTTATAATATATTTTGTTGTAAATTCTTGTTTAAGCATCCTGCCATAGCCGTATTTTTGCCGCATTATGCAGTCAATTGTCTTAATAATTTTCCCAAGCTCACGGCTTTTTCCTCTGCTGCCATAATATTTTTCGCAGTACCATTCCCCGTTTTTGCATATATATTTATGTACGTCATTTAAAGAATACTCATAGTTTTTATGCTCAACTCGGTCGAAAAAGATTGCTGAGCTGAACATATAATAGCGATAGCTGCCAAATCTGCCTAAAAGCTTTTCAATAAGCCCTGTCTGCCTGTGTTTCTCATAATATTCAAAGAGCGAATCCCATACTCCGCAGATAACCTTTTTGGCATCTTCGTTATATTCGCCAAAGAACTTTGACCGCTCGATATTGTGGGAAGAAAGAGTGCAGATTGCATCATAAACCTCATCGTCGCTGTAATTTTTATAATCGGCAAGAACCACGGCGGCGGCATCAAATTCAATGCCTCCCAATTCCTCAAAGAGGGAACTGTCAAGATTATAATAAACGACAAAATCGTTCATCCATATTGAAAGCCAATGTTCAACAGTTGGGTCATACTGCTTATATTCATCTCGGAATTTTCGCAAAGAAGTAAAACCCTCATGCGGAGATTTAACGCCAATAAGGTTAATCAGCTCATAAATATAAACAAAGGCAAATGAGGTTGAAACGTGCCGAATTTCTCCCTTACGAACCCTAGTGCGCCATGAAAAATATCCCCGAAGCTGTTCGTCTGTCATTGAGCGATAGGTTGGAAAGTAACGTTCAAATCTGCCTTGGAAATCAAAACTGTCCTCGTAGTCCTCCATGAACTTGCCTTGCTTGTAGAAGCGTTCTTCTTCGGAAAGATACAGTGAGGAGCTCGTCGTGAGAATTCTTTTCATCTCGAGAATTTGCTCGGGAACATAGTCCTTAATTTGGCTTGCCCTACGGATAATAGGTTCATCGAAATAAACCCCATTGGTATTTGATGCCGTTTTCTTTTCAATTTCCTTTGTAACAAGCTCAATGATTTCATCAACACTTGGCATAGCTTTCCCTCCGCTTCAACAGATAAATTGTAACATATGTTCACGTCAATGTCAATTTATTTACGAAAATTTCGCCTTAAATAAGGGTAAAGAGCTATTTTACGGATTATCCTTGAGTTGAGCTTACGCATGAATTCACTTTCACCTGTTTTCAGAATTTTGCATACTATAATTCGGAAGAAAAATTTATCTGCATACTTTTTATAGTGAAAGGATGTACTTTATGAATAAAAAATTTCTTGTAGCAGGCGGAGATTTAAGATTTGTCAAGTTAGCGGAATATCTTGCCGAAAAAGGCTGCTTTGTTTATACTCTCGGCTTTGACAGCGGCATTGTATTGCCGAGTAAAATACATACTTTGAAAAGTCTTATGTCGTTAAACGAACGTGCAGATTATATGATACTGCCGTTGCCTGTTTCAAACGATGGCCTAAACGTCAATATGCCCTATTCGGGAAATACTCTGCCCGTGACACAGCTCTGCTCCGTTCTTAAAGAAAACGGAGTAGCCTTCGGGGGCAGATTCAGTGATAAAATAATAAAAATGTTTGAGGATAGAAAAATTGAAACGGTTGATTATTCGGTACGTGAGGAATTTTCCGTGCTTAATGCCGAAGCTACGGCAGAGGGCGCAGTTCAGGTTGCTATGGAAGAAACCGCCTTTACACTCTCGGGACAGAAAATCCTAATTATCGGAATGGGAAGAATTGCAAAGCTGCTTGTCCATATACTGAGCGGATTTAATGCCGAAGTTACCATTGCCGCAAGAAAATATTCCGACCTTGCATGGGCGGAGGTATACGGCTGCAAAAACATCCATATCAGTGAGCTTAAAAAGAATCTCGGAAATTATTCCATTATCTTCAATACGGTGCCTGCCGTTATTCTCGACAGGGAAAATCTGGAGGAACTGGATAAAGGCTGCCTTGTGATAGACCTTGCGTCAAAGCCGGGTGGAGTTGATTTCGATACCGCCGCGTCACTCGGAATAAGGGCAGTATGGCTTCTTTCTCTGCCTGGAAAGGTTGCCCCACTTACGGCAGGGGAAACAATAGGAAAAACTATATTCAATATTCTTGAAGAAAGGGGTGAGGCTGATGACTGAAAAATCCCTTTCGGGATTAAGAATCGGCTATGCGCTATGCGGTTCGTTCTGTACCTTTTCAAAATCCTTTGAACAGCTCAAAAGGCTTTCGGAGCTGGGCGCAGAGCTTACGCCAATAATGTCCTTTAATGCAGCAAGCATCGACACGCGCTTCGGAACGGCAGAATCCTTCCGCAATGCCGCAGAGGAAATAACGGGGAAAAGGATTATCTGCACTATTGAAGGGGCAGAACCAATAGGGCCTAATAAAATGTTTGATATTCTGGTAATCTGCCCCTGCACAGGCAATACTCTTGCAAAGCTGGCATCGGGAATCACTGATACGCCCGTAACAATGGCGGTAAAATCCCATATAAGAAACGGCCGCCCCGTGGTAATAGCCGCCGCAACAAACGATGGACTTTCGGGAAGCGCCAAAAATATCGGAGCATTGCTCAATTACAAATGCTTCTATTTCGTGCCATTCGGACAGGATGACAGCGCAAGAAAGCCACGTTCCCTTGTAGCGGATTTCAATGAATTGCCCGAAACGATACTTTCCGCACTTGACGGAATACAATACCAACCGCTCATAATTTAGCGAATACTTAAAAACAGAGGATAGCGGATGCGCTCTATTCTCTGTTTTTATTTTTTTTCTGTAAAAATTTATCCTTAAACCAAACATTATCAACGGTGAATTCCTTTTGATTAAGATAATTCAGTATACCACCGTCTGTAACAAAGTTGAATTTCAGCATATAGGAGCAAAGCGCTTGTGTTTTTATTTTGTATTCACGATTAACGCTATTTATGCCATATTTTCCATCGCCCAAAAGGGGACAGCCTATGTGTGCGAAGTGCGCTCTTATCTGGTGAGTTCTTCCTGTTTCAAGCTTAACATCGACAAGGGCAAGCCTTCCGTCGTCTTTTAACACGTCGTATGTTGTAATTATGGTTTTGTTCAGAGACGTTTTTCGTTCACTTATTTTTACGGTATTTGCATCCGCATTTTTTTCAAGATAAGCCGTCATTGTATCATGTTTTTTCGGAGGAACCCCCACAGTGATGCAGAGATAACGTTTTTCAATTTCCCTATCCTTGATTTTTTGATTAAGAATACGCAAGGATTCGGCGTTTTTGGCGGTTATAACAATTCCGCTTGTGTTTCTGTCAAGTCGATTGCAAAGCGCAGGCGTAAAGCTATTCTCCTTGTCAGGGTTGTATTCACCTTTGTCGTAAAGATAATGTAGGATTCTATTAATAAGCGTATCTGTGGTATGTCCATCATCCTCATGAACAACCAAACCACATTTTTTATCCAAAAGAAGTATATTTTCATCCTCATAGACAATGCTTAATACAGCGGGTGCGGCCAGGAAATCCCTGCACTTCGGTGTTTCAAAAAATTCATCGTCGATATAAAGCTGTATTGTGTCACCATCGGAAAGGCGTGTTGAAATTTCACAGCGTTTGCCATTGAGCTTAATTCGTTTCATGCGAAGATATTTGTACATTAAGCTTTTAGGGAGAAGCGGAACAGCCTTTTGGAGAAACTTATCTGCTCTTTGACCGCTGTCATTTTTGTTTATAATAAATTCTTTCATCTTTTGACTCCTTCGGGAATAAAATCTCTGCTACAAACAGTATAACATTTTTTTCACCAATATACAATAATGTAATTTTAGTGCATTTTACACAAAAAATATTTATTAAATTTTTGGTGTCACAATAATTAATATACATAAATAATTGTATTCTCTTAAACCTATTGGAAAATGATAAACAGTGTAAAATACTTATTTTTAGAATAAAATATAATTTGTTAATACTTTGTTTTATAAAAAGTCGTAAAAAGCTCTTCACAAATAAATCGAAATATAGTATAATTAACTTAAAACATTTGTTTTCAAAGGTGGAGATTATATGGAACATACAACCAAGTGTGTATATGACGAATCGCATTATTCCTTTGAGGGGCATAGAAGGAGATTGAAGGAAAAATTCGTCCGTACGGGTTTTGAAGGATTTAACGATCAGCAAATTATTGAATTGATTCTTTTTTATTGCTATAACCGTATAGATACATCCGAAATGTCCAAGCGTTTGGTAAATCATTTCGGAAATATCGGTGAAGTTATGGATGCACCTATTGAAGATTTGATACGTATAGGTCAAATTTCCTTTAGTGCGGCCACCCTCATTAAGGTAATCGCCAAAACAACGCAGCCATACTATCGTTCGCATATGGAAAAGACTTGCTTTGATTCACCCGAAAAGCTTAAATCATTGTTCCTATCATATTTTATTTCTTTAAAACATGAGGAGTTTCGTATCGCGTGCTTTGATAATGATTTAAGAATTATGAACTGCTCCATTGTAAACACGGGAACCCTTTCAAGGGACCCCATAGATATGCGCAGAGTTGTGGAAATTGTAATTGCTTCAAAAGCTACTCTTATTGCCCTTGGACATAATCATGTAGGCGGAACTCCGCTTCCGTCCGATGCCGACATTGTTTTAACCAAAAACATTGTTAATTTAATGAAATGTATTGATGTTCGTGTCCTGGATCATGTTATTGTCGGAGCAAGTGATTCATATTCGATGCGTAAAAATGGTTATTTTGGGATGTTTGATTAAAAACGATTCAGGCGAACAATAAAATTCGGAAAGGTTATTATTTATGGATTTTAAGCTTCATTCGAATTATACGCCCTCAGGTGACCAGCCTGAAGCAATTGCAAAGCTCGTAGACGGTGTAAAAAAAGGATATAAGGAGCAAACCCTCCTCGGCGTTACAGGCTCAGGCAAAACTTTCACTATGGCTAACGTTATTGCACAGCTTAACCGTCCCGCACTGGTTTTTGCGCATAACAAAACCCTTGCGGCTCAGCTTTGTTCCGAACTCAGGGAGTTTTTTCCCGAAAATGCGGTAGAATACTTTGTAAGTTATTATGACTATTATCAACCAGAGGCTTATGTTCCCTCAACGGATAGCTACATCGAAAAGGATTCCGCAATTAATGATGAGATAGACAAGCTTCGGCATTCTGCTACCCTTGCCCTTGCGGAACGCAGAGATGTCATAATAGTTGCATCGGTTTCCTGCATTTACTCTTTAGGTTCGCCAATAGATTACCGAACAATGGTAGTTTCTATCAGAAAGGGAATGGAGATTTCAAGGGATATCATCCTTGCCAAGCTCGTTTCAATCCAGTATGAACGAAATGATGTTAATTTCGTCAGGAACAAGTTCAGAGTACGTGGAGATACCGTTGAAATTTTTCCTGCAGGGTCAACGGATAAAGCAGTTCGTGTCGAATTCTTCGATGATGAGGTTGAACGCATAACGGAGATAAACGCTCTTACGGGGAATGTCATTGCAGAGCTGTCCCATGTCGCAATTTATCCTGCCTCACATTATGTTATCTCAAAGGAAAAGATGCAAAGCGCAGTCGAGGCAATTGAAAAGGAGCTTGATGAAAGAATAAAGTATTTCAAGGATAATGATATGCTCATTGAAGCGCAAAGAATTGAACAGCGTACACGTTATGATATTGAAATGCTTGAAGAAATAGGCTTTTGCAAGGGTATAGAAAATTACTCAAGAATCCTTGCCGGGCGTGCGCCGGGAAGCATCCCATATACTTTACTTGACCATTTTCCCAAGGATTTTCTTCTTTTTGTGGATGAAAGTCATGTTTCTCTCCCCCAAATACGCGCTATGAGCGCAGGGGATAGGGGAAGAAAGAAAACCCTTGTCGATTATGGTTTTCGTCTGCCCTCAGCCTTTGACAATAGACCCTTAACATTTGATGAATTTTATGATAAAGTTGATCAGGCAATCTTTGTTTCGGCAACGCCGGGACAGTTTGAACGTGAGAATTCGCAGCAGATAGTGGAACAGGTTATTCGCCCCACCGGACTTGTTGACCCTGAAATTATAGTTAAACCTGTCCAAGGACAGATTGAGGATTTGCTGTTTGAAATAAATGCACACAGTTCAAGGGGTGAAAGAGTCCTTGTTACAACCCTCACCAAAAAAATGGCAGAGGATCTGACTGCCTATCTCGAAAAAATGGATGTCAAAGTGCGTTATATGCACTATGACGTTGATACAATTGAAAGAATGGAGCTTATTCGTGACCTTCGTCTGGGTGAATATGATGTACTCGTGGGAATTAATCTGCTCAGGGAGGGGCTTGATATACCCGAGGTGTCACTTGTTGCGATTCTTGATGCGGATAAGGAGGGATTCCTTCGTTCAGAAAGCTCACTTATCCAAACAATAGGACGTGCAGCGAGGAATGAGAAGGGACAGGTTATAATGTACGCCGATTCCGTAACAAAATCTATGGAGAATGCTATCCTCGAAACGGAGCGCCGCCGCAAGCTTCAGATGGAATACAACAAAATACACGGAATAGAGCCGCATACAATCGTCAAAGATGTAAGAGATGTTATTGAAATATCAACTAAGAGTAAAACAGATGGAAAAACTTCAAAGGCAAAACCAAAACAGATGACAGCAGCGGAAAAGCAGGCTCTTATTGAGAAGTTAACAGCGGAAATGAAAAATGCAGCCAAAATACTTGAGTTTGAACACGCAGCATATTTGCGTGATAGAATAAATGAGCTAAAGGGTGAAAAAAAGAAATTCAGACCTTAATATGTAAGTATTATTGCTCATAGATATTTTTTCTGTCCTGCCATTGGCAGGATAAATTAATCTGAAAGGATAAGGATAGATGTCGGCAGATAAAATAATTATAAAAGGCGCAAGGGAACACAATCTCAAAAATGTGGATGTGGAAATTCCCCGTGATAAGCTTGTTGTTATGACGGGACTCTCAGGCTCGGGAAAATCTTCACTTGCTTTTGATACAATTTATGCGGATGGTCAGCGAAGATACATGGAAAGTCTTTCCTCCTATGCGAGGATGTTTTTGGGTCAAATGGAAAAGCCTGATGTTGACAGCATTGAAGGGCTTTCTCCCGCAATTTCGATTGATCAGAAAACAACTTCCAAAAACCCTCGTTCAACTGTTGGAACAGTTACCGAAATTTACGACTATCTGCGTTTGCTATATGCAAGAATAGGTATTCCTCACTGCCCAATCTGCGGACGTGAAATAAAACAGCAAACTGTTGACCAAATTGCCGATGCAATACTTGCACTTCCCACAGGCACAAAAATTCAAATTCTTGCCCCCATTGTAAGAGGACGCAAGGGTGAACATATAAAGGAGCTTGAACGTGCAAAAAAATCAGGTTATGTTCGTGTGCGATGCGATGGCATTATCTATGATTTAAACGAAGAAATTAAACTTGAAAAAAATAAAAAGCACAGCATAGAAATAGTTGTTGACCGTATTGTAATAAAGGAGGGTATCCTATCACGCTTGTCGGACAGTGTAGAAACCGCATCAGCTATTTCAGGCGGAAATGTTATAGCAGATATTGTTGACGGAGATGAAATGACTTTTTCACAGAATTATGCCTGTCCGGAGCATAATATTTCCGTTGAGGAGCTTTCTCCCAGGATGTTTTCTTTCAATAACCCCTTTGGTGCCTGCGAAAAGTGTACGGGAATAGGCGTGTTTCGCAAAATTGACCCCGAGCTTATTATTCCGAATAAGGATCTTTCCATAAAGCAGGGAGCTATAAAAGCCACCGGTTGGAATACACTCGATGGAAACTCAATTGCTATGATGTACTATTCCGCTCTTGCTGAGAAATACGGCTTTTCTTTGGATACCCCCGTCAAGGATTTGCCCGAGGATATTGTTAATAAATTTCTATACGGTACAGGAGAAACAAAGCTTACACTCCATAGGGCCGAGGTGTATGGCGGAGGAACTTACTATCGTCCGTTTGAGGGGGTTATACGAAATATGGAACGCCGCTATACCGAAACCTCATCGGAATATAACATAGCGGAAATTGAAGATTGTATGAGCGATGAGCTCTGCCCCGAATGTAAAGGTAAACGATTGAAAAAGGAGAGTCTTGCCGTTACCGTTGGCGGAAAAAATATTGCCGAATTAACCGATATGTCTGTTACGGAGTGTCTGAATTTTTTTCGGAATCTTGAGCTTACCGAGCGTGAGGAGTATATCGCTGCAAGAATAATAAAGGAGATAAGCAACCGTCTTGGTTTTTTACAGAATGTCGGGCTGGAGTATCTTACCTTGTCACGTTCAGCGGGAACACTAAGCGGCGGAGAAAGCCAAAGGATTCGACTTGCAACGCAAATCGGTTCATCACTTGTTGGGGTACTTTATATCCTCGATGAACCGTCAATAGGGCTCCATCAGCGTGATAATGATAAACTCATTTCGACATTGAAAACTCTGCGTGATGCGGGAAACACCCTCATTGTGGTAGAACATGATGAGGATACTATGAGAAGCGCCGATTATATAGTCGATGTCGGTCCATATGCAGGCATTCACGGCGGTGAGATTGTAGCCTGTGGAACGGTCGAGGATATTGAAAACTGTGAGCGCTCAATAACAGGTCAATATCTAAGTGGAAAAAGGTCTATTCCCGTCCCTAAGACTCGTCGAAAGGGGAATGGGGAGTTCCTGAAGGTTATAGGGGCATCGGAGAACAATCTAAGGAATATCAACGTTCAGATTCCTCTGGGCGTTTTTACCTGTGTGACAGGTGTTTCGGGCTCAGGAAAATCCTCGCTCGTTAATGAGGTTATCTATAAAAATCTTGCAGGGAAGCTTAACCGTGCCAAAATACGTCCGGGAAAATTCAGGGCAATGGAGGGCCTTGAACACCTTGATAAGGTTATCAATATAGACCAATCTCCGATTGGCAGAACACCTCGTTCAAATCCTGCAACATATACAGGAGTTTTTACTGATATAAGGGAGCTTTTCGCAGGCACAAACGATGCCAAAATAAAAGGCTACGGTTCAAGCCGCTTCTCATTCAATATCAAGGGCGGTAGGTGTGAAGCCTGTCAAGGTGATGGCATAATTAAGATTGAAATGCATTTTCTGCCGGATGTCTATGTTCCCTGCGAAGTTTGCAAGGGCAAAAGATATAACCGTGAAACCTTGGATATTCATTATAAGGGCAAGTCTATATATGATGTGCTTGAAATGACAGTTGATGAGGGAGTGGAGTTTTTCTCTAATATCCCAAAGATTGAGAGAAAACTTCGCACCCTTCAAGAGGTGGGATTGGGTTACATTAAGATAGGTCAGCCCGCAACAACCCTTTCGGGTGGAGAGGCGCAGAGGGTAAAGCTTGCGACTGAGCTTTCAAAACGTGCAACAGGACGTACTATCTATATCCTCGATGAACCTACAACCGGTCTTCATACAGCGGATGTTCATAAGCTTATTGAGGTTTTGAACAGGCTTACAGATGGTGGAAATACCGTTATTGTTATCGAGCATAACTTAGATGTAATAAAAACAGCGGATTATATAATCGACCTTGGTCCCGAGGGTGGAAATGGGGGAGGAACCGTCGTTAAATGCGGCACCCCCGAAGAAATTGCAGGGTGCAAAAAATCTTACACAGGTCAGTATTTAAAAAGAATGCTTTGAAAAAGGAAATCCAATATAATTTAGAAAATAACGTAAACATAAAAAAAGGGTACTGCCGCATGAATAGTACAGCAGTCCCTTATTTTATTTTGAAACCAATTCATAAGCACAGCCAAGGCAATCCCTCACCCAATAGGTAGGCAAAAGAAATAATGAAGTTTTTGCAGAAATTGCCGAAACCTCAGTGCCCTCCTTTTGTGCAATAAGTTTTGCACGATATTGATGAAATTCACTTGTAACAATTACAATGTTATCATTTTCTGTAAGTGCAAGGGAGTTTTGAAGATTCTCATGTGTATTGGAAGATTTATCCTCCTTTACAAGTCGTTCAGGAGCAATGCCCATATCGACAAGCTCACGGTACATACATTCGGCTTCACTTATAAGCTCATCGCTGCCCTGTCCCCCCGAAAGAATCGCATCCGCATCGGGATTTTCCGAAAGATAAGCATAGGCCGCATTAATTCGGTTTTGGAGCATAAGACTTGGCTGTTCACCCTTTACCCTGCAGCCAAGAACTATAAGTGTAGAGCCACTTACAGCTGGAACTGTATTTGCCGCCTTAATCATAAATAGGGAAATAACAACCGCGCAAATGAAGGAAATAATACAAATCAATAGTATTACAGAAAAAACAGCTCTTGCAGCAACATGACTTTCAAGAAATACCCTGAAGATTCGCCAATTCAGAGAAATCACAGCTATAATTCCGCAAAACAGCATACCAACAACGTTTCCAATGTTAATAATCCCGGTGAAAACGGGTGCAAGAAATATGCCAAAACCAAGAACGGACAAGATAAAGATTACCCATTTCAGAGTATCCCCAAAATGCGTATTCATATTAGCTCAAGCGCCTCTTTAAGTGCCCTTGAAAGCTGGTCGGGACAGGATGTCCCTCTGCCATTACAATTTATTCCGGAAAGCTTGCTGATAGCATCTTCAGCTTTCATGCCCTTAACGAGTGCTGAAACACCCTGGGTATTTCCGTTACATCCGCCGTTGAAAGCAACATTTTCAATGATTCCGTCAGGAGAAAGGTCAATTGAAATTTTCTTTGAGCATACTCCCTTGGGAGTGAAATTATAAGTCATTTTTTTAAAATCCTCTCTTTATTTACGTGCAACTCCCGATTCCCTTGCAGCCTTTGCAACTGCATCTGCAACTATTACAGCCACATTTTTATCAAAGGCATTTGGCAGGATAAAGTCTGCGCAAAGCATATCATCAGGAACTGCGCTTGCAATTGCATAAGCCGCAGCCCGCTTCATTTCTTCATTAATATCCCTCGCCCTTACTGCAAGAGCTCCCTTGAATATTCCCGGAAAAGCAACCACATTGTTAATCTGATTGGGGAAATCGGAACGTCCCGTTCCGACAACAAAAGCACCGGCTTCCTTAGCCTTGTCAGGCATAATTTCGGGAGTGGGGTTTGCCATTGCAAAGATAATGGATTTATCTGCCATTGACTTAACCATTTCCTCTGAAACAAGGTTGGGCTTCGAAACACCGATAAATGCATCTGCGCCCTTTAATGCATCGGCAAGACCGCCTCTTATCTTATTCTTGTTAGTTATTCTGGCCATTTTATAATGGGATGGATTTTTAAAATCATCTCCGTCACAAATAATTCCGGCTATATCAACCATAATAATATCGCCCATACCCATTGAAATAAACTGCTTTGCAATTGCGCATCCTGCTGCGCCTGCACCGTTTATTACAAGGGTCATATCCTCAAATTTTTTGTTCGCAACCCTAGCTGCATTAAGCATTGCTGCAGACGCAACAATTGCTGTTCCGTGCTGGTCGTCGTGAAAAACAGGAACATCACAGCGTTCCTTGAGCTTCTTTTCAATTTCAAAGCAACGGGGGGCGGAAATATCCTCAAGATTTATTCCGCCAAAGCTGTAGGAAATAAGCTCAACCGTGCGAACAAATTCATTAACATCCTTGCTGTTTACACAAATAGGAAATGCGTCAACTCCCGCAAACTCCTTAAAAAGCGCACATTTACCCTCCATAACAGGCATTGAAGCACGGGGCCCTATGTCACCAAGACCAAGTACAGCTGTACCATCTGTTATAACGGCAACAAGGTTATGCCGCCTTGTAAGGTCATAGGAAAGCTCGGGATTTTTTTCAATCTCAAGGCATGGAGCAGCAACTCCGGGAGTATAGGCGTGGGAAAGCTGGTCTCGGTTTTCAACTGTGCAGCGCGAAACAACCTCAATTTTTCCCTGCCATTCGTAGTGTTTTTCAAGTGAGGACTGCATAATATCCATTAAAAAATCATTCCTTTGTTTATAGATAGCGGAGATTAAAAAATAAGCTTTTTACCTATCCTTTCGGTTTGCAAGCTTAAGAATTCTGTCAATATTCTCCTTTGATGTAACATTACTGCCGATATGCGTTGACCTCTCATTATAAAGTCCATGAAAATCCGAACCGCCTGTTACAATAAGTCCATATTTTTGGGCAATATCGAGAATGTCCTTTTGTTGTTCTTCATTGGCGGAGTAATGATAAACCTCCGCACCGTCAATTTTTCCGCTTTCGGCAAGCTCCTTAAGCAGGTCGATGGAATCATAATAAACAGGGTGGGCCATAACAGCAACACCCCTTGCCGAGTGAATAAGGTCAAGAACAAAATTTACATCGGGATACTCCCTTTCGACTATGCAGCTTCCCGACTCGTGATTAAAAAGTTCATGATTGAGCTTTCCGTAAAAATGAGTAGTATAGCCATAATCTATAAGAGCATGCATAATATGCTGTTTAAAGATGCTTTTAGAGCCGGTCGCGTGCTTCATTACACTTTCAGCAGTGATTGGGTAGAGCTTCATTACATTTTCAACCATTTCAGTGGCACACTTACGTCGGATTTCACACGATTTTAGGCAAAGACCCTCAAGTCTGTCAGGCTTTTGGGGTGCATAACAGAGAATATGTACCTTACGGTTTCGCTTTTTATCCCAAGCGGAAAGCTCCACTCCGGGGATAGTCTGAACGCCGTATCTTTCGCCGAGAACCTTTGCACGGTTAATCGAGGACATGGTGTCGTGGTCGGTAATTGAAATAAAGTCAATTTCCATTCTTTTTGCTTGAACGATTATGTCCTCTATACCGAGGGAACCGTCCGAAAGGGTAGTGTGACAATGAAGGTCGCCAATCATATTAAAAATCTCCTCTAAAAAAATTTACGGGGGAATTTATTCATAATCCGCAAAATAGTCGGATTTTATCGGCTCAAAATAACATTATATTATATTTTATCATATTTTTATATAATAATCAATAGTTTTTTTATAAATTGCCGAAATATGATGACTTTCATATAAAAGACGGAATGACACAGCGCTATTCAAGAACATCATAATCATCACCGAGGTATTCAAATCCGGAATAATCTTCCTCAGATGTATCATAGGGCAAATCACAATTTTCAATTTCATCTGTTCCGCCAAGGATCTTACTGTGGGGTGATGTGAAGATACAAACGCTTTTCTGCATTGCTCTAACGGAAACATTCTTTAAATTTCCACCAAATTCACCGTCAAGAGTCCAAGAAATTTCATCCTCAGAATGAAATTCCGCCTCTCCTGTTTTAAAGCAATAAAAATATTCGGAAGTAAGTTCCCTTGCAAGAAGGGCGTTGATAATCTGCTGAAGTTCAACGAGGTTTTTGGGCATCTTAATAAAAAGACCCTCCAAAACTCCATCATTAAGTAGTACATCCTTTCCGCCAAGCCCCTTAAATCCGCCAACTGAGTCGGAATTGCAAACCATGCCGTAGATAAAATCGTCCTCGATAATATTTCCGTCATATCTTATTTCAACATGATATGATTTTGTTGCGCTAAGGTTCTTTATTTTAAGCGCCTCGGCAATATATGCAAGGCTTCCGAAAGCGTTTTTCATCTTCTGCGGGGTTTCATAACTGACTTGAGTAAAAATACCAAATCCTGCAACATAAGCGAAGAATTCATTGTTAAATGCACCTATATCAACATCTGCAGTTTCACCCAAAATAATTTTCTCAGCCGCTTTTGGCATATTTTTCGGTATTCCCAAGCTTGAGGCAAAATCATTCATTGTTCCCGCAGGGATATATCCCAAAGGAATTTTTCTATCAAGCTGCATAAGACCCTTAATTGTTTCGTTGAGAGTTCCGTCGCCGCCGCTTGTGACAATTACATCAAAATCCTTTCCCTGCGAAACCACAGTATGAAAAGCATCAAGCTTAGCCTGAGTGGGATGAACCGTAACATCATAGCCGTTTTTTGTAAATAGATCAATTATATGAAGAAGATGAAACCTGATTTGTCCTTTTCCCGAATGAGGATTGAAAACAAAAAGCATTTTTTTCATATTATCACTTCCATTTTAAGTTAAAACTTTTCTTCCGAAAATACCATATTATTATAGCATTAAACTATGTCGATTTTGAGAAAACTTAGTGAAGAAAAGCAAATAATTTTCTTTCCATATGCTGCAACCAATATATGAAATAAAACCTGCCAACAAAGCATACATAAATAAGCTCGGAGGCAGGGGAAATCTCTATAGCATTATAAGAGCATTTTACCGTTTTTTATAAGCCCAAGAATTTCATCTTCGGTTGGCATAGCGGGAATAGCACCCGATTTTATGGAACTTAACGCTCCGCAGGCATTGGCATAAAGAGCAAACCCCTTAAGATCAGCCATTTCAAGTTCGTTAAGCTCCTTGCCCGATTTCACAATCTGCGACAGAAACGCGCCAAAAAAACTGTCGCCTGCGCCAAGAGTGTCAATCGTTTCCGTCTTAAACGCACGAACAGATTCAATGCCCTGTTTTGTGGCGATAATGCAACCCTTTGCGCCCTGTGTGATGCAAATGATTTTTACTCCGTACCCAAGGAGCTTTGCAATTGATGTAATCATATTGCCGCTGTCAGTAAGAATCTGAAGCTCCTCCTCCGAAACCTTAACAATATCAACCATTTTAAGAACGCTCTGCATTGCCTTCATAGCATCCTCTTTTGAGTTCCAAAGCTGTTCACGCCAGTTGGGATCATAGGAAATGATTTTTCCGTTCTGCTTTGCATATTCAACGGAGAGTATCGCCGCCGACTTTGACGGCTCATGGGTGAGCATAAGTGAACCAAAATGCAGAATTTTACAGTCATCGATAAGCTTCTTTTTAACCTCACTGTATTTAAGGTTAGCATCTGCGGCATTATTTCTATAAAAAACGTATTCACGTTTGCCATCTTCGTTTTTGTCAACAAAAGCAAGGGTAGTAGTGTAACCGCTGTCTGTGATAAGACCATCTGTATTCACTTTGTTTTCCTTAAGAACATCTTTCAGATATTTTCCGAAGGTATCTCTTCCGACTTTTCCTATAAAGCCTGTCGAGGTTCCCAATTTTGATGCCATAACAGCTACATTTGCAGGTGCGCCGCCCGCATTTTGTTTGTAAATAATATCACCGCTGTCAAGAGTGCTTTTTGTGAAGTCAACCAACACTTCGCCAATTGAAATAATCTCAGGCATAATAATATCCCCCTAAAATCAAAATATATCTTCGTTTATTGTATATATTATAGCACTGTTTTCCACGTTTTCAATAGTTTTTTTTGTAAATATAACAAAAATTTAATCGTTTAAGATAATTAATTCAGAAGAATTACATCTCCAAGAGGTAAATTGAGCAGCAAATAATAAAAATTTTTTATTCCTTGTCAGGTAAAATTATAGGTTGATACAATAATAATTTACAAATAAGTCATACATTTTTTAAGCTAGCTATTGATTATCGGAGAGGAGAAGTGTATAATATAAATGTAATAGCCTACCAAATAGATATGTTTAATTAAGAAAGGAAGGTCAAAAATGAAACATAGTTATATTTATGCGGATAATGCTGCTACAACAGCTGTTTCACCAAAAGTTCTTGATGCTATGCTTCCTTATTTTACGGAACAGGCAGGAAATCCATCAAGCATATATAAACATGGACGTGATGCCCAAAAAGCTATTGAGATTTCAAGAGAAAAAGTTGCAGCCGTTTTAGGATGTACTCCTACTGAAATATATTTTACAAGCTGTGGAACAGAATCAGATAACTGGGCGATACGTTCGGTTGCTTTAAGGCTTGGAGAAAAAGGAAAAAAACACATTATTACAACCGCAATCGAACATCATGCAGTCCTTCATACTTGCCAATATCTTGAAAAACAGGGTTTTGAGGTAACCTATCTTCCTGTTAATGAGGATGGATTTATTACAGCGGAGCAGGTTTCAAGTGCAATAAGGAATGATACCGCTCTTGTTACAATCATGTATGCCAACAATGAAATAGGCACAATTATGCCCATAAATAAAATTGCCGGAATTTGTCACGAAAGAGGTGTGCTATTTCATACTGATGCCGTACAAGCAATCGGAAATATTCCCATCAACGTCAAGGAACAAGGAATTGATATGCTTTCGCTTTCCGGTCATAAAATTCATGCGCCAAAGGGTATAGGAGCATTATACGTTCGAAAAGGTATACCTCTCCCAAATTTATTGTTTGGAGGGGGACAGGAAAGAGGAAAACGTCCCGGAACGGAGAATGTGCCATCAATTGTGGCATTGGGGGAGGCGATAACCGAGGCCTGCAGCGATATCACGGGTAAAGCACGGAATGTTGAAAGGCTTAGAAATAAAATTATTGACGGGATAATTACAATTGAAGGATCACGTCTTAACGGCAGCAGAGAAAATCGCCTTTCGGGAAATGCGAATGTCTCGTTCCTTGGAGTTGAAGGGGAGGCTCTCCTTCTTCTCCTCGATTTAAAGGGTATATGTGCATCAAGCGGTTCAGCGTGTACATCAGGTTCTCTTGACCCATCTCATGTTCTTCTTGCTCTTGGGCTGCCTCATGAGATTGCTCACGGTTCATTGAGGATTACTATAAGCGAAGAAATTACCGATGATGATGCTGATTATATTATTTCTTCGATTAGGGATGCAGTGGGGCACTTAAGAGAAATGTCACCCTTATGGGAGGAAGTAGTCAATGGGAAAGAGCATACAAGAAAGCTGCTGAAATTCGTTTCGGAAATAAAAACTAAGTCTTGAAAGGGGATATTTATATGTTATACAGCAAAAAAGTAATGGATCATTTTGCAAATCCCAGAAATGTGGGCGAAATTGAGGACGCGGACGGTATCGGTGAAGTTGGAAACGCAAAATGCGGAGATATTATGAAAATGTATATCAAGGTGGATGGCGATATCGTATCTGACTGTAAGTTTAAGACCTTTGGCTGCGGAGCAGCAGTGGCTACATCATCAATTGCAACAGAAATGATAAAAGGGAAAAGAATTGACGATGCTTTGAAGCTTACAAACAAAGCAGTGATTGAAGCGCTTGATGGACTTCCTTCTCAAAAAATACACTGTTCCGTACTCGCAGAACAAGCAGTGAAAGCTGCACTTTCCGATTATTACAGAAAAAATGGAATTGATCCCGAACCTATTATGGGAAAAATTGATGCACATAAAAGTGAGGATGAATAAAAACGACTGCTGCACCAACCTTACACGTAGTGCAGCAGTCATATTTTTGTTGTTTTACCTCAATGTTGTATATCCCATAAGGTATTCGTCAACAGCCTTTGCTGCTTCACGTCCCTCACGAATTGCCCAAACAACAAGCGACTGTCCTCTGTGCATATCTCCCGCAGTAAACACCTTATCAACATTGGTGCTGTAAACATCGGGGGCAGAAGTTTCAACATTGGTTCTTGCATTGAGTTTTACGCCGAAATCATCTGTGATATAAGCTTCTGTTCCAAGGAATCCCGCCGCAATAAGAACCAAGTCGGCGGGAATAACCTGTTCGCTTCCCGAAATAGGTTCCATAGCTGTTCTTCCTGTTTCTTCATTCTTAACAGGGGAAAGCTTAATGGTTTCAATTGCACGAACGTGACCTGCATCGTCCTTAAGGAACTGCTTTACAGTAGTTTTATAAATTCTCGGATCATGACCAAAAATCGCAATAGCTTCTTCCTGACCATAGTCCGTCTTGCTTATTTTGGGCCATTCAGGCCACGGATTGTTCTCGGCACGGCTGTCGGGCAGCTTTGGCATCATTTCAAGCTGTACAACGGACTTGCAGCCATGTCGTATTGCCGTTCCAATGCAGTCATTTCCCGTGTCACCACCGCCGATAACAACAACATTCTTATATTTTGCGCTGATAAAGTAACCATCCGAAAGATTGGAATTTAAGAGGTTCTTTGTTGTGGCTTTGAGGAAGTCTACTGCAAAATAGATGCCATCCGCATCTCTTCCGGGAACTTTTATATCCCTGGGATTTCCCGAACCGCAGCAAAGAATTACCGCATCATATTTTGCGTTAAGCTCCTCCGCAGAAATATCCTTTCCAACATTAACCTCGGTAATAAATTTTACACCCTCAGCTTCCATGAGCTTAACACGGCGTTCAACTACTGTTTTCTCAAGCTTCATATTTGGAATACCGTACATAAGCAATCCGCCAACCCTGTCCTCGCGTTCGTAAACAGTGACACTGTGACCTCTTCTGTTAAGACGTTGTGCAGCAGCAAGACCCGCAGGGCCTGAACCTACGATAGCAACTCTTTTGTTTGTGCGTACAGATGGAATTTTCGGGTTCATAAGTCCGTTTGCAAACGCATATTCGATAACTGAGTATTCATTTTCCTTAACAGTAACGGGATCACCGTTGAGTCCGCAAGTGCAGGCTTTTTCGCAAAGAGCCGGACAAACCCTTGAAGTAAACTCGGGAAAGCTGTTCGTTAAAAGAAGCCTTTCCGTAGCGCCCGCCATATCTCCCGTATAAATAAGGTCATTCCATTCGGGACAGAGATTGTTCAGTGGACAGCCGGAAACCATCCCATCACTGAGAGGCTTTCCGTACTGACAGAAAGGAACGCCGCAATCCATACATCTTGAAGCCTGCTTTTTACGCTCCTCCATATCCATCGGAGTGTGAAACTCACGATAGGTTTTAATACGCTGGAGAGGATCCTGACCCTCATTTTCTATTCTGTTATACTCAAGAAATCCTGTTGATTTTCCCATTTTACATTTACCTCCCTAAGACCAAACTTTATTACTTTGTATTTTCATAGAATGCGGCAATCTTCGCATCCTCAGCAGTCATGCCTTCGGACTCAAATTTTTTCATACTGTTAAGCATTTTTGCATAATCGTGGGGTATGATTTTCTTGAATTTGGGAAGATACTCATCGAAATTATCAAGGATTTCTTTTGCCCTCAGCGAATGTGTTGCAGCAGCATGTTCCTCAATAAGACCTTTAAGCTCCGCAATGTCGGCGAGTTCAACAACCTTGCTGAAACCAACAAGTGCTTTATTAAGCTTTGTATAAAGGTCAAAATCCTCATCAAGAACATATGCAATGCCGCCGCTCATTCCTGCCGCAAAGTTTTTGCTTGTTTTACCAAGGATAACAGCACATCCTCCTGTCATATACTCGCAACCATGATCACCTACGCCCTCAACAACGACAGTCGCACCCGAATTCCTTACGCAGAAACGTTCACCCGCAATACCTGCAATGAAAGCTTTTCCGCTTGTAGCTCCAAAAAGCGCAACATTGCCGATAATGATGTTTTCATCCGCTCTATATTTTGCCTCAGCAGGGGAGTAAACAATAAGCTTTCCTCCCGAAAGACCCTTTCCGAAGTAATCATTACTGTCACCCTCAAGCTCAAGCGTAAGTCCTTTCGGAATGAATGCACCAAAGCTCTGTCCGCCCGAACCGTGGCACCTGATAACGTATGTGTCATCGGGAAGGGTGTTGTAGTATTTCTTTGTTATTTCCGAACCGAAAATTGTTCCGAGCGTACGGTTAAGATTGCTTACCTTAAGCTCAATTGTTTTCGGCTGATTATTGTCAAGAGCTTCCTGCATCTGAGGAATAATGACGGTTTCATCAATTGTTTCGTTGAGTTTAAAATCGTAGACATCCTCAGGGCGGAAGTGGAGGTTTCCTTTCTCACACTCAAAAGGAGTTTCAAGGATTGCAGACATATCAATCTTGCCTGCCTTATGACCATCAGGGAAGTCTTTCTTAACGAGAAGATCGGAACGTCCGATAAGCTCATCAACCGTGTGAATTCCGAGCTTAGCCATATATTCACGCATTTCTTCTGCGATAAATCGCATAAAGTTAACAACATACTCAGGCTTGCCCTTAAAGCGTTTTCTAAGCTCAGGGTTCTGTGTTGCAACACCGACAGGACACGTATCAAGATTGCATACACGCATCATTACGCAGCCCATTGTTACAAGGGGAGCTGTTGCGAAGCCATATTCCTCGGCACCAAGCATTGCAGCAACTACAACGTCACGTCCTGTCATCATTTTTCCATCTGTTTCAATAACAACCTTTGAGCGCAGACCGTTCATAATAAGTGTCTTATGCGTTTCGGCAAGACCCAATTCCCATGGAAGTCCGGCATTGTGGATTGAGCTTCCGGGAGCGGCTCCCGTTCCGCCGTCATAACCTGAAACAAGTATAACTCCTGCACCCGCTTTGGCAACACCGGCTGCAATTGTTCCTACACCGACCTCGGAAACAAGTTTAACGGAAATTCTCGCATCCCTGTTCGCATTCTTGAGGTCATAAATAAGCTGAGCAAGGTCTTCAATCGAGTAGATATCATGGTGTGGGGGAGGGGAAATAAGGGCAACACCCGGTGTTGAATGTCTGGTCTTCGCAATCCAGGGATAAACCTTTTTGGCAGGGAGATGTCCTCCTTCACCCGGCTTTGCACCCTGAGCCATTTTTATTTGAATTTCCTTTGCGGAAGTAAGGTATTTTGATGTTACACCAAAACGTCCCGATGCAACCTGCTTGATAGCGGAACATTTATCCTCGTCAGTTCCTGATGTGACAATTCTTTCAAGATCCTCGCCACCTTCGCCACTGTTGGATTTTCCTCCAATGCGATTCATTGCAATTGCCATACATTCATGTGCTTCTTGAGAAATAGAACCATAGGACATAGCGCCCGTTTTAAAGCGGCGCATAATGCTTTCGGCACTTTCAACCTCATCAATTGGGATTCCGCCATCTTCGGCAAATTTGAAGTCAACCGTACTCCTAAGGGTAAGGTTCTTCTGTTCGTCATTAAGGCACTGTGAATATTTCTTGAAAAGACTGTAGTCATTGTTCCATGTTGACTGCTGGAGAAGGTGGATTGTCATAGGATTATACATATGCTCCTCACCACCGCTTCTCGACTTATGACTGCCAACGCTCTCAATAGCTTCATTGACTGTCAGATTGCGTGGATCAAATGCGGCATTATGCAGAGAAACAACCCTTTCGCTTATATCATCAAGGTCGATTCCTCCAACACGACTTACAGTGTCAGGGAAGAACTCATCACAAACGCTCTTGCTTATACCGAGAGCCTCAAAAATCTTTGAACCCTGATAAGACTGAATGGTTGAAATACCCATTTTTGAAGCAATTTTAACAATTCCGTCAACAACTGCCTTAACATATGCGTTAAGCGCCTCGGTATATTCTTTATCGATTGACCTGTTTGATGTAAGCTCGTAAAGTGTGTCCATAGCAAGATACGGATTGACGGCACTTGCACCGAATCCGAGGAGAGTTGCAAAGTGATGAACCTCAGTAGGTTCTGCTGTTTCAACGATAATTGAAATAGCGGTATTTTTTCTTGTCTTCACAAGGTATGTTTCAAGTGCCGCAACTGCAAGAAGCGACGGAATAGCAAGATGGTTTTCATCAACACCCCTGTCGGTAAGAACAAGGATTGTAGCTCCGTTTTCATGAGCTTTGTCAGCCTGAGTGTAAAGGCTGTTTATAGCAGCCCTAAGAGTTGTATCCTTTGTGTAAAGCATGGAAATATCAGCGGTTTTAAGTCCTTCGATATTAGCAGTACGAATCTTAAGCAGATCGAGGTTTGTAATAACGGGGTTCTTAATCTGAAGAACAAGGCAGTTCTTTTCATCGTCCTTGAGAATATTTCCGGATGCACCAAGATAAACAGTTGTGTCCGTAATTACTGATTCACGAATTGCATCAATAGGAGGATTGGTAACCTGTGCAAAAAGCTGCTTAAAATAATCAAACAGTGGGGGATTCTTCTTTGAAAGTGGGGGGATAGGCGTATCTATACCCATCGCGGAAGTAGGCTCAGCAGCATTAAGTGCCATAGGAATCATAGTGTTTCTGATTGATTCATATGTATATCCAAAAGCGTGCTGTAAGCGTTCAAGCTCCTCTCCGGAATAGCGGAATGGCTTCTTATTCGGAATTTTAAAGTCATGAAGGGGATGAAGATTATGGTCAAGCCATTCGCCGTACGGCTGACGTCTGCTGTAGAACTTCTTAATTCTTTCATCGTCAACAAGCTCGCCCTTTACAGTATCAACAAGGAGCATCTTTCCGGGGTGAAGTCTTTCCTTTTTAACAATTGTTCCTATGGGAACGTCCAAAGCGCCAACCTCAGAGGAAAGAATAAGGTATTTGTCCCCATTACCGTCATCAGTAATATAGTAACGTGATGGACGTAGTCCGTTTCTATCAAGAACCGCACCCAGAACATCACCGTCTGAGAAAATGATGGATGCAGGACCATCCCAAGGTTCCATCATCGTTGCGTAATATTGATAAAAGGCACGTTTTTCACGGCTCATTGTAACCTGATACTGCCAAGGCTCGGGTATAAGGGTAAGAACAGCAAGGGGAAGATCAACTCCCGCCATAGTCATAAATTCAAGGGTGTTATCAAGGCGTGCCGAGTCCGAACCCCTTACGTCAAGAACGGGAACGATATCCTTCATCCTGTCACCGATATAATCACTTTTAAGGATAGATTCACGGCTAAGCATTTTATCAACATTTCCCGTAATTGTATTAATTTCACCATTATGAACTATCATTCTGTTAGGATGAGAACGCTGCCAGCTCGGATTTGTGTTTGTGCTGAATCGGGAATGAACAATACCGATTGCGGAAAGGTAATCCTCGCAGTCAAGATCCTTGTAGAATTTTCTAAGCTGATTAACAAGAAACATACCTTTATATACTATAGTGCGGCTAGAACAGGAGCATACATATGTATCCTTATCCTGCTTCTCAAAAACCATTCTTGCAATATAAAGCTTACGGTCAAAATCGATACCCTTGTTGCAATTATCAGGCTTCTTGATGAATGCCTGCATAATGTTCGGCATACTTTCAAGCGCCTTTGTTCCAAGAACCTCGGGATTGACGGGAACCTTTCTCCAACCGAGGAACTCAAGATTTTCATTGGCAATAACCTTTTCAAATGTAGCCATTGAAATTTTCAACTTATCGGCAGACTGAGGAAAAAAGAACATAGCAACGCCATACTCTCTTTCTCCGCCAAGCTCGATTCCACATTCCTGTGCAGCTTTTGAAAAGAATGAATGTGAAATCTGAAGAAGAATGCCGACACCATCGCCGGTTTTTCCCTCGGCATCCTTTCCGGCTCTGTGTTCAAGAGTTTCAACAATTTTGAGAGCATTATCGACAACCTTGTAATCCGCTTTGCCGTTCATATTAACAACAGCGCCAATTCCGCAGTTTTCATGCTCGAATCTGGGGTCGTAAAGCCCCTGCTTTGCAAATGGTTCCTGATTTCTGTAATTATCCATAGCGGATCTCCTTTTCCTGAATTCCTTGTGTATTTATTACGGCAGCAAGAACAGCGGCAATTTTGAAAAGTCATAAAGCGGTGAAAACCATATTGGAGTTCTCCAACCTTTTCAAATCCCTGAATTACCATAAAAGAAACTGCCCCAATTTATCGTAATTCAATTTTATCATATATAATTGTTCTTGTCAACTGAATTTTGCAAGATTTTTTCAAAAACTTGCAATTTACATTAAAACCACCCTTGTTTTGCCCTAAAAACCAAGGATTTTAAACAAATATATGAAAAATCAGAGATTACAACTTTTAAAAAATATGCTTTTCTTTGTACTTTTTTTAAATATTTTATAAAAAAACCAAATCTGTCAAAGGTTTTCTTTTTTGCCGTTATAAATTAAGTCAAAATAAAATAAATTGACAAAAGAAATTCAATGTGGTATAATAATTGTGCGAGTAAGCTATGCGGTTGAACGCTTTTAGCGTTAGGAAAGTCCGGGCATCATAGAGCAGGATAGCTGTTAACGGCAGCCGAGGGCGACCTTAGGGCAAGTGCAACAGAAATATACCGCCGTAATTTTTGCGGTAAGGGTGGAAAGGCGAGGTAAGAGCTCACCAAGGTGCAGGTAACTGTACCTCTGTGTAAACCCTATCCGATGCAACGTCTTTTTTGGAACAATGCGTTATTGTCTGCTCGGCAGGCGCATTGCAATGACGGCTCGAGTGTTTCGGCGACGATTCACCCAGATAGATTTCCGCACACGACAAAACCCGGCTTATCGGCTTAGTCGCATCCTTTGTATTCATATAGGGCAGTGATGATTCGGAATCATCCTGCCCTTTTGACTTGTTAAAAATAGAACCATATTTTCCTAATTTGCATAAAAGATCAGCAATTTTGACATTTAAGGATATTTACATCTAATCTTTTATTATTTATAATAAGTTACAATAAAATAAAGAGGAGGGCAAAATTTATGGTTAAAAAGAACAAATTAAAGTGTGCCGCTATGGTAATGTCGATTTTTATGATGGTAGGCTGCTTTATAGGCTGCAGCGGACAAAGCGGGAAAATGCGTGATATTACAACAATGGAGCTTGTTCAGGATATGGGGCTTGGAATAAATCTCGGAAATACTATGGAGAGTACAGGCGGTTGGATAAACTCTTCAAGCGTTACAAATTATGAAACGGGGTGGGGAAGTCCTGTTATTACCAAGGAAATGATAGAGGGCTATAAAGATAGCGGATTCGGTGTGCTGAGAGTTCCTGTGGCATGGTCAAATATGATGTCGGAGGACTACGAAATAAATCACGATTATCTTGCCAGGGTAACGGAAATTGTAGATTGGGCATTGGAAAGCGGTATGTATGTTATACTTAATATTCACTGGGACGGCGGTTGGTTCTCGAACTTTGCAAATGAAGAAGACAGAGATGAGTGCATGAATAAATATAAACGCATATGGGAGCAGCTTTCCGAGGCATACAAGAATTACAGCGACTATCTTATGTTTGAATCCCTTAATGAAGAGGGAGGATGGGATGAACTTTGGAATCGTTACAGCAACGAAGGCGATAAGGAACTTTCTTACGGAATACTTAATGAAATTAACCAAACTTTCGTTGATACAGTAAGAGAGTCCGGCGGAAATAACGCAAAACGTCACCTCCTTATCGCAGGCTATAATACCGACATAACCCTTACCTGCGACAGCTGCTTTAAAATGCCCGAAGACCCCGCAGAACGCTGTGCGGTTTCCGTTCATTATTATACTCCCTCAACCTTTGCCATACTTGAAGCGGATGCAGACTGGGGCAAGGCAAGAACCGAATGGGGAACTGAAGCCGATTATGAAGAGCTTAATGCCAATATGGATCTTATGAAAGAAACATTTATAGATAAGGGAATACCTGTTATTATAGGCGAATATGGCACCTCCACCAAGAACAAAACCAACGAAATGATAAGGTTATATCTCTCCTCTGTTTGTGAAGCAGCATATACAAGGGGAATGTGTCCCGTTTTGTGGGATGTCACCGATGTATTCTATCTTAGGAATGAGGCAAAATTCAAGGACTCCGAACTCCTCAGTGAGCTCATGGCAGTGAAAGAGTTTGAACGGGAATAGCGAGGGAATAAAAATACAGATATTTGACAAAATCAGCCACCCATAAATAGTGGCTGATTTTTACATTTTTACAGCATTTTTCGGTATTCCGTTGGGGTCATACTTAAGCGACTTTTAAATTGCCGCATAAAATTATATTCATTTGAGTATCCGCATTTTTCTGCAATCTCCTTTATTGTAAGGTTTGTTGACGACAAAAGACGTTTTGCCTTATTAAGGCGTCCGTTTATGACATCGTTTATAACGCTTGTTCCGAAAATTTTCTTGTAGAGGTGCTGAAAAGCCGAACGGCTCATATTTAGCTGTGCAGCCATCTCAGAAACATCGGGAATGGATTCGGGAGCGGTATACATAAGATTCCTAAGCTGAGTGAATCGATAATTTTTCTTAACAAGCGCTTCGGAGCATCCCGAGGACTTTGTTTTTATGCATTGTGAAAGTCGCAGAAACAAAATATCAATATATTTTCTCTCAATTTCATCGTGTAGGGGCTCTGCGGAGTAATGTTCATACGCAAGAATATGTATAATTTTTGAAAGTTCTGTTAAATCTCCTAGATGGATAATTGTGTTAAGGGTTATGCCAAGCCTTTTAAAAAGTTCGTAATCTCTTTCATCACAATCAAAGAAAATCCAGTCATCGCAGTATGTTTTTCCTGCCGCTTTGTATAAACAAGGGGTCTGGGGGGTGAATATTACAAATGAATTTTTGCTGACATTAAAGTGTTCACCATTTATTTCAAAAACCGACGGTTCTTTTATAAGCAACAAAAGAAAGCATCCTATGCCGTTAGGTCTGTCCATAACAAAGCTCGCATCATGAGAATAATTGTACCCGATAGAACCGATTTTCATTTAATCACACTCCTTAAATATATAATATTGATGAAAATATTATATATTATTTTTATTGCAATATCAAGGGAGAATTTTTAAAACATATCTCTGATGAGATACTGTAACTCTGTAACTAAAGTAATTGCATCAATATCCAAAACATCTAATTTCGCTAAACTTTTATTTAGCGAAATTAGAACCTTTATAAATCCCTCCTATTATTCGTATGCTCTTTCGCCAAATTAATTCGATAAACAATAGCAACCACGAATTTATGTGTGGCAATTTTTTGTTGGTAGGCTCTAAAACATTTTGTGACTTACTGTATAATCCAATCCGCACCATATTAGCTATTAGCCGATACATCAGCAGTACAAAACACTAAAAAATAGCAGCATGGGCAAATGCATTATAATTATAAAGCGAATTTTTAAGGTGGATAACATCCTCTTCCAGCCTATCACGTTCGTTAACTCGTTATGTAGATAAAAGTTATTTATTTTGTTTTGTATAAAAAAATTATTCTAAACACTTGAAAAAAACTCTTAAAAGTTGTAAAATTATTAAGTATGATTTTGTTGATAATTGAGATTATTGAAAAGGATGATTTAAAGTGAACTGGACGGAAGTTAATATTTATACGACAACTGAAGGAATTGACCCTGTATGCGGTTGTCTGCTTACTATTGGAATTACGGGGTTTGTTATTAGGGATTCTAAGGATTTTGAGGACTTTTTGAATGATAAATCGGGAAATTGGGATTATATTGATGATGACCTTATGAGTATGAAAAATTGTGAAACCTGCGTTACGGTGTATATTGCGGATAATTCCCAAGGTGCCGACATACTTGCAGCCATACGTTCTGAAATGGTCGCCCTTAAAAGCAGAGATGTAAACAACACATTTGGCAGACTTGCTACTGAGCTTAGCAATGTTAAGGAGGAAGACTGGTCAAACAATTGGAAGCAATATTTTAAGCCACTCACTGTTGGTGAAAAGCTCGTTGTTAAGCCGTCATGGGAGAATTACAGCGGCAATGACAATCGCATAGTTTTGGAAATTGATCCCGCTTCCAGTTTTGGAACAGGTCAGCATAACACCACACAACTCTGTCTTGAACTTATTGAGAAAAATATCCAAAAGGGTGATAAAATTCTTGATCTTGGCTGCGGAAGCGGTATTCTTTCCATTGCAGGTATTCTCCTCGGCGCAAAATCCGCATCAGCCGTTGACATAGACCAAAATTCCGTTAAAATTGCCCTCGAAAATGCAGAAAAAAATCATATTTCCCCTGAAATTTATAAGGGCTTCTGCGGAAATATTATAGGGGATTCCATTTTATGTGAGAAAATTGGCAATGGATATGATATTATTTTTGCCAATATTGTTGCAGATGTACTTATAGCAATGAGTCCCCTATTCAAAACGTTCGTCAAGGATAATGGTATCATTATTATTTCGGGAATAATTATAGAACGATGCGATGATGTTATGTCTGCCATGGAGAAAAACGGATATAACAGAATCGAGTTGAAGGAAAGTGGCGGTTGGGCTGCAGCCTGCTTTATAAAAACAGGTGAAGTGTAGAGCGGAAATGCACGTAACAATTATGGTGCAGTCAGTACAGTTTCTTCCAGAAGCGACGTACAGACGTACATCGGAAACGCCACTATGGAAAGAGTTCCTTTCCGAATGGAATGGATTAAACCGCATCACACGCAAAAACAACAACTGAAAGGAAGTCACTGAATGAGCAAAGATAAAACCTATGACAATGAAAGTATTTCTATGCTTAAAGGCGCAGATCGTGTCAGAAAGCGTCCTGCCGTTATTTTTGGCTCGGACGATATTGACGGCTGCAAGCATTCTGTATTTGAGATAATCTCCAACTCAATTGATGAAGCAAGGAGTGGCCACGGAGATAAAATTTTTGTGACCTACTACCGTGATAAATCTATTGAGGTCGAGGATTTCGGACGAGGTTGCCCTGTTGACTATAACAATTCCGAGCAGCGCTTTAACTGGGAGCTTGTTTACTGCGAGCTTTATGCGGGTGGAAAATACAACAATAACGATTATGAATTTTCACTCGGTTTAAATGGACTTGGTGCTTGCGCTACTCAATATGCTTCGGAGTATATGGATGTTGAAGTTCTACGTGACGGCTTTAAGTACAATCTACACTTTGAACAGGGTGAAAATATTGGCGGACTTGCAAAAGAACCCTACAAAGGCAAAAAAACAGGCACACGCACTCGTTGGAAGCCAGACACACAGGTTTTTACCGATATAGATATCCCCCATGATTACTTTGAATCAATACTGAAAAAGCAGGCGGTCGTTAATCCTAAGGTGACGTTTGTTTTCAGATATGAGCTTGCTGCCGGAGGATTTGAGGAAGTTTCTTTCTTATACGAAAATGGAATTACCGATTATCTTGAGGAAATTCTAGGTAATGATGGCATTACTTCCCCACAATTTTGCTCATGCGAACGCAAGGGCAAGGACAGCGAAGACCGCCCAGAATACAAAATGAAACTCTCCTGCGCATTTGCTTTTTCAAATAAAATCAGTTTTCAAGAATACTACCACAACTCAAGCTTTCTTGAATATGACGGCACTCCGCAAAAAGCGGTTCGCCAAGCATTCCGTTCCTCTATCGATAATTACATTAAGAGCAACAACAAGTATCAAAAGAATGAAAAATCCGTTAAGGATGATGATATAGGTGACAGCCTTGTGCTTATTTCTTCAACCTTTTCAACCTATACATCATACGAAAATCAGACCAAAAAAGCAATTAATAATAAATCCATTTACGACAATATGGTAGACTTTCTCAAGCACACACTTGAAGTATATTTTATAGAAAACCCTGAGGAAGCAAATAAAATTTCAGACCAAATTTTAATCAACAAAAGAAGCCGTGAGTCAGCCGAAAGAATTCGTCAGAACACCAAAAACAACCTTACAAAGCAAATTGATCTTGCAAATATGGTTGAAAAATTTGTTGACTGCCGCACAAAGGACTTAAATAGACGTGAGATTTATATTGTGGAGGGCGATTCGGCTCTCGGTTCATGTAAAACTGCACGTGATTCCGAATTTCAGGCTATCATCCCCGTTCGAGGAAAGATTCTCAACTGCCTTAAAGCCGACTATGAGAAAATTTTTAAGAGCGAAATCATAACCGATTTAATAAAGGTTCTTGGCTGCGGAGTTGAGGTTAAAAGTAAAGCCAATAAGGATCTTTCAACCTTTAATATAAACAACCTTAGATGGAACAAAATTATAATCTGTACCGATGCCGATGTGGATGGATTTCAGATAAGAACCCTTATCCTTACAATGCTTTACCGTCTCACCCCTACCCTAATTGAAGAAGGTTACGTATATATTGCGGAATCTCCTTTGTTTGAAATTACCACAAAGGACAAGACCTATTTCGCTTACAACGAAAAGGAAAAGACGGATATTCTTGCAATGATAGGCGATCAAAAGTTCAAACTTGACCGTTCAAAAGGTCTTGGAGAAAATGACCCCGAGATGATGTCTCTCACGACAATGAATCCCGACACACGGCGTCTTATTAAGGTTACGCCGACAGATATGGAAGCCACATCTGTTATGTTTGACCTTCTCCTCGGAGATAATCTTCAAGGACGTAAGGATTACATTGCCGAATATGGCTGCAAGTATCTTGAACTTGCAGATATCTCATAAATCTGCGGGAAGGAGTTAATTCAAAATATGGCAAAAAGAAAAGACCACAGAAAAAATAACACTGAAAAAAAGGTTAAGGCTTTGCCTGATGCTTACATCGCCGGAAGCGGAATTGTTGCTGAGGAAGTTATTACTGACACTCTTGAAAAAAACTATATGCCTTATGCAATGAGCGTTATTGTTTCCCGTGCCCTCCCTGAAATTGACGGGTTTAAACCATCCCATAGAAAGCTGCTCTATACAATGTACAAAATGGGACTTCTTACAGGCCCAAAAACCAAATCAGCAAATATTGTCGGTCAAACAATGAAGCTCAATCCTCACGGAGATGCGGCAATTTATGAAACTATGGTTCGTCTTTCAAAAGGAAATGAAGCTCTGCTCCACCCTTTTGTTGACAGTAAAGGAAACTTTGGAAAGGCATATTCAAAAAATATGGCTTATGCTGCTTCACGTTATACCGAAGCTAAGCTTGACCCCATATGCAATGAGCTTTTCCATGACATTGATAAGGACACTGTCGACTTTGTTCCAAACTATGATAATGAAACTGTTGAGCCTACCCTACTCCCTGCAACCTTTCCGACTGTACTTGTCAATGCAAATGTTGGTATTGCGGTTTCAATGGCGAGTGCGGTTTGTCCTTTTAATCTTGCAGAGGTATGCGAAACTACAATTGCACTTATAAAAAATCCTGAACATGACATTATGTCTACCCTAAAGGGTCCCGATTTTCCGGGCGGCGGATTTATAGTATATGACGAGCATGAGCTTAGAAATGTTTATGACACAGGAAGAGGCTCAATAAAGGTTCGCTCAAGATATAATTATGATGAATCCTCAAATTGCATTGAAGTGACACAGATCCCCCCGACAACAACGGTTGAAGCAATTATGGACAAGATTATCGAGCTTGTAAAGGGCGGAAAAATCAATGAGGTAAGCTATATCCGTGATGAAACGGACATTAACGGATTAAAAATCGCTATTGACATAAAAAAGGGCGTTGACCCCGACAAGCTAATGAAGAAGCTGTTCAAAAGTACACCTCTCCAAGACTCTTATTCCTGCAATTTCAACATTCTTATAAGCGGTATGCCAAAGGTTATGGGTGTAAAGGAAATCCTTGAAGAATGGATAGCATTCCGCCGCGAGTGCATAAAGCGCAGAACATATTTTGAACTTTCAAAGAAAAAGGACAGACTGCATCTCCTTAAAGGCCTCCAAAAGATTCTTCTTGATATCGATAAAGCTATTCACATCGTAAGAGAAACTGAGGAGGAATCCGAGGTTGTTCCAAACCTTATGATTGGTTTCGGAATTGATGAAATTCAGGCTGAATACGTTGCGGAAATCAAACTTCGTCATCTTAATAAGGAATATATAATTAACCGTATCGCAGATATAGAACAACTCGAAAAGGACATTGCCGAAATGGAGGGCATCCTTAAGGACGATAAAAAAATCAAGAACATAATCATTGATGAGTTGAACGATGTCGTAAAAAAATATCAGCAGCCGAGAAGAACCCTGTTTATCTACACCGCAGATGAACCTGATGAGGACGAAGAAGATGACACTCCCGACTTCCCTGTTACTCTGTTTATGTCACAAAGCGGCTATTTCAAGAAAATTACTCCGCAATCACTACGTATGTCGGGAGAACAGAAACTCAAGGAGGGTGACATAATTAAAGATACGGTTGAAACAACCAACCGCAGTGAGCTACTGTTCTTTACCGATAAATATCAAGTATATAAAACTAAAACATCGCAATTTAAAAACACAAAGGCTTCTGAAATGGGCGTATTTATTCCTGTTCAGCTTGGTTTTGATGAGGAAGAAAACTTTAAAGCAATGATTGTAACACAAGATTACAGCGGGTATATCATTATGATTTTTGCAAACGGAAAGGCTGCAAAGATTCCGCTTAGTGCCTATGAAACCAAAACCAACCGAAAAAAACTCGCCAATGCATACAGCAGTAAATCAGAACTGGTAAAAATGTTTCTCGTTTCGGACAATACGGATATACTTGTACGAACCACAAACGGACGTGCTGTTGTATTCAACACAGGAATGATTCTTCCCAAAGCAACCCGTGATACGCAGGGCGTCCAGGTTGTTTCCCTCAAAACCAAAGCTGCTGTTGATAATGCCTTTATTGTTACAGAAGAAATGGCTGTTGACTTGAAAAAATATTTTGTTAAATCAATTCCTGCTGTAGGCAGCCTTGCCAAAGACATTGCCGACAGCGACCAACTTACATTTTAAAATCTTATAAGAGATTAGAAACAAAAAGGGAGGGCGGTTCAAATGAACTGCTCTCCCCTTTTGTCTTTTTATTTATCTGCCCACTTAATAACAACAGTATCGCCGTAGTTTATTACATCCATAAAGCTTGCATTTTTTCCATTAATAGTGGTTATCATATTTCCGCTTGGTGGCGGATTATCTATGTCTATGTCTGCTATTGACATAAGCTCGATAAATTCATGGGGTGCATTATTTGGTCTTGGTTCAAGGGTAACACTCTTTCCATTGAGTACAACCCTAAAATCTGATGCGGGAGCAGGTTGTTCTTCTGTAACGGATTCTACTTTTACATCTTGTTCCTGATGCAATATATCAACAGGAACACTGTAATCAACCTTCACTTCGTTAATCTCCGCAACAGCCTTAGCAAGTTTTCCTGCTTTTGATTCCTCCCTTACAACTTTATCCCCTGTTATAATATCATCGTTCTCACGAAGAATATAGTCAAAGGAGAGCTGCTTCCCTCCCCTATAAAAGCTGACGGCATTGGTATCGAAAGGTAAAAACTTCATTAAATCACCCAATGTATCAACTTCGTTCACTGTTACATCATCAAAATTCTGAATTTGATAATCCCCGTTTACAATTTTTCCATTTACCTGGGCAATAATTCCTATAAAATACTCCGTACCATCAACAAAAACCCTCTTCGATGATGTTTCACCTGCTATATCGGAAACATTGACCGAGGCGTTCATCCCGCTTACAGACGGCGTAAATTCAACAGTGTCGCCCTGCTTAACCGTATTTTCGAGGGATGCGGGCATTCCGTTGAGCATAATTTCCCCTGGTATAGCGAGCTCGCCTTTCATAATCTGCTTTTCTCCGTTAAGATTAAAGGTAAGATTTCTTCCCGAACGCCCTATAATCTGATTGGTTTTAAATCCCGCAAGCATTAACAAATCAATAATAGACACAGCCCTTGTATCAAAAACCCGCATCTTTTTTCCGTTCAAAGTAACAACAGAAAAATCATATCCCTTATTTACAACGGCTGTAACCCCTATTCCTATTGGGGTTACAAACTCAGGACCGTTAAGACCGGATCGACCAAGAGAAATATTCTTTAAAGAATTTTTCCCGCCAACTGCTACACGTGTTTCGGGGATTCCAAGCTTTTCAGCAACAATCTTTGCAATATCGGGAATAAGGCTTCCGCCGCCAACAAGAAATACCGCTGCAGGAGCCTCGCCTCCGTTGGCCTTAATAATATTATCGGAAATATTTTCAGCAAGAGAACCAACCGCAGGGAAAAGGCTTGTATAAAACTCAGCCGTTGGGATAGTATGGTCAAAACCAAGTATATCCCTATAGCTTATTTCGTTTTTATAGCTGCCCGATTTCATTTCCTCAGCAGTTTCAAAGTCAACAATGTAATTTTTTATTATTTCCTCGGTAATTTCATCTCCCGCAACAGTTGACATCGCATAAGCGACAATACTTCCGTTTCTGGAAACTGCAATATCTGACGTACCTGCACCTATATCAACAAGAGCAATGTTAATAAGCCTAACCTCAGGGGGGATTATAACATTCATTGCCGCAATAGGCTCAAGGGTAAGACTTGCAACCTCAAGCTCATTGAGATCCATGACGGAATAAAGACTCTCTACAACTATGCTGGGGAGAAATGCGGCAATAAGCTCAACCTTTACTTTTTTGCCCTTATGACCTACAAGATTTTTTATTTTGTAATCATCAAGGGAATAATTCACAACAGTATGTCCAACGCAATAGAAAACCAACTTACTGTCCTTAACCTGTTCATCAAGTTCATTCTGTGCTTTAAATACAGTTTCAACCTCAAAGGATTTGACCGCATCATCGGTAATAACATCCTTTTCCTCAATATCAAATTCAAGTTCGGTACGCTGGGTTTTCAAAGCACGTCCTGCCGCAGCAATGGCAACTCTTGAAAGAATAACGCCTGTTTTTTCTTCAAGCTTATTCTTAACAATCTTAACAACCCTTGCAACCTCTTGAATATCTTCTATCTGACCGTCAATCATTGCCCGCTGTTTATGCGCCATGGTATATGCCGAAATTACAGAGAAAACATCATTCTCCATTTTTCCGAGGATACCCACAACATTTCTTGTACCAATATCAAGCGCAAAAATTTCATTTTCCCCTTGGGGACGTTTTTCCTTGGGCTTTTTAGCTGTTCTTTTAGCCGTCGGGGTAGATTTACTTGAAGCAGATTTCGTTGTCCGCTTTTTCTTTGATGCCACAGCAACACCTTTCTCCTCGGCGGACGGCGCAGCTTTGGGTGTGATTTCTTTCTTTGGACTCTCATCAGCGATGGCAGATTTTTGGGTTTTAGCGGATTCAGCAGCCTTTCTTGGCATTCCTATCACCTCTTCTTAATCCTTTATTTTCATTACTGACTTTATTTCTTTAATTGCATTTGATTCGGAAATAATAAGCAGCCTATCTCCGCTTTTCAGCATAGACTGACCTCTGGGAATAATTAGCGAGTCCCCTCTCGTTATTGAAACGATGTTGAAAATCGAAGAAAATTCCAAATCCATAATCATTTTTCCGTCATAAACATAATCCTGGGGAATTTCCACGACAAACAATGAAATATCTCCTTGATTTAGCTGGAGAAGCTGTTTTATTCTTGCTGTATCAACCTCTCGCTCAATGAGTGATGCAATGCTGTCTGTACTATTGATTACAACATCAATCCCCAGCGCCTTTATAACGCTCACATTTTTAGGATTGTTTGATTTTGCAACAGTCTTTTTTACACCAAACTCTTTTTTTGCAAGCTGACATGAGATAAGATTGCATTCATCACTTCCCGTTACACTTATAAAAGCATCGGCTTCAGACGCACCCGCCACTTTAAGGGTTTCATAATTAGTTGCATCGCCAAGGATAACAGGAATATCCATTTCATCAGCAATCCTTGCGCTTACTTCCCTATTGATTTCAATAACGGTGGGTTCATGCTTATGCTCAATAAGTGTCCGAATAAGGTAATATCCAACCTTTCCGCCGCCGACAATAATAACCTTCATAATATTCCTGCTTCCTAATTAATAAATTTTGCACAGATAAGCTTATCGCCTTTGGACAGCTCATAGTTTGTAAGGAAAATACCCTTAACAGTATTATTTTCATGCTGAATCGCTATAATTGTTTCATTATCTTCAAGCTGAAGCTCGCTGAGGCGTTTTCCAATCATTTTCTTCTCTATATCAACCTCTGTAATAAGCATTGAATGGTTACCTAGGGTTACGTTTGAATAGACCTTCTGTCCGGTTAATGCGGAAATAAAGGTTTCCGCAGTCATTTTTGTCGGGCAGATGGTTTCAACCTCCATTTTCTGGAACAAGTCGCTTTTTATAGGGTTGTTTACCCTTGCATAGGCATGTGGAACATGGAAAAATTCCCTTGCAAGCTGAACAATCATCAAATTCATATTATCGTCGGCTGTCACAGCGGCAACAGCATCGCAGCTTTCAATTCCCGCATTTTTCAGCACATCCTGATCAATCGCCACCCCAACGGTGGTGTATCCGCTGAAATCCTGGGAAAGCATATTAAACTCTTCATGGCTTTCGCCAATTACTGAAATATCATGCCCCAGCTGTGACAGCTTATTACATAAATCGGAACCTACAATTCCACATCCTACTATTAATATATTCACAAGTTACCAACCTTTCAACTGTCTTACTGAAATCATTAACATTATAACACTTTATTCTATTAAATTCAATACCAAAAATCAAAAAATAACAGATTAAAAACATACAAAATAGACATTTTGCAGAAATTCATTAAAAAGACTTGACAAGTTTCCGATGATATGATAAAATATCTAGGTAAGTTTCAAGCCGGTGTGATGGAATTGGCAGACGTGCTGGACTCAAAATCCTGTGGTAGTGATACCGTGCGGGTTCGACCCCCGCCACCGGCACCAACGTTAGGTAAGCTCATATACCGATAATTAGGCGGTATATGAGCTTATTTGCATATAATTGAAGTTTGGTTTTATTATATAATTTCATTTTTTCACTCTTTTTGTTAAATCTTCATATTGCATTATTTGCCGTAATATAGTATAATAATGTATTATATCATTGGCAGTCGGTTAAAACTCAAATAATGTACAAATTGTAACATATCTAATCGGAGGAATATTATGTGCGGCATTGTCGGATTTACAAATACTCAAAATGATTCCAATAAAATCATTGAAGCTATGATGGATAAAATTAAACATAGGGGCCCCGATTCGGGCGGAAAATATATTGACGGGGATATTGCTCTCGGATTTCGTCGATTGAGTATCATTGATATTACATCATCGGGCGACCAACCTATTTATAATGAAGATAAAACCAAGGTCTTGCTTTTCAATGGTGAAATTTATAACTTTCAATCAATCCGTGAGGAGCTTATTGCAAAGGGACACACCTTTACAACGCAGACTGATTCCGAAGTTCTCATCCACGGCTATGAGGAATACGGTGAAAATCTCCTCAGTAAATTGCGCGGTATGTTTGCCTTCGTAATTTGGGATACAAAGACCAAAGAGCTTTTCGGTGCGAGAGATTTCTTTGGCATCAAACCCCTTTATTATGCAGCCATGGGCGATACCTTTATGTTTGGCTCAGAAATAAAGGCTTTTTTAGTTCATCCCGATTTTAAAAAGGAGCTTAATGAATCGGCACTGGAAAATTATCTTACGTTCCAATACTCCCCAACTTCGGAGACATTCTTCAAAAATGTTTTCAAACTTCCTGCAGCGCACTTCTTTAAATTCAGTAACGGAAAGCTTACAATCAAGCGTTATTGGGATATTCACTTTAATGCTGATGAATCTCCCGACCTTGATGCCTGGGTAAATCATATTTCCGATCAATTCAAAAATTCGGTCGAAGCGCATAAAATCGCTGATGTTGAGGTTGGTAGTTTTCTCTCAAGCGGCGTGGATTCGAGCTATGTTGCCGCCGTTGCAAATGTTGATAAAACCTTTACGGTCGGATTTGGAGAGGACGAACGCTATAATGAAATCGGTTGGGCAAAGGAATTCTCCCGATATATAAAAAAAGAAAACATAAGCAAGGTTATAACTCCTGAAGAATATTGGAATGTTATTCCAAAAGTACAGTATCATATGGATGAACCGCTTGCCGACCCATCTTGCATTGCGCTTTATTTTGTCTGCAACAAAGCATCGGAATATGTTAAGGTGGTGCTATCGGGCGAGGGTGCAGATGAAATTTTTGGCGGATACAACGTTTATAAGGAACCTATGTCTGTTCCCGCATATAACATTATTCCGCGCCCAATAAGAAGAGGAATTGGTACAATCGCTTCAAAGCTGCCTGCAAAAAGGGGTGTGAATTTCCTTGTACGCCGAGGAAAAGACCTTGAGGAACGCTTTATCGGAAATGCATATATGTTCTCTGAAAAAGAACGAAAGGCTTTGCTTAAAATAAAGACCGACGCTCCCAATGCAATGGAGATAACTCGTCCGTTTTATGAAAAAGTAAAAGATAAAGATGCTGTTACTAAAATGCAATATCTTGACCTGCATCTTTGGATGGCAGGAGATATTCTCCTTAAGGCAGATAAAATGTCCATGGCAAATTCCCTTGAAGTTCGCGTACCGTTCCTCGATAAAGAGATTATGTACCTTGCCGAAAAAATACCAACAAAATACCGCGTTACGGATGAAAATACTAAATTTGCAATGAGAAAAGCCGCTCTTCGTTCCGCTCCTCCCCAAACAGCAAACAAGAAAAAACTCGGCTTTCCTGTTCCAATCAGAGTTTGGCTTAAAGAAGACAAATATTACAACGTTGTGAAGGATGCTTTTACATCACCTGTTTCGGAGCATTTCTTTAACACAGATTTGCTTATAAAACTACTTGACGAACATAAGGATGGAAAAAAGGACAACAGTAGAAAAATTTGGACAGTTTATACCTTTCTTGTATGGTATAATGTTTATTTCGTATAATCCCCATGAATTTGGAGTATATTCTAAGAGTAAAACAAAAAAATTTTTAAAACCCTTGACAAAATGAAAATATGGGTATATAATGATTCTTAGTTGAATATGTTAAATCCTTTGAACAAAAGCAAGTAGCAGTCAAGACGGAGTACAGAGAGCCTGCGGTTGGTGCGAGCAGGACTTAACGTTGGCCGTGAATGGGTTTGCGAGGAGTAAAGGTGAACGTGTGTTTTATCAAGTAGCCTGCACCGAGTTTCCTGCGTTAGTGGAAAGGGTATTTATGCGGTCGCAGCGTACTTGAGTTCTTACTGTGTTCCGTATCAGTATCCATGAGGCGGTTTACAGTTTTCTGTACCGTAAAATTGGGTGGCACCACGAGGTTTATCGTCCCAAGCATTTGAGTTAATCTAAGGCTTGGGATGATAAACCTCTTTTTATTTAAAATGAAAGGTTGATGATTTATGCTATTTCCATTAAAAGAGGAAGTTAGAAGGCTTCTTACCGATTACAAAACTGTCCCTGTTTTTTATGAAACGCTCATCGACAGTTGTACTCCCGTAAAACTTTTTGCGGGACTTAAAGAAAAGTATGACAACTGTTTCATACTTGAGAGCGTTGATAATTCGGAACAATGGGGACGATACTCATTTATCGGAATAAACCCCAAAACCGAAATCAAAATTTTTTCGGATAAGGCAGAGATAATTAAGGACGGCATTTCGGAAAAAGTAAATTGCCCCGACCCTATTGCCCTTTACAACAGCATTCTTTCCGAGCATACCTCACCCGTTTTCCCCAATAAGCCTAAGCTGACTGGCGGTCTTATCGGTTATTTTGGTTATGATACGGTAAGGAGCTTTGAAACTAAGCTGACGAATATTCCTGAGGATGACTTGAAAATGCCTGATTCAAATATGTTCCTCTATGATGAAATTGTCGCTTATGACCATCTCTCCAATAAGGCAGTTATTATTCTTAACATAAATAGCAATGAAGACATTGATCAGCGTTATGATGAATGCTACACAAAGGCTCATGAAATTGCTGAAATTCTGATTAATTGCCCTCCCCTGCCCACAAGTTCAAATTTCGGCACAAAAACTTCGGAAATCGAGGTTCGTTCCAATTGCACGAAAGATGAATACATGGGGATGGTTGAAAAAGCAAAGGATCACATCAAAAACGGCGATATAAGTCAGGTTGTCCTTTCTCAACGTTTTGAAATTGACACCCCACCCAATCCTTTCGATGTTTACCGTATGCTTCGCTCAACAAATCCTTCTCCGTACCTTTACTTCTTCGACCACAAGGATTATTGTTTTGCAGGGGCATCCCCGGAAATGCTTGTAAGCGTTAACGGCGGAATTGTTGTCACAAAGCCCATTGCAGGAACAATGCCGAGAGGAAAAACAGAGGATGAAGATAAAGCATATGAAACAAAGCTTATCGGCGACCCCAAGGAAAAGGCAGAACATACAATGCTTGTTGACCTCGGTAGAAATGATATTGGCAGAGTATGCAAGTTGGGCACGGTTAATGTCACCGATTTTATGAGAGTTGAACACTATTCAAAGGTTATGCATCTTGTTTCCGATGTCCAAGGTGAGCTTGACAGCAGCAAAACCGCAATGGATGCCCTTATGTCGGTTCTTCCCGCAGGTACGCTTTCGGGTGCGCCAAAGGTAAGGGCTATGCAGATAATAGATGATCTTGAAAACAAGAAGAGAGGTCTTTACGGCGGAACGGTTGGTTATCTTTCTTTTAGCGGAAATATTGATACCTGCATTGCAATAAGAACCGTACTCTTTAAAAATGACAAGGCATATGTTCAGGCAGGCGCAGGAATTGTTTATGACAGTGTTCCCGAGAGTGAATACGAAGAAACAAGAAACAAAGCTCTTGCGGTTATAAATGCAGTCCAAGAAGCTGCAAAGCTTTAATTATGGAGGTTAGGTTTTATGATACTTTTAATAGACAACTATGACAGCTTTACCTATAATCTTTATCAGCAGATTGGTTCGATTTATCCGGATATAAAGGTAATAAGGAACGACAAAATAACTGTCGATGAGATAGAAAAAATGACTCCCGAAGCAATTATTATATCACCCGGTCCCGGCTATCCTTCCGAAGCCGGAATATCTGTTGAAACAATAAAGTACTTCAGTGGAAGAATTCCTATTCTCGGCGTTTGCCTCGGTCACCAGTCCATCGCAGAGGCTTTCGGCGGAAAAATAGTGAAAGCAAATGCTCCGATGCATGGTAAGATGTCCAATATATCAATCGATTCCACCAATCCCCTATTCAAGGGTATGCCGGAAAAGATTACAGCGGCAAGATATCACTCACTTATAATTGAAAGAGAATCACTCCCTGACTGCCTGAGTGTTATTGCAGAGGATGAAGAAGGTCAGATTATGGCTGTTTGCCATAAGGAACATCAGACCACCTATGGTGTTCAATTCCATCCTGAATCGGTCCTCACCAAGCTTGGCAGCAGCATTATTTCCAATTTCCTTTCCGATATTGCAAAGATAAAGGTTTCAAACCCTGTAAATAACGTAATTCCCGAAGCTGACCGCACCGCCCTCAAAAAGTACATTTCGATTGTCGCTGACGGAAAGAATCTTACCGAACAGGAAGCAAAGGAAGCTATGGACATTATTATGTCGGGTGCAGCTACCAATGCCCAGATTGGCGGATTCCTTGCTTTTCTCAGGGCAAAAGGTGAAACTATCGAGGAAATTACAGGCTTTGCTAGAGTTATGAGAGAAAAAGCTGCCATTGTCCCCGCTTCAAAATCTGCTGTTGACATTGTAGGTACAGGAGGCGACCTTGCAAATTCATTCAATATATCAACAACTGCATCATTCGTTATTGCGGGAACAGGTCTTAATGTTGCAAAGCACGGCAACAGAAGCGTTTCAAGTAAGAGCGGAGCGGCAGACGTTTTGGATGCCCTCGGTGTAAACATAAAGCTTACACCTGCCCAGGCTGCGGCATGCATACAAAATGTGGGGATTTCTTTCCTTTTTGCACAATCATTTCACAGTTGTATGAGGTTTGTCGGAGCGGCAAGACGTGAAATGGGTGTAAGAACCGTATTCAACATTCTCGGCCCTCTCGCAAATCCTGCCCTTTCTGATTATATCCTCCTCGGAGTTTATGATAAAGCTCTACTTGAAATAATGGCAACTGTTCTTATGAACCTTGGCGTTAAGGGTGCAATGATTGTTAACGGAGACGGTTTGGATGAGGTTGCTATATCGGGTGAAACCGATGTATGTGAACTTAGGGGAAATAAAATTATTAAATACAAAATCTGTCCTGAGGATTTTGGTATGAAGCGTTATTCTAAGCAGGATATTGTCGGTGGAACACCGGAGGAAAATGCCAAGATTACTTATGACATTATCGCAGGCAAAGAAAGGGGCGCAAAAAGGGATATTGTCCTTCTCAATGCTGCCTGTGCTATATACTGTACGGGTGCGGCATCGTCAATAGAGGAAGGCCTTAAAATGGCTGAAGAATCCATTGACAGCGGAATGGCTCTTTCCAAGTTTGAAAAGCTCAAGGAATTCTCAAAGAAACTTTAATTTCGGAGGAAAGCAATTCAATGATACTTGACGAGATTGTTGTTAAAAGAAAAATACAGCTTGAACGTGAAAAATCAGAGTTTAGCCTTGATAAAGTTAAATCCGAGGCACTAAAATGCAGCAGAGCTTATGCAGGATTCAGGGAAGCTCTTGCTTCTCCAAATAAACTTTCGGTCATTTCCGAGGTTAAAAAAGCATCGCCTTCAAAAGGACTTATTCAGCCCGATTTTAATCCTGTTCAAACAGCGGTAACATATGAGGATAACGGTGCCGATGCTGTTTCCTGCCTTACAGAGGAGTATTATTTTCAAGGCTGTTCCCGATATTTTAGGGATATACGAAACAACATAAAGCTGCCTATGATACGCAAGGATTTTATTTTTGATCCGTATCAGATTTACGAAGCAAGAATTATTGGTGCCGATGCAATCCTACTTATTGCAGCAATTCTTGATGATTACCAACTTAAGGAGTATAGAGAAATTGCGAAGGATATGGGCATGGATATTCTCGCCGAGGTTCACGATGAAAATGAGCTTGGACGGATTCTGGAGCTTGATTTTGACATTGTGGGAATAAACAACCGAAACCTTAAGACCTTTGAAGTTACCCTTGATACAACCGCACGGCTTGCAGGAATGATTCCAAAGGACAAGGTTATTGTTTCGGAAAGCGGAATAAGAGATAATTCTGATATGAAAGCCGTCCGCAGTTACGGCGCTGACGCAGTTTTAATCGGAGAAACTCTGATGCGCAGCGGAAATATCGGCAGAACCCTTGAGGAACTGAGGAACGGTGTATGAGCGTTAAATTGAAATTCTGTGGCTTACGGAGGAAATGCGACATATCTTTTGCAAATGAAACCAAACCTGATTATATCGGTTTTATATTTGCACCATCAAAGCGTATGATTTCCTGCAAAGAAGCGAAGGAGCTAAAAAAAGATCTTAATCCGCAAATAAAAGCTGTCGGGGTTTTTGTGGACTGCCCCATTGAACAGCTTGCAGACTATGATGATGTCGCAGATATTTTTCAGTTTCACGGACACGAAAATGAAGAATATATTGCTGAGGTAAGAAAAAGGTTCTCCGATAAGGAAATCTGGAAGGCTGCAAGGCTTAGGAATTTTTCAGACATAGAAAATGTTGCTTTCCTTGATGCCGACAAATATGTTCTTGATGCTTTCTCCAAAGCTGCTTATGGCGGAACGGGTAGACGTATTGATGCACAGCTTCTTGAAGAAGCTGTGAGTATCCTTACAAAGCCGCTCTTTATTGCGGGAGGAATTGGCAGCGACAATATTTCCGAAACAATTCGAAATATTAAGCCGTATGGCATTGATTTGAGCAGCAGCATTGAAACAGGCGGCTTTAAAGACTTAAATAAAATGAACGAAATTATTACTATTCTGAGGGAGGAAAATCTAAGATGAGTAATCAGAAAGGAAGATACGGAATCTATGGCGGACAGTACGTCCCCGAAACCGTCATGAATGCCGTTACCGAGCTTGAAGAAGCATATAACAAATATAAAAACGATCCTGAATTTATCGCTGAGCTTAAACAGCTCTACCGTGATTATGCAGGAAGACCATCCATGCTCTACTATGCCGAAAAGATGACAAAAGATCTCGGCGGCGCAAAAATATACCTTAAACGAGAGGATCTTAATCACACGGGTGCGCATAAAATTAACAACGTTCTCGGTCAGATTCTTCTTGCTAAAAGGATGGGAAAGAAAAGAATCATCGCCGAAACGGGAGCAGGTCAGCATGGTGTTGCGACCGCCACAGCGTGCGCTCTTTTTGGGTTGGAATGTCAGGTTTATATGGGTGCAGAGGATGTTAAACGTCAATCTCTTAATGTCTACAGAATGAATCTTCTCGGTACATCTGTTATCTCAGTTGAGGATGGCACGGCTACACTTAAGGATGCCATCAATGAAGCTATGCGTGACTGGTGTACAAACATTTCCACCACGTTTTACTGCATAGGTTCAGTTATGGGGCCCCACCCCTACCCCGAAATGGTTCGTGATTTCCAAAAGATTATCTCGGAGGAGGTCAGGGAACAGCTCAAGGAAAAGGAAGGCAAACTTCCCGACTGTGTTGTTGCCTGTGTTGGCGGTGGTTCAAACGCTATGGGCTCGTTCTACGATTTCATTGAAGATAAGAGCGTTCGCCTTGTAGGTGCGGAAGCGGCAGGTAAGGGCATTGATACCAAGCTTCACGCTGCTACCCTTGCGAAAGGCTCACTTGGAATATTTCACGGAATGAAATCTATCTTTCTTCAGAATGAATTTGGTCAAATTGATCCTGTTTACTCCATTTCTGCAGGTCTTGACTACCCGGGAATCGGCCCCGAACACGCCTATCTTTGGGATACAAAGCGTGCCGAGTATGTGGATATTACCGATGAAGAGGCTGTACAGGCTTTTGAGTATCTTTCCAAAACAGAAGGAATTATCCCTGCAATCGAGTCATCCCATGCAGTCGCTGCTGCGCTTAAAATTGCTCCCACAATGAGCAAGGATCAAATTATGGTTATCACTATTTCCGGACGAGGCGATAAGGATGTTTATTCAATTGCTAAGTACCGTGGTGAAGATGTTACCGAACAGTGAGGAGATGAACAAAATGAACAGAATAAATTCTACGCTTGATGCACTCAAAGCAGGTGGCAAAAAGGCGCTTATAACCTTTGTAACTGCCGGTGATCCCAACCTTGAAACGACCGAAAAGCTCGTTTTAAAAATGTTTGAAAGCGGCGCTGACATTATTGAAATAGGTGTTCCCTTCTCCGATCCGATTGCAGAGGGAAAAACCATCCAAGCGGCGAGTCTGCGTTCCCTTTCTACAGGAAAAACAAACCTTATTTCAATTTTTGAAATGGTAAGAAAGCTTCGTGCTGCAACAGATAAGCCCATGCTTCTTATGATGTACATAAACACAATTTTCCGATTCGGAACAGAGAAGTTTTTTACACTTTGCAAGGAAAGCGGCATAGACGGGGTAATTGTCCCCGACCTCCCCTACGAGGAACGTAACGAAATTCTCCCTCATGCAAAAGCAAATGATATAATTGCGATAAGTATGGTTACTCCCGCATCCGATGAGAGAATTTCGGCAATTGCATCACGGGCGGAGGGCTTCCTCTATTGTGTATCATCGAACGGTGTAACAGGAACGAGAACCAGCTTTTCCACCGACTTTGACAGCTTCTTCGCAAAAATAAAAAAGAGCTGTAAAATACCTGCAATGGTTGGATTCGGTATCTCCTCCCCCGAACAGGCAAGAAAGATGAGCGGCTACTGCGACGGAGTTATTGTAGGAAGTGCAATTGTTAAAATCATTGAAAAATATGGTGCAGACAGCGTTGAAAAAGTTGGAGAATTTACTTCTTCACTGAAAAAGGCAATGAACTGATTTTATATTTAGCTAAAAAAATCCTGTACAGAAATTGTGCAGGATTTTTTCGTGTTGAAATGGAAAATTATTATAATTCAACAAATGTTTATGTAATTTAGGTAATTTCACATTAATATTTACTTTCTATATCAAAGATATTGCGAAAGCATTTCTATTTAAATTGTAAATAGTTAACTTTATTACATCCTGTTCTCATAAGTAACAAAAATGCAACTGTAAAATGCTTGTTTCTAATTCCATTATATGTTACAATTAAATTCGGAAGGCGGTGTTCATATGATATTTCCCGAAAAGCTTCAAGTGCTGAGAAAATCCAAAGGACTTACGCAAGAAGAACTTGCAGTTAGGCTAAACGTATCAAGACAGGCAGTTGCAAAATGGGAAACGGGTCAGGGTTATCCTGACATAGAAAATTTAATTCGACTTAGTAATTTTATGAATGTAACAGTTGATTATCTTGTAAAAACACAGGAGTGCAATATTGATTTTTCTGACACAAAAGTTGACGATATATCTCAGTTAATAGCATTCCGCTTAGAGGCGAATCAAAATACATACGCTGCCGACATGAATAAATATATGTCTACACGCCCCAATTCCCAAGACTACCGTTATAGTAACGGCGATTATATGTATCACGACACCTACGTTGGCGGTCAATGTTTTGCAGGGCAGGAAGCTGTCTGGAAGTCGAATAAGCCGATATATGCAATGAATTATATAGGCAGAGTGTTAGATGAAAGATTTAGTGGTAGGTTTCTGAAAGATGCATTGAAAGCTGCGGACATGAAGATGCCATATAGAGGTCCATCACTATACCAAGCAGGTGAGTATATATATCAATCAAAGGTTGCAGGAGATTTTCATTGGTTTCAGGGTTATGAGGAAATATTCTGCAATGAAATTAAAGTTTATGAGTGTTATTTCCATGGAGGGATGGTGAAATAAGGGAACAAATAATTGAAGTTACTGGTTATCTCACAAAGTCAAATTTACCTGCGAGTGATTATGTAATTGATCCTTATATTGGCTACCCTCATGGGTGTAAATATTGTTATGCCTATTTTATGAGGCTCTTATAAATCATGTGGAAGAATGGGGGTCGTTTATTTCATCAAAAATTGCTCCATAGCTATACGCATTAAACGAATATTCGGAAAGCGTGTTTTTATTTCAAGCATAATAGATTACTATAATCCAATTGAAGAAAAATATTATATTACTCAAAACATATTGAATTAACTTGCTGATGCCGACTGCTCTATTACCATAGCTACAAAATCGTCTTTAATATTAAGTATTAAGGAATTTAGAATTGCTCAAGGAGCTTCCAAAACTTACTGTTGCAATTTTCATTAACACTCTAGATGAAAAATTCAGACAAAATGAGGCTGCTTTGCAGTTTTGTCATAACCACATTTCACAGAACTACTATATGCATATATGACAATAAAAAAATTTTTGACCTTTGAGCAGGAAATTTTTATTTATCAATAAATAATTTAGAATTAAAACCCTTGACATTTGCTTTTTATATGGTATAATATTCAAAATTGA
>JAJQIG010000005.1 GCA_021199335.1 Oscillospiraceae bacterium | reverse complement strand
TATATTATACCATTTTCCTTGCTGTTTTTCAATGGTTTGTGCGGTATTGCCTTAACTATATTATGGGTAATCCTCCGTTTGTGGGGTATTCCTTGCAGGACAAAGCACAAAAGGCGGACATTTTATCGATTTATGTTGATAAAACGGGCAAGCCATATAAAGCGGCAGGAAAAATTGATTATGTTGCAGGTTGGTATTTCAAAGCGGCACAAATTATGCAAGACACAAGCATAAGAGCCGCATTTGTTTCCACAAATTCAATCACGCAGGGCGAACAGGTTGCAGCAATTTGGAAACCGCTCTATGAAAGATTTAATATCCATATTGATTTTGCACATCGCACGTTCAGATGGGACAGTGAAGCTACCTTAATGGCTCACGTTCATTGTGTAATCGTTGGTTTTAGCGTTGCGCCAAATAGCAAGGAGCGTTTGTTGTTTGACAACGACACAATAAAAAAAGCGGAAAATATCAATGCTTATCTGGTTGAAACAGAAGATGTTTTTGTAGAGAGCCGTAAAAAACCACTTTGCGATGTGCCTGAAATGACAACAGGAAATCGTCCTGCTGACGGTGGAAATCTTATTATTGAAGCTGAGGATTATGAAGAATTTGTGCGTAAAGAACCGAATGCAGTAAAGTATATCAAAAAGTTTATGGGATCCGTTGAATATATAAATAACAAAGATCGCTATTGTTTATGGCTTGTAAATATTAGTCCAGCAGAATTGAGAAAAATGCCGGAGGTTATGAAACGAGTTGAATTGTGTCGTCAAGATAGATTAAGCAGTCCAGATAAGGGAAGGCAGAAATTAGCTGAAACACCATCGGTATTTAGGGAAACACAAAATCCCGAACAATATGTCATAATGCCAAAGGTTTCCTCAGAACGCCGAAGATACATTCCGTGTGGATTTATGAATGGAAATGTTATACCAAGCGACCTTGTATTTATTATCCCCAACGCCACCCTCTATCATTTCGGTGTTCTAACCTCAAACGTCCATATGAATTGGATGAGGGCGGTTGCTGGACGGTTAGAAATGCGTTATCGCTACTCGAAAGACATCGTCTACAACAATTTCCCATGGTGCAACCCCACACCCGAACAAAAAGCAAGGATTGAGAAAACTGCGCAGGCTATCCTTGATGCACGGGTTAAATACCCCGACTGCTCCCTTGCCGACCTCTACGATGACCTTACTATGCCTCCCGAGCTGCGAAAAGCCCATCAGGAAAACGACAGGGCGGTTATGGCTGCTTACGGGTTTAATATCAAAATCACCGAAAGCGAGTGCGTGGCAGAGCTGATGAGGATGTATAGGGAGATGACGGAGTAGGCGTTTTGATTTGCTATTTTTTATGCATAGTTTCGGCATATCCTTGCACGATGTAACAAGAGGTAACAATGAATATAATAAAAATACAATTAGAGTTTCTTCATGGTGCTATATGGTGTTGTGATGAGAATGGAATCCTATATTTGGAACCTATTGAAATCGTAAAGAATGATGAAAAATGCCGTGAGTTGGATAAAAAAATTGAAAGCATATATTCATCCTATTACGAATTTAACTTGCATGACCAGCTGTGTTGGTTCAATGAGGAACAGAAATATAAAGACAGATTTATCATGCTTGATTTGCTTGAAAAGCTCGTTTCCCGCCTCAACGAAATCAATGACGGCAGTTATGTGGTTGAACCGATTGCCCTTGAATATTATCGCAAATTATGTGAAAAGTAGGGATAGTGTACATGAATGTGGACAGGATAAGCAGCAATTTAACTGAAACTGTGAATTATCTATTTGACAGAGATTACGAAATGTTTCCTGAAAATGAAGATGAGGCAGAGAAGTTAGAAAATACATATGATGCGTTGATAGATGAATACGGATGGTCAAATACATTTGAAGCTATTGATAGATTTATGAGAGAAAAATGCCTTGACGGCATATCCGTTTGTAACTTCGCTCATAATTACTGGATATATAATTGCTCGAATTTCAGAAAAATAGATGCCCCATATAGATTTTGGGCTATCTGTATTATCGTATTAATCTAAATCCTTGGGAATATGACTGCATAGAGGTTTTTGACGGATTGGTTTATGAGCTTTTATCAGGCGAAAATGACATTAGTCACAATCCATACATAAATTATGACTATATTCCGGAAAAAGACGCGGAAATAATAAAAGCTGTTGAAAAACTGCGAAAGGAGGAAAAGTAATTGGATTACATAAAATTAAGCAAGGAAATATCTTATGCTCTCAGACACGCTCCATGGGAATATGAATTGGAGCTTGACAAAGATGGATTTGTTCAGATTTCACAGCTTATTGATGCCCTGAATAATGGTGATAATTACGGCAGAACCGTTACCATATACGATTTGACGAGAATCAACGCTGAGTCGGACAAAAAAAGGTTTGAAATTAAGGACGATAGAATTCGGGCATTGTATGGACACACTATCCCAATGCATATTTCAAAGGAGATTGTCACGCCGCCGAATATTCTTTATCACGGCACTACCTATAAAGCCGCCAATCTGATTTTAGACACGGGACTTAAACCCATGAGAAGACAATATGTTCATTTATCGGTGGATATTGACACCGCTGAAAGGGTTGGCAGGAGAAGAGATGGTTCACCTGTCATTCTCAAGGTTGATGCGGCAAAAGCGAGTGCTGACGGTATTATTTTCTACGAGGGTAATGACAAGGTTGTACTTGCTGATTTTGTGCCGGGTGAATATATTTCAAGGCTGAAATAGTTTTTAGGCTGCACAGCACAATTTGAAAAAGCCTTTAACGTCAAAGAAAAAGAAGTGGCATCATTTCTAAAAATAGTTATTGCTAACCCGGAAGCAACGCTGTGTGAAGATTGCAAGCAGGTTCAAAGAGAAAAAGCGAAGAAATGGCTTATAAATGCAGGAAAGGTTGTAGGGACGATAGCTGTTGCTGCAGGTGCAGCATATTTGGCTGCTCGTGAAACAAGTGATGATGAAGGTACAAGCTATATACCTTTTGATGGGGAAGATGATGATGGAGGAGCCCTTGAAATGAAATGTGCGAATTGCGGGAACACTGATGAGAGATTCTTATGGGATGAAGGGGATACGATATATTGTTCAAAATGCTGTCATCGAACATCAAAAGAAACGGGAGAAGATGACTTAGTTGAATGTCCGTATTGCCATCGCATGAGAGATCGAAAGGAAATGTATTGTCGCCGGTGCAATGATTCTGCTTGGATAGAAAGCACACAGAATGAATTTGAAGAAACAGACAAAATATTAAAAGATATGGGATGTTAAAAAGCGCCTCACTACTGTAGGTTCATTAAGTAGTGAGGCGCTCTTTCATCTGTGGGATAGTAATTTTTTTTAGTGTTCAAAGCCAAGGTCAGGTCGGGCGGTAAATATATGCAATTCACATCTTTGTGATTTATCCGATTTGATATTGACATTAGCACTCATTATGCTGTATAATAAAAACAAGTTAGCTATGTCTAACTGTTGGTGTGTTTCGTGTTTTTTATGAGGAGGACTAAATAAGGTTTTCTTTTAAAATACCTGCAAGCCGAAGGGCTGGGTGGGAAAATTATGGTTACAACTATGAACAGCGGTCGCGCTTCTACGGTGAAATGGGGACTGTCCCAACTGACATTGAAAATGAAGCCGTTGCTTCTCTAAAACAGGACGGATTCTCCAATATCACCGTACACAGGAATCAGAAAAAGCATTGGATTTGTTTTATTGCAGGAAAATAAAGATATATAAGGAAGAAAGAATATGGGAAAAAACACTGGCAGGAGTGTCAGGAACCATGTTGCAAACAGTGCTTGCCTGTGCGCAGAAGCTCACAAAAGCAAAATCATAAAATTGCAGATAAAAAGGCTGCAGGGGCACTATTTTTATTTAGATAAGGAGAAGAAATAATTATGGAGGAACGAAAATTACAATTAGGAGATGTACAGGAAACTGCGCTTATTCCATTGTCGAACAGGGCGACAGAATCGCTGAGAAAGAAGCCGAGAGTGCGGGATTCTAAGGCTGTTGAGATTATCAGAGAGCTTAATATAGAAACCTCGAAATTTGACAAAACAATTACCCATGAATGCGTTATTGCCAGAACAATCATGTTTGACAACGCCGTGAAATCTTTTATAAAAAGATATCCTGATGCGCTTTGCATTAATATCGGGTGTGGACTTGATGATCGCTTCAGCAGAGTTGATAATGGGCATATCCTTTGGTATGACATTGATTTGGAGGATTCTATTGCAGTAAGAAGTAAGATATTTGAGAATACAAACCGAAGAAAAATGCTTGCGGGAAACGTTTTGGAAACAGAATGGCATAAGAGCATATTTGGAGCAGACGATAAAGCTCGCAGGGTGCTTGTAATCGCAGAGGGTCTTTTTATGTATTTCTCAAAGGAAGATAATCAGAAAATATTAGAGAATATCGTATCACTTGCTCCGCATGGTACGCTTGTTGTGGAGATGATGCGGCCATCTATGATGGATGAGAAGAAGCATGATACAGTGAAAGAAACAAATGCAAAATTTGGTTGGGGAACAACATCGGGACACGAATTCGAACAGCTTGAGCCAAGGATGAAGCTGGTCAGCGAGCGCAGCTTTTCCGAGCAGATGATGAAGTCAACGCTTCTAAGCAGGGTCATAGGGCTTGTAAGCATGAAAATAAACAATCGTATTGCGGTTTTTGAGTGGTAGGTTGTGGAGCACTGTTTTAGGAAAATTTATGGAGGTAAACTATGAACATTTTGATTTATGGAGCAGGCGTTATCGGCTGCGAGCTTGCCCATATGCTTTGCAAAAGGAATGATGTTACCCTTTTGGCTCGTGGAGAGTGGAAGAAAACCATCGACAAAAACGGTCTGGTAATTCGTCATTATCTACAGATGAAAACAACGGTTGACCGCTTAAAAACGATAGATGTATTGGAGGAGGACGATAAGTACGACTTGATTTTTGTTGTCATGCAGGCGTTTCAACTCACCGAAGTGATTCCGTTCATCGCAAAGAATGCAAGCTCGCATATTGTGTTTGTGGGTAATAATATGACGGCGCAGGAAACCGCGCGCATGGCGATTACAGATTCCCCTATGGAAAAAGAAATTGCCTTTGGCTTTCAGGGAACTGCGGGACGGCGGGAAAACGGGAAGGTGATTAGCCTTCACGCAGGTGTCGGAATGACGGTGGGCGGATTTGATGAGCCATTGTTAGAGCAATTTCAAAGGAGGTTGAAAATGGCTTTTGGGGGAACAGGCTATCACTTAACATGGGAGAATCAGATGGACACATGGCTGAAATGTCATGCGGCGTGGGTACTTCCCATATGCTACGTCTGTTACATCACAGACGGGTGCTTGCCGAGGGCTACACATAGGTTAAGAAAAGCCATTTTGGATGCGGATTTGGAGGGCTACCGTGTACTGCAAAAGCTGGGATATTCCATTCTTCCCGTCGGGGACGAAAAGTGGTTTTCGGGACTAAAGCGTCCCATTATGGCGGCGATATTCTTTGTCATATATAAAACGCCCATCGGCAGGCTTATGGCTAGTGATCACGCTATGCACGCCGTCAGCGAAATGCAGTATCTGGACGCAGAATTTGAAACACTGCGCAAAAAGGCAGGCATTCCCACACCGACATGGGACAGCCTGAGAAAAGAGTCTAAAATAAACGAGAGATTGGTGAGAAAGATATGAAAACCTATGAATTTGGAGATAAAAACAAACCTGTTATCCTGCTTCTGCCGGGAACCTGCTGTCACTGGAAAAGTAGTTTTGACGAGGTAATCCCCCTGCTGAAACGAAGCTTTTATGTGGTCTGCGTTTCCTATGACGGCTTTGACGAAACGGAGGACACGATTTTTCCGTCTATGACAGAGGAAACGGAAAAAATTGAATGTTATATACAGGAGCAATTCGGCGGGAGAATCTGCTGCGCCTACGGCTGTTCTTTAGGCGGCTCCTTTGTGGGGCTGTTGGTGCAGAGAGGAAAGATACATATCGACCACGGCATCCTCGGCAGCTCGGACTTAGACCAAGGCAAACCCTTTTCGGCAAGTCTTAAGGGGCGCCTTATGGCTCCAATCCTCCGTGGAATGCTCCACAAAGGCAGACTGCCGAATTGGATGAACAAGTGGATGGAAAAACGTTCTTCGGAGGAACGGGCTTATCTCGATAAAATGCTGACCATGTTTGGAATTGGTACATCTCAAATGGCGTTTGTCAAACAAGAAAGCATTTACAACCAGTTTTACTCCGACCTTGTAACCCCGCTTGATGATGGAATAAGCGCCGAAAGCACGGTTATTCACTGCTTTTATGCGGAGAAAATGGGTGAAGAATATTTGTTGCGATATAAGCGGCACTTCGAAAATCCTGATATAAGGCATCATCCGATGCAGCATGAGGAATTGCTTGTCTGCTATCCGCAGGAGTGGGTGAATGAGGTCGAGAATTGCTGCGGGCTAAGCTAAATAAGCGCCTTGCTTACGGCTGTAAAAAGCCGTAGGCAGGGCGTTTTGCCGATAGCTTGACTTTTTATTGTGATTATTTGCGGAGAATTTGTGACACATTGAACTGCATGATTTGGCAAATTTTTTTAAGTCTGCTGATTCGAACAAAATGGATTTACATTATAAAAATTGTTTAATGAGTGAGGAAAATGACCAACAATATCATATGACAAATCTAATGCATCAGAAGAATAAAGGTGTTCAGCGGAACTGCTCTTAATTATAACAATGCTGCCGATGTCCCCCGCCTCTTAGGCGGCGGGTTCCATCTTCGC